>NZ_JANXMI010000315.1 GCF_025354735.1 Rugamonas sp.
GGGCATGCAGCTGATCCGCGAAATCAAGGTGTTCAAGATACGCGGCGCCAAGCACATGCTGGGCCGCCACGTGTTCGAGGTGGCCGCCGACGGCGTCGTCGTCTATCCGCGCCTGGAGGCGGTCAGCACCCTGTCCAACCGCGAATCGAGCGCATCGATGACGCAGATGTCCTTCGGCATCGCCGGCTGGGACAAGCTGACCAAGGGCGGCGTCTATCGCGGCTCGACCACCGCGCTGCTGGGCAATCCCGGCGTCGGCAAGACCCTGATGGGGCTGCACTTCATACACCACGGCCTGCAACAGGGCGAGCCGTGCATGATCGTCGGCTTCTACGAATCGCCGGCCCGGCTCGTCGCCAAGGCCCGCAGCGTCGGCATCGACCTGGCACCCTACCTGGACAGCGGACAGTTGCTGATCCACTGGCATGTGCCGCTGGAAGTGCTGGTCGACCGCCTGGCCCACGAAGTGCTGCGCGACACGCGGCAATTCAAAATTTCGCGTTTATTCATCGACGGCCTCGACGCCCTGCGCGAAATCATCCTGCACCACGGCCGCTCGCGCTCCTTCCTGGTCGCGCTCGTCAATGAACTGCGCTGCCAGAACGTGACCACCTTCTTCACCCAGGAACTGCCCTATTTCGGCGGCGACCTGTCGCAGCGCGAACCGTCGGCGTCCATGCTGTTCGAGAACATCATCCTGCTGCGCTATATCGACATCGACGGCGTCAACGAGCGCCAGATCGGCGTGCTGAAACTGCGCGAAAACGATTACGACGCGGCCAACCATTTGCTCGTCATCGGCAGCGAAGGCATGACGATCAAGGGACCGGCGCCGCGGCACGCGGCGACCGTGCGCTCCCAGCTGGACGGCCATGCTCGCTGACCCGCCCAGCGCCGCACGAGCACCGGATCAAAAGCTGATCCTGATCGTCGACGACGAATTCGATCTGGTCTCGACCTACGAACTGCTGTTCCAGTTGCACGGCTTTGCGGTGCAGACCGCGACCAACGGACGCGAGGCGCTGGAACGGGCCCGCGCCGCGCCGCCCGATATCGTGCTGTCCGATTACATGATGCCGGTGATGGACGGCATACAGCTGCTGCTGGCGTGGCGCGCCGACCCGGCGCTGCGCCACATCCCCTACATCCTCAACAGCGCGGGCAAGGTGCTGACGGACATGAACCTGCCCTTCGACGCCTTCTTCACCAAGCCGACGATATTTCCAGTGTTGCTGGCCGCCATACAAAGGCTGACGACGGCGCAGGAAAAATAGGCAGGCGCCGCTGCGGCGCCGCCCCAAGACGCGGCATCGCCGCCCGGGGAGTTGGCGTGAGTTCAAACAGAACACACCAAACAATCCGGGTGCGGCCCCTTCGTACACTTCGGCGGCCATGCCGGGCGACTCGCCCAGTGTCGGGTGCGGGTGATGCTCTTGCCGGTGTCGGTGCCCTATCAGATCGCCATGACGCCATTGATCGGTAACTATTGCGCAGCTTGTTCCTTTGTGCCGCTTCAAAGATCGATTTATCTAGCCGCAGTATCGTAGGACTTTCTTTCCCCTTAACCCTGGAGAATAAAATGTCCTATACGTACTCAAAAGTAAGCGATTTGGAAAATTCAGAGATGGTCGGCAACCATCAATGCGTGGCGCTGGTGAGGAAGTTTGCCGGAGCACCGCCCACGCTCGCGTGGAAACAGGGCGCGGCTGTATTCGGAAATAGTTCGCTGAAAAAAGGAACCGCGATCGCTACTTTCGTCAATGGAAAATATGCGAATATGAACCACGGTAACCATGCTGCTCTTTACATGGGTCAGACGCCCGACGGCATACGCGTAATGGACCAGTGGAAAACCAAGAAAGTTAAATTTATAAGCTCGCGGACCATACACTCAAAAGGAAAGACCAAGAGCGGTGCATATATACGGCCTAGTGACAATGCAGACGCATTTTTCGTCATCGAGTAACACCAGATGTGGAAAATCACCTTGCACAGGGCGATGCCATTTGTCGCATTCTGGCTGCTTGCCGCTATCGTTTGGCCAAGCACAGCATCCTCCTCTCCCGCCCCATTGAAGATTACCCCTCAGTGCCCGAGCAGCATTCAGGAGTTTGAAATCAAACTACAAAATATTCCCTCTGGCTGGAGCTCTTACGTGGCGCGGCCGATGTATCTCAACTCAGCTGCGCCTACCGACGGGCCGCCGCAACAAAAAGGCGAATTGGCGGACTACGTGGAGAGCCAAAAAAGGAAGCTGACAACCGATACCTACGACCTCGACGGACGCTTCCCCGACGGCAAGTGGCTCAGATGCTCCTACGGTGAATATGCTGAAATCACACTGGCAAAACGACTCGATGACAGCATCACCAAATGCGCGTTCACCTATAAAAAAGGGCAGAAGGCAGGCCAGAACGACATCCAGATTCAATGCGAATAAAGTGCTGAAGTCATCAATCCGAGCGCGTAAAAAAACCGGGAACAAGTCCCGGTTTTTTGTGTGCGGCCAGGCCGCGAGACTTGCTTAGCGCTTGCGCGGCGGCGGCAGGTCGGTGCACACGCCTTCGTACACTTCGGCGGCCATGCCGATCGACTCGCCCAGCGTCGGGTGCGGGTGGATGGTCTTGCCGATGTCGGTGCCGTCGGCGCCCATTTCGATGGCCAAAGCGATTTCGCCTATCATGTCGCCGGCGTGCGTGCCGACGATGGTGCCGCCGATGATGCGGTGGGTCTCGGCGTCGAACAGCAGCTTGGTGAAGCCCTCGGCGCGGCCGTTGGCGACGGCGCGGCCGCTGGCGGCCCAGGGGAAGTGGCCCTTCTCGACCTTGATGCCCTTGGCTTTCGCTTCATCCTCGGTGATGCCGGCCCATGCCACTTCCGGATCGGTGTAGGCCACCGATGGAATGACCTTGACGTCGAAGTGCGACTTCTGGCCGGCCGCCGCTTCCGCCGCCACGTGGCCTTCATGCACGGCCTTGTGCGCCAGCATGGGCTGGCCCACCAGGTCGCCGATGGCGTAGATGTTCGGCACGTTGGTGCGCATCTGGCTGTCGACCGGGATGAAGCCGCGGTCGGTGACGATCACGCCGGCCTTGTCGGCGGCGACCTTCTTGCCGTTCGGGCTGCGGCCGACGGCCACCAGCACCATGTCGTACAGCTGCGGTTCGGGCGCGGTGGCGCCCGCTTCGGCCGCCTCGAAGGTGACCTTGATCCCCTCCGGCAGCGCTTCCACGCCGACGGTTTTGGTCTTGGTCATGATGTTGTCGAAGCGCTTGGCGTTGAACTTCTGCCAGACCTTGACGGCGTCGCGGTCGGCGCCCTGCATCAAGCCGTCCATCATTTCGACGACGTCGATGCGGGCGCCGAAGGTCGAGTAGACGGTGGCCATTTCCAGGCCGATGATGCCGCCGCCGATGACCAGCATGCGTTTCGGGATCTGGCGCAGTTCCAGCGCGCCGGTCGAGTCGACGATGCGCGGGTCCTTCGGCACGAACGGCAGGTCCACCACCGACGAACCGGCGGCGATCACGGCCTGCTTGAACTGCACGACTTTCTTCGTGCCGTCGGCGGCCGTCACTTCGATGTGGTTGGCGCTGATGAACTGGCCGACGCCGGTGACCACTTGCGTCTTGCGTGCTTTGGCCATGCCGGCCAGGCCGTTGGTCATCGTCGAGATGACTTCTTCCTTGTGCTTGCGGACGGCGTCGATGTCGATCTGCGGCGCGGTGAAGCTGATGCCATGCTTGCCCAGCGTGGCCGTCTCGTCGATCACGGAGGCCAGGTGCAGCAAGGCTTTCGACGGGATGCAGCCGACGTTCAGGCACACGCCGCCCAGCGTCGCGTAACGCTCGACGATGACGGTGCTCAGGCCCAGGTCGGCGGCGCGGAACGCGGCGGAGTAACCGCCGGGACCGCCGCCGAGGACCATCATGTCGCAGTCGATGTCGACCTGGCCGCTGTAGCCGCCGGCGACGGGAATCGCGGCCGGCGCGGCCGCTGCCGCTGCTGGTGCTGGTGCGGCGGCCGGTGCGGCCGCCGCTTCGGCGACGGCCGGCGTGACGGCGCCGGCGGCGCCCTCTTCGACCGTCAGCATGATGCCGCCTTCGGCGATCTTGTCGCCGACCTTGACCGTCACCTGCGTGACCAGACCGGCGTGGCTGGAAGGGATTTCCATGCTGGCCTTGTCCGATTCCACGGTGACCAGCGACTGGTCGACCTTGATCGTGTCGCCGACCTTGACCATCACTTCGATCACTTCGACTTCCTGGAAGTCGCCGATGTTCGGGACTTTGACTTCTACTGTGCTCATCGATCGCTCCTTACAGCAGAATTTTGCGCATGTCGCCGAGCACTTCACTCAGGTACACGGAGAAGCGGGCGCCCATCGCACCGTCGACGACGCGGTGGTCGTAGGACAGCGAGGTGCCCATCATCAAACGCGGCTGGAAGGCCTTGCCGTCCCAGACCGGCTTGATGGCGGCCTTGGACAAGCCGAGGATGGCCACTTCCGGCGCGTTGACGATAGGCGTGAAGTGGGTGCCGCCGATGCCGCCGAGCGAGGAGATGGTGAAGCTGGCGCCCTGCATGTCGGTCGGTTTGAGCTTGCCTTCGCGCGCTTGCAGCGACAGCTCGGTCATCTCCTTGGCGATCTGCGTGACGGACTTCTGGTCGGCGTTCTTGATGACCGGGACCACCAGGCCGTTCGGCGTGTCGGCCGCGAAGCCGATGTTGTAGTACTGCTTGAGGATCAGGTTCTCGCCCTTCTCGTCGAGCGAGGCGTTAAAGGCCGGGAACTTCTTCAGCGCGGCGACCGATGCCTTGATGACGAAGGCCAGCATGGTCAGCTTGGTCGCTTCCTTGTTCTTGGCGTTGCCGTTGTTGGTGTCGACGCGGAAGGCTTCGAGGTCGGTGACGTCGGCATCGTCGAACTGCGTCACGTGCGGGATCATGACCCAGTTGCGGTGCAGATTGGGACCGCTGATCTTCTTGATGCGCGACAGCGGCTGGACTTCGGTCGGACCGAATTTGCTGAAGTCGATCACCGGCCATGGCAGCACGCTCATGCCGCCGCCCGCATTGCCGGCGCCGGCCTGTGCTGCGTTCGGTGCGGCGGTGCTGCCGGCCATCACGCCCTTGACGTAGTTCTGCACGTCGACCTGGGTGATGCGGCCTTTCGGACCGCTGCCCGGCACTTTGCCGAGGTCGATGCCCAGTTCGCGGGCGAACTTGCGGATCGACGGCGACGCGTGCGCCAGCTTGCCGGTGACGACCGAGCTGGCCGACGCCGGAGCGGCGGCGGCAGCAGGTGCCGATGCGGGAGCCGATGCGGCGGCAGGTGCAGGTGCGGCAGATGCGGCGGCAGGTGCGGCCGGTGCGGCGGCGCCGGTCGATTGCACCACCAGCAGCGGCGAACCTTCATGCACCTTGTCGCCGACCTTGACGTTGATGGCCGTGATCACGCCGGCGTGGCTGGACGGGATCTCCATGCTGGCCTTGTCCGATTCCACGGTGATGAGCGACTGGTCGACCTTGATGGTGTCGCCCACTTTCACCAGCAGTTCGATGACTTCGACTTCCTTGAAGTCGCCGATGTCGGGCACCTTGACGTCGACCGGACCGCTGGCGGCGGCCGGCGCGGCCGCTGGGGCCGCAGCGACAGGCGCAGCGGCGGCGGCCGGCGCCGGGGCGGCGGCAACAGCAGCG
>NZ_JANXMI010000027.1 GCF_025354735.1 Rugamonas sp.
CGCCCCCAGATCGCCCAGTTTGTTCCTTGCCTTGCCATTTCCCACGCGTCGCCGGATCGGCCGTTACAACCGCCGACATTGGGCAAGCGGCCTGCTCACCGCTTTACGCCGTCAAAATCGAGTTATTAGAGCTCACCTTAATTTGTTCTGCGGTGGAGGCACAGAATATGACGGTACTAAGCGTCACGGCATCGTCCGATTGTGCTCCAGCCAGTGATCCTTCCACGCCGGTTGATTCCGGCTGTAGCACAGTGGCCAATGAAATGAGCGAGGGAGTTTTCAAAGCTTCGCATCTCACTGCAAAAGGCTTTCGACGACTTTATCCGGCACCCGACAATCTCGACTCTTTGATAGGTGTACGCAATCTAGCAAATTCTATTTTGCTGGAAAAGGCAAAAAATGGCCTGCGTGACGATGTTCATTTTATGGAAGCCAATGGACGGCGTTCGGTAGGATACGACGAGTTTTTTTCGTTATCACCAGTAAAATTTCGGGAGGTCAGGGAAAATTCAGAAACCATTGTTGTCGGACAAGTGGTTTGTTCACGGGCCGGCGTCGAGCGCTTTGAATGCGAGAATACGGATATTGATATTGGTTTGAACTTCGGGATTCATGAACTGACGCCCGAAGCCATTACCTCGATCGAAGTATCGTCCGTGACCTGTGGCGGCGATAGCTGCGCATCTTATGTTATCGATCAGGCTGACGTTATGATGTTGTTGGATCGGAAATTTATTACCAGTAGTCCCCACGCCAACCACAACATCTATACCTTGGTAGTGACGAGGGATGGTACGCCCTTTTCTTTTAGAGAAATTCATTGGGCAGATGGGAAGCTCGATGGCCCTGAAGCGACTTATCTTTACTCCTATGATACGACGGTGAAGCCGTTTGATCTGCCTGAGAACTGGCGGCGAATGAAATAAAATCAACGCCATAAAATAAAATACTATTCTTTCCGCTTCAGGCCTGGACTGCCAAGCACGCTGACGAAAGCATGGAAGCCGGACCCGATACACATCGGTGCTTCGATGCCGCATTTCTAGTCAAAGATGCGCATCCCGGCGTATGGCTGGTCGCGACATTGCGCAATCCTCGAACTGAGCGTGCCGACATGCGCCTCGAGTTGGTGGCCGTCGGGGTCAAGAAAATAGAAAGAGTCGCCTTCGCTCCGGTTCAGCTTCCACTCTTTAACGCCTTCGGATTTCAGCAGCGTCTGGAACGCAATGAAAGCCGATTGCTCGATCGTGAATCCGTAATGCGTATAGCTCGGCGAGTGTTCGTTTGCGGGAGGCGGCTCCAGCGATAGGCAAAGCCAGAGCTCACCCAGCGAAAGATAGGCGCCGGTATCCCATACTGCGTGCAGGCGGAAATTGAGCAGGCGAGTATAGAAATCGAGGCTGCTTGGCAGATTACTAACGGCGAGCGTCAGATGGTTGATCCCGGTTAGCACCAAAACTCCCGACGGTCGAGTTATAAAAGAAGTGAAATTTTAGTAAAAAATATACGTAAAAATTTATTGGATACGTTTTTCTGAAGGCAGAGCGCCCGGCTGGGTTCCCCGCTTGACCTGCTGGGCAAACACGTAGCCGCCGTTGCGCACCGTCTTAATCATCGTCGGCAGGCGGGCGTCGTCGCCGAGTTTCTGGCGCAGGCGGCAGATCTGGATGTCGATGGCGCGGTCGAACGGGTTGTGGACGCGGCCTCGGCTCAGTTCCAGCAGCTGGTTGCGACTGAGTACGCGATTCGGATGCTCCAGAAACAGCCGCAACAGCTGGAACTCCACGCTCGACAGCATGATGACGATACCCTGGGCGTCAATCAGGTGGCGCGCGTTCAGGTCCAGCGTCCAGCCGGGAAAGTGCAGCTGGTCTTCGTCGACGAAGGCGTCAACGCGCGGCGCCGACAGCCGGTTGCGGCCGATGATGTTGCGCACGCGCGCCAGCAGTTCGCGCGGCTCGAAAGGTTTCGTGATGTAGTCGTCGGCGCCGGTTTCCAGCCCGAGCACGCGGTCGCCCGTGGTGCCGCGCGCGGTCAGCATGATGATGGGCAGCGACCAGCGCGGCCGCAGCTTGCGGCACAGCGCCACGCCGTCGTCGCCCGGCAGGTTCAGGTCCAGGATCAGCAAATCGGGCGGGCTGGCGGCGAGTATTCGCCACATCGCGTCGCCGTCGCCGCAGCCACGCGCCCGATAACCGTGGCGTTCCAGATAATCGGCCAGCAGGGTGCGGATGCCGTGATCGTCGTCGACGATGAGGATGGAGGCGGGCGGGGTGGGCAGGGTCATATCGGGATGATAAATGATAATCATTCTCATCTCAATGGAAATTTCAGATTGCCAGCATCGGCGCGCGAGACGGCGCGTCGATATCGCAGGCGGCGCCGGCGCCGCCTAGCGGCTCTGCGCTTTTTGCCGCGCGATTTCGGCGCGCAGTTGCGCGGTGCGCAGCAGGCGCGTGCCGAGCGCGCCGGACTGCGCCAGGTCCATCGCCGCGATGTAGGCGCTGGCGGCGCCATTGTCGGCCGGCGCCAGCAGCGTCAATCGATCTTTCGCGCGCGTGATGCCGACGTAGAAGCGGTTCTGTTCTTCCAGCGCGGCCGCGCCCAGGCGCGGGAATTCGGTCGCGCTCAGGTAGGGCATGATGACGTGCGCGTATTCGAGTCCCTTGATCTGGTCGATGCAGGCGATGGTCACGCGCTGGTGCTGGGCGCTGTCGGCCAGCGCCTGCTCCATCGCCGCCAGCCATTCGGGGAAGGCCGCCAGCGTCACCTCGGCTTCGCCGCAAACGTCGATGAAGCCGGCGATGGAGCGGGTGACGACGTCGGCCTGCGCTTTGTCGACGTAGATGCGGCGCGCTGCTTCATCGAGCTTCATCAGCTGCACCACGTGTTCGAGCGCGACGCCGACGGGCATCTCGTCATCGAGGCCGCGCAGATACTCGACCGCCTGCGCGGTGATGCTGGCGCGCTCGTTGTTGGCCGATTTTTTCAGGTGGTTGTCGAGGAAGCCTTCCAGCATCTCGGGATAGTTGGCGATGTCGATCTTGGCCTGTTTCAGTTCGTCGCGCTGGTAGGGGATCTCGGTGAAGAACACCAGCGCCTCGAAGATGTCGGCGCGCCGCTGCGCGCTGCCGACCCAGTGCAGATTGCGCCGCGCCAGCGCCACCAGGGCGCGCAGCATCAAAATCTCCTGGCTGGCCAGGTAGCTGTGCATCTCGACGAAGCGGTAGCCTATATTGTTCTGGAACAGCGCGTTCTCGACGCGCACCGACTGGTCGCGGTCGCGCAGCAGCACGGCGACGCCGCCGCTGTCGTGGCCATCGGCGTTCCAGCGCCGGATCGCCGCCACCAGTTGCGCCGTGCAGGCGTCGCGGTCGGCCGCGTCGTAGGTCAGCAGGTCGATCTGCGTGCCGCGCGCCAGCGCCGACGCGCTCTCCTTGGCCTTCAGGCTGGCGACGGCTTCGGCCAGTTCCGGTCCGTAGCGGTAGGAGCTGGTCAGCGGATAGCTTTGCAGCTTGGGGAATTCGGCGCCGAAGCGCTCGCGCAGGAACTGGTGGTCGGCGCCGGACCAGGTGTAGATGACCTGGTCCTTGTCGCCGGCGCCGCAGAAAAAGGCGCCGCTGCGCCGTATCAGCATGGTCAAAAAGCGGAACGACGCTTCGTTCAGATCGTGGAGTTCGTCGGCGACGATGACCTGGAATTCGGGCAGCGAGGCGCGCAGTTCTTCGTCGTCCTCCATCAGGCGCACCAGGTCGTAGGTGGCGTCGAAGGCGGCGCGGAAGCGCACCTCGCCGGTGTCGCCGCCGCGCACGCGCTCGTACTCGGCCATCCACAACAGGCTGGTGAGCGAGACGTCGGGCAGCAGGAACAAGCGGTCTTCGATCGAGCCCTGTTCGAATTCGGGACGGTGGAAATCCATGCGCGCCTTGGTGCGCAGTTGCAGCTTCAGGAACTGCATGATGGCCGAGTTGCTGGCGTTGATCGTCAGCGGGTAGCGCTCGGCGTATTTTTCCGCCACCTGTTCCAGCGCCTGTATCGCGTAGGGATACATCGCTTCGTAGCTGTCGAAGGTGTCGGTCGGGTGGAATTCGAGGCCGGCCAGGATGGTGCGGGCGTAGTCGTCGAAGGTGGCGATGGTCATGCGCGCGATCAGGGGCGCGGCGACGCCGATTTCCTTCAGGCGCAGCTTGAGGGCCTGCTTGGCGGCGGCGGTGAACACCAGGCCGAGGATTTTTTCGGGCGCGCGGCCGCGATGCATCGACTCGGCGATGCGCAGCGCCAGCGTGGTGGTCTTGGCCGCGCCGGCGTTGGCGTCGATCAGGATCACGCGCTGCTGCGCGGTCTGGATCGCGGTCTGCTCGGCGGTCGGCGCGATGCGCTTGGGCGTGAATTGGGGCGCGTTCGTGGTACTCAACTGTTCTCCTGATGGGGCGGTACGCGGTTCGCAGTGTAGCACCGGCGGCGGCTGGTCATGGAATGACCGCGCGGATCAAAACGGTATCGCGACACTGCCGGCGTAACCGTCGGGCAGAAGAAGTTCCAGCTGGCGGCAGGGCAGGGGCGCTGGTTGCCATTCTTGAAGCGCGAGGCCGAGGCATTTGAGGCCGGCTTCGCGCGCGGTCCAGGCGGCGGCAAAGGCTTTTGCGCGCTGGCCTGCCGGGATGGCGGCCAAAGTGCGTGCCGCGTCCGGGCCGAGGTAGTCGCGCGCGACGACTTCCCAGTCGGCGACTTCGTGTACGCGCATCAGGTCAACGCCGATGGCGCCGCGCAGATTGACGGCGGCCAGCGAGAGTCCCGATTCGTGGCTGATGGAGATGCCGATGCCGCTTGGCGCCGCAGTCGCAGCAGCCGTTTCGGTCGCGTTGATTCCGGCGCGCGCCGGCGCAGGATTGAGGACCACGCGCGGCGCCCGGCCTTGCGCGGCCGGCAGCGCGATGGCGGCGGGATCGATGTCGAGCACCCGGCTCAATGCCACGCGCACCGCCTCGCGGATTTGAAGGCGGGCGCGTTCGCGCTGCCGGCCTTCGTCCGTGCGCACGGCCAGCACGAAGATATCGTGCGCGCCGCCGCCGGCGTCCGGCGCGGCGTCCGGCCACAGATAGACCGGCAGGCGCTCACCCGGCGCCGTATCGGGCGCCGGCGGATTTTGCGTGCCGCTCCAGTTCATCCCTGCTCCCAACGATATGCGTGATCGCGACGGCCGCCATGGCCGATGCGGCTCAGGCGCGCGCCGGCGCGGCCGGGCAGCCGACCCAGTGCGACGCGGCCGGAATGTGCTCGCCCTTCATCACCAGCGTCAGCGCGCCGAGACGGGCGTTGTCGCCGACGGCGGCGCTGTACAGCACGGAGCTGCGCGGCCCCATGTAAACGCGCTTGCCGATGACGACGCGGTCGATCTTCATCACGCGGTCTTCGAACAAGTGGGTCTGCGGGCAGCTCAGCGCATTGAGTTCGCTGTACTCGCCGATGTCGACGCAATCGAATTCGGTGATGTCGGTGGTGTCGAGGTAGACGCCGCGTCCTATCCTGGCGCCCAGCAGGTTGAAGGCCAGCGGCAGCCACGGCGTGCCGCGCAGGTAGCGCATGAAGTTCGGTACGGCGATGCCCTCGTACAGATTCGTCACGCCCTCGGACAGCCACACGAACGGGGTCCACATCGGCTCCGATTGTTTGCGATAGCGGCCGATCAGCAGCCACTTGAAGCCGACCACGAAGAAGTAATTGCCGACGCCATAAGCGAGTCCGGCCAGCGTCAAGTCCCAGATCACCTCGCCCCAGCGGCCGGCGCCGGCGATCGGCATCACGCCCAGCACCAGCGTGTAGCCGACCGCGATCACCAGCGCGTGCGGCGCGACGATGCGGAACGCTTCGATCAGGCCGCGCCCAAGGCGCCGCAGCGGCGACGGGTGGAAGGTCAACGATTCCGAATAGCCGCTGGTCTGCTCGCGCGCCGGCAGGTTGATCGGCGGGGAGCCGAGCCAGGTGTCGCCGCTGGCCATCTGGTCGTTTTCCGGCGCGTGCGAATGGACGCCGATCAGCACGTGCTCGGGCAGCACGGTGCCGTCCGGGATGTAGGAGCCGTTGCCGACGAAGCTGCGGTGCGAAATGACGGTCGGCTGCATCGTCATCCAGCCGCCGTCGATCTGTTCGTCGCCCAGCATCACGGCGTCGGCGATGAAGGTTTCGTCGCCCAGGGTCAGCATGTCCGGCACCACGCCGAGGGCGGTCGAGATTTCGGCGTCGCGTCCCACCTTGGCGCCCAGCAGGCGATACCAGAACGGCGCGTAGATGGTGGCGTAGATCCCGTGCAGCACATTGAGGCTGGACTCCTGGATCTGGCTGACCAGCCATTTGGCGCAGTAGGTGTTGCT
Organism: Rugamonas sp.; assembly: GCF_025354735.1. GTDB lineage: Bacteria > Pseudomonadota > Gammaproteobacteria > Burkholderiales > Burkholderiaceae_D > Rugamonas. The sequence continues at coordinate 6,372 of NZ_JANXMI010000027.1, forward strand.
GTGGACGGCCGAGCGGCCCGGCTTCAAGCGCGGCAGCACGCTCCAGCGGATGCCGGCCGACAGCAGGGCGGTGAGCACGATCAGCACCGTGCTGGCGGGGAAGGCCAGCACGAAGTAGCGCAGCAGCTGGGTACTGACGTCGTCGCCCTGGATTTGCGGCAGCCAGCCCGCTTCGTCGAACCAGTCGATCAGCACGAAGCTGGGGAACACCGGCATGAAGAACAGCGTGACGATGACGAGGATGCCGAGCACGAAGAACAGCGCTTCGGCGGCCAGGCGCGCGGCCGTGACGGCGGGGCGCGGCGGCAGGGCGGCCGCGTCGAAGGCGCCGACGTCGCGCGCCGGCGAGCCGCGCCAGATGCGCCGCGCCGGCACGGTCATGCCGTCGCTGAGGGCCGACTGGCCTTCCAGGTGGCCGGCCGTTTCGACCCGGGTGTTCCCTTCGAGGACGGCGTAGGAACTGACGCAGGCGTCGTCGTCGAGCGTGATGGTCCCCAGCAGCAGGCGGCCGCGCTGCACGCGCGCGTTTTCAAAATTGGCGGCGTTGCCGACGCTGACGCCGTCGCCGATGCGCAGCAGGTCCGGCGCGCGCAGGGTCATGGAGCCGATGATGACGTCGTGGCCGATTTTTGCGCCGAGCGCGCGCAACCACCACGTGTACAGCGAGGAGCCGCTCAGCAGATACGCCGGCGCCGCCTCGACCAGGCGGTCGGCCAGCCACCAGCGGTAGTAGGTCAGTCCCCACAGCGGGTAGCTGCCCGCTTGCAGGCGTCCGGCGATCAGCCATTTGCCGCCGATGGCGATGAAAAACTCCATCACCGTCGCCAGCAGGAACACGCCGGCCGAGGCGGCGATCGCGCGCGCCACCGAGTCGCCCGGGTCGCCCGTGTAGAAGTGGTAGGTGAAGAACGGCGCCAGCCACTGCGCCATGCGCAGCGCGACCAGGCCGGGCATGGCGGCCGCCTGCGCCAGCCCGCAGCTCCAGCGCCGCAGCGCCGACGGCGGCGTCCATTCCGCTTCGACGGCGTTGCCGCCCTCGGGCGAGTCGGCCAGCGCGGCGGCGATTTGTCCGACCTGGCGCCGCTGATAAATGTCGCGCACCGTGATGTGGGCGTAGCGTGGATCGGCGCGCAGGGCCGAGGCCAGGCGCGCGGCGAAGAAGGAGTGGCCGCCAAGGTCGCTGAAGAAATCGGCGTGGCGCAGTATCGGCTGGCCGGGGAACAGCGCGGCCAGCGCGGCGAACAGCGCCACTTCGGCCGGCGTTTCGGGCAGGTCGGAATCGGCGGCCACGCCGGCCGGCGCGGCGCTGAGCGGCATCGCCTTGAGCGCCTTGCGGTCGATTTTTCCGGAGGTCAGGCGCGGCATGGCGGCCTGCATTTCGTAGCGGCCGGGGACCATATAGGGCGGCAGCACGGCGGCCAGCGCGTGGCGCAGTGCGCTGTTCGACAGTTCGGCCGCGCCGTCGGGCACGAGGTAGGCCACCAGCTGGTCCATGCCGTCGTCCTTGCGCAGCAGGACGGCGACCGTGCCGACGCCGGGCTGCTGCGCCAGCACCGCTTCGATCTCGCCCAGTTCGACGCGGAAGCCGCGGATTTTCACCTGGTCGTCGGCGCGGCCCAGGCACACGACCTGGCCGTCGGCGTCGATGCGCGCCAGGTCGCCGGTGCGGTACAGGCGGGCGTCGTGATGGCCGCTGCTCCAGGGGTTGACGAGGAATTTGTCGGCCGTCAGGTCGGGCCGGCCCAGGTAGCCGTCGGCCAGTCCGGGGCCGGTGATGCACAACTCGCCGATGTCGCCGCGCGCCAGCAGCGACAGCGCCGGCGCCGGTTTGCCGCCGTCGGCGCCGTCGTTCACGGCGATCACCAGCAGGCCGTAATTGGGCAGCGGCGTGCCGATGGTGACCGGCTGCGCCGGCCGCAAACTGGCCAGGCTGGCCGACACCGTGGCCTCGGTCGGGCCGTAGGTGTTGAACATCAGGCGGCCGTCGCGCGACCAGCGCTCGACCAGCGACTCGGGACACATCTCGCCGCCCAGGTTAATCAGGCGCAGGTTGGGCACGTCCGCCACGAACAGCGCCAGCAGCGTCGGCACCGCGTGCAGCACGGTGACGGCGTTCTCGGTCAGCATGCGCGGCAGCGTTTCGGGATCGCCGCTGACGTCCTTGGGGCCTATCCACAGCGTCGCGCCGACCAGATAGGCGATCCAGATTTCTTCGAACGACATGTCGAAGGCCACCGAGAAGCCCTGGTAGACGCGGTCGTCGGCGCGCACGCCGAGCACTTCGTTTTCGCTGCGCAGGAAGTGGCAGATGCTGCGCTGGGAAATCAGGATGCCTTTCGGCTTGCCGGTCGAGCCGGAGGTGTAGATGACGTAGGCCGGCGCGTCCGGCGAGACGGCGCCGCGCCGCGCCAGCGTGGCGCCGGCGGCCGGCGGCATCAGCAAATCCTCGGCGCTCCACACGGGCCGGCCGATGCCGGCCAGGCGCGGCGCCAGCGCGGCGCAGGTGACGACGCCGGCGCCGTCGGCGTCGTCCAGGCACACTTGCAGGCGTTCGACGGGCGTGTCTTCATCGACCGGCAGCCAGGCCGCGCCGGCCTTGGCGATCCCGGCCTGC
>NZ_JANXMI010000049.1 GCF_025354735.1 Rugamonas sp.
CGAAGCGCGCGCCGGCGCGCCGTGGATGCTGGGCGGGCAGCTGAGCCATGCCGACGTGATGACGGTGGTGGTCTTCGAGGCGGCCGCCGCGCACCCGATTTTCGGCGACGTCAACGCCGCCAACTTTCCCAAATTGGCCGCCATCGCCGCGCTGGCGCGGCAACTGCCGGCCTTTATCGACACGCAGGATTAAGTCGGGCCGGCCTCATGCCGCGACGGCGGCGCGGGCGCCGACCCGGTTGCGGCCGCTCCGCTTGGCCTGGTACAGCAATTTGTCGGCCGCCTCGATCAGGTCGACCGGCCGCTGTTCCCCGCCCACCGGCTCGAACGCTTCCACGCCCGCGCTGACGGTGACGACGCCGTTCGGATTGCCGCTGTGGACCAGTTCCAGCGCATAAATGGCTTGCCGGATTTTTTCGGCCACCACCAGCGCGCCGGCCACGTCGGTTCCGGGCAGCAGCACCGCCAATTCCTCGCCGCCGTAGCGGGCCGCCATGTCGCCGGGGCGGCGCTTGCTGTCGCCGACCACGCGGCCGATGGCGCGCAGGCATGCGTCGCCGGCGGCGTGGCCGTAGATGTCGTTGTACTGCTTGAAACAGTCGACGTCTATCATAATCAGCGCCAGCGCGCTGGCGTTGCGGGTGGCGCGGCTGAATTCCTCGGTGATGGCGGTGTCGAACTTGCGGCGGTTGGCCAGTCCCGTCAAGCCGTCCTGCATGGCCAGCTGCTCCAGCGTGGCGTTGAGCGTTTCGAGCGAGCCGCGCGCCTTGCGCAATTCGTTCTCGGCCTCGACCCGCTGCTGGATTTGCAGGATCAGCCGGAAGCCCAGGGCGCCGATGCCGAGCACGATGACGGCCACCATGATGCCGTTGCGCCAGGCGTCAGTGCGCCAGTCGGCCAGCGTTTCGGCTTCCGACAGCGCGGCCGAGACCACCAGCGGATATTCTTCCAGCCGGCGGTAGCTGTTGATGCGGGTGACGCCGTCGAGCCTCGACTTGATGGTGGCGGTGCCGGCGCTGGAAACCGACAGATAGCGCGCGAACAGGGGCAGCGCGGAAATGTCGCGTCCCAGCATGGCTTCGTCGTAGGGGCGGCGTATCAGCAGCGTGCCCTGGTCGGTGGCGAGGAAAATGGCGCCGGCCTGGCCGATGTTGTAGCGCTCCTGGAATTTCTTGAAATACGCCATCTTGATGGTCGCCAGCGCGACGCCGCCGAAGCCGCCGTCGGCCCGGTTGATGCGGCGCGACACCGTGACGATCCACTCATGCGTCGACTTGCTGCGGATCGGCGGGCCGATGTGGGGCGCGTCGCCGGTGTGGCTGCGGTGGTAGATGAAGTATTCGCGGTCGGCGTTGTTCTGGCCGCTCAACATGGACGGTTCCGAATTGGTGATCCAGGCGCCGTCGGCGCCATAGACGAACAAGCCGTGCAGCTGCGGCAGCGCCCGCACCCGCAGCGCCAGCAACTGGTGCAGGCGCTCCAGTTCGGCCGGCGTGCCGGCGCCGTCGTGTTCGACGCGCTCGACCAGGCCGACGAGTACGGTGTCGGCTTCCTTGATGGTGTCGTAAGCGTGCTGGGCGACGGCCTCGGCCACGTTGTTCGAGGCGATGCGCGCTTCGCTCAGCTGAACCACGCGGGCGCGCCAGGTCAGCCAGGCTTCGACGCCGACCAGGCTGGCGCATACCAGGATCACGAAGGCGCTGGCCGCCAGCATGATAGGCAGGCGGCCCAAAGCGGCGTCGCCGAGGTGGCGTTTGGTCGCGGCGGCGAGGGCGCGGGGGTGGGAAGATCGCATACTTGCGCAGGCTCCGTGCGGGGGAAGATGAAATTGGAATGGCTGCGCCGCGGCGCGGTCAGCCATTTCACGGTGGCATATTTTCTCACTCTTTGCATAGCCGGCGCCAAGCTTTTGCGGACCGTCTCCGCAAGCCGGATGTGTTACCCTGTAACATAGATAACATAGATATGAAAACGCCGGCGGCAGCTTGCCGGCGTTACGGCTTCGCCGTCACCTTGTTTGGGCCGAGGCTAGCGCTCAGTTTTACACCGGCCCAGGCTTGAACATGAAGACGTTACCTATAACGTCGCTCGATCGTTTAGTGTTGATCGGCTTCGCTATTTCCATGGTCGTTCTGACCGCTTTTCTCCTGCTGACCTCGGGCGCGCCCGGCTGGAACGGCGTGCGCGACGCCTTGCTGGCCATCAGCGCCGGCTTGCTGCTGTTGTTGCTGGTGACGCGCCGTGGCGGCGGGCGCTGGTCCGGCAGCGTGGCCGACGCGCTGGCGCAGCAGCCGCTCATCAAGGCCGGCGCCCTGCAAGACGCGATTTTCAACAGCGCCAACTTTTCCAGCATCGCCACCGACGCCCAGGGCGTGATCCAGATCTTCAACGTCGGCGCCGAGCGCATGCTGGGCTATCTGGCGGCCGATGTCGTCGATAAAATCACGCCGGCCGATATTTCGGACGCGCAGGAAGTCATCCTGCGCGCCACCACGCTGACGGCCGAACTCGACACGCCGATCTCGCCCGGCTTCGAGGCGCTGGTGTTCAAGGCCTCGCGCGGCATCGAGGATATTTACGAGCTGACCTATATCCGCAAGGATGGCAGCCGCTTCCCGGCCGTGGTGTCGGTGACGGCGCTGCGCGACGCCAAGGACGCCATCATCGGCTACCTGCTGATCGGCACCGACAACACGGCCCGCAAGGAGGCCGAGGAGGCGCTGCTGCGCGCCGGCGCCCTGCAGCGGGCGATTTTCAACAGCGCCAACTTTTCCAGCATCGCCACCGATGCCCAGGGCGTGATCCAGATTTTCAACGTCGGCGCCGAACGCATGCTCGGCTACACGGCGGCCGACGTGGTCGACCAGATCACGCCGGCCAATATCTCCGACCCGCAGGAAGTGATCGAGCGGGCCGAAACGCTGAGCCTGGAGCACGACACGGCCATCGCGCCCGGCTTCGAGGCGCTGGTGTTCAAGGCCTCGCGCGGCATCGAGGATATCTACGAGCTCACCTATATCCGCAAGGATGGCACGCGTTTCCCCGCCATCGTCTCGGTGACGGCGCTGCGCGACGCCCAGGACGCCATCATCGGCTACCTGCTGATCGGCACCGACAACACGGCCCGCAAGCAGGTCGAGGCCGAGCAGGCGCTGCTCGACCAGAGCTTGCGCGACCAGCAGTTTTACACCCGCTCGCTGATCGAATCGAATATCGACGCCCTGATGACGACCGATCCGCGCGGCATCATCAGCGACGTCAACCAGCAGATGGAAGCGCTGACCGGCTGCGCGCGCGACGAGCTGATCGGCGCCCCGTTCAAGAATTATTTCACCGACCAGAAGCGGGCCGAGGCCGGCATCAAGCGCGTGCTGCGGGAAGGCAAGGTCACCAACTACGAGCTGACGGCGCGCGCCCGCGACGGCAAGGAAACGGTGGTGTCCTACAACGCCACCACTTTCTACGACCGCGACCGCAACCTCAAGGGCGTGTTCGCCGCCGCCCGCGACATGACCGAGCGCAAGCAGTTCGAGCATGTGCTGCAAGAAAATAACGTCGAGCTGGAAACCGCCCGCGCCGTCGCGGAAAAGGCCAACCTGGCCAAGTCGGAATTCCTGTCGAGCATGAGCCACGAATTGCGCACGCCGCTGAACGGCGTGCTCGGCTTCGCCCAGTTGATGGAGTCGGAAATCCCGGCGCCGACGGCGTCGCAGCAGCGCTCGATCGGGCAAATCCTCAAGGGCGGCTGGTATCTGCTGCGCCTGATTAATGAAATCCTCGACCTGGCGATGATCGAATCGGGCAAGGTGACGATTTCGTCGGAGCCGATGTCGCTGTCCGAAGTGCTGCAGGATTGCCACGCGCTGATCGGCCCGCAGGCGCAAAAGCGCGGCATCGGCCTGGTGTTCCCGGCCTCCGACGCGTCCCATTTCATCCACGCCGACTTGACGCGGGTCAAACAGGTGATGATCAACCTGCTGTCGAACGCCGTCAAATACAACCGTCCGGGCGGCACGGTCACGGTGCGCTGCATCGCGGCCGAGGCCGGCCGGGTGCGGGTCTACGTCAAGGACAGCGGCATCGGCCTGAGCGCCGAGCAGCAGGCCCAGTTGTTCCAGCCCTTCAACCGCCTCGGCCAGGAAGACAGCGCCGAGGAGGGCACCGGCATCGGCCTGGTGGTGACCAAGCAACTGGTCGAATTGATGGATGGCGTGATCGGGGTCGACAGCACGCCCGGCGTCGGCACCGAATTCTGGGTCGATTTCGCCGCCTCCAGCAATCCGCAATTCGCCACCGATGGCGATCTCGCGCAAGTGGCCATCGCCGCGCCCGCCGCGCCGGCGGGACAGCCGACCGGCCAGCGCACGCTGTTGTACGTGGAAGACAATCCGGCCAACCTGGATCTGGTCGAGCAACTGATAGAACGGCGCAGCGACCTCAAGCTGTTCACGGCCATCAACGCCCACCTCGGCATCGACCTGGCGCGCGCCTATCAGCCCGACGTGATCTTGATGGACATTAATCTGCCGGGGCTGAGCGGCTTCGGCGCGCTCAAGGTCTTGCAGGCCGACCCCGCCACCGCCCACATCCCGGTGATGGCGCTGTCGGCCAACGCCGTGCCGCGCGACGTGGAAAAAGGCATGGAGGCGGGTTTCTTCCGCTACCTGACCAAGCCCATCAATGTCGTCGAGTTCATGGACGCGCTGGACATGGCGCTGCACTTCGCGGAAAAGCAGGGCATGGCGGTCGAGGAACTTTGACGCGTCCCTGGCGGCCGGCTTGCGCAGCCACGTCGGTGGCCGCGCCCGTCCGCCGGTCGCTCCAGCGGCTAGTCGGTATCAGACTTGACGCTCAGATTTGACGCTCAGGCCTGACGCGCGGCGCGCCGGCGCAGTCCCAGCACCGTGCCGAGCAGGCCCAGTCCACCCAGCATCATCACGCCCGAACCTGGTTCCGGCACGGCCGCGATGGAGTTGAAGGAAATGTTATCGATCGCGACGTCGTAGGCGATGGTGCTGCCGGACTTCGGTCCACCGTCGATGCGGAAGGCCAGCTCATCGACATTCGACAAGATCTGCGCCGCGCTGAGGGTGCTGTTCGAGCTCCAGCCGTCGCCCAGCGCCGCGCGCGGGTCGAAGGTCACGCTGAAATGGGTCCAGCCCGTGCCCTGGCTGACGGCGCCGATCTTGTAGCTCAGGATGGAGGCATCGACCGTCTCGGTCGGATCGTTGTGGTCGAGCAGGTCGACGTACAGGTCGTTGACCAGCTGCGGGCTGCCCGTCGGGGCGCCGCGCGTCATCAGCAGCGTGTCGATATCGAAGCCCACCGTGACCGACGACGCTTTCGTGTAGTCGCCGGTGTAGGTGGCGGCGTCGGAATAGTAGCGGATGCCGATTTTCAGGTGGTCGTTATAGGTGGTGCGCAGCGACGGGGCGTCGTCGCCCAGCGTGCTGTCGACATAGGTGCCCAGGCCGAGGCCGCCGGGGCCGGTCAGGCCGCTGTAACGACCGACCCAGTTGTCGGTCAAACCGTCGGAAAACGTTACCGTGCTTTGTGCGGCCGATGCCGATGCGGCCAGGACCATGCCAGTGGCGAAAAGCAGTGAGAGGGATGAGAATTTCAAGATGCACTCCGGGTGAATTGACGAATGAATATAGGGTGGTGATGCGTCGTGATGCGCCATGCCGTAACCGGTTTCTACCTCCTTTCTGTTACAAAAATACCGAAAAGTAATAAAAATATGATAACGGCGCATATCGCGGCCGGCAAGCGCGCATGTGTAGCATTGGGCTATATTTTCTTGTCATGTTGCTTTTTCTCCAAAATGATAAAAAACCGGCTGGTGCCTCTATAAGCCTTGCCACGCCTCACTATCGGAATTTACTCGTTGTAAAATATACACAAAAAAACGCCCGATTATCACCGCGTTGACACTCATCCCAGCCCTTGCGGCAAGCCCGGATCGCCATAGCTTGTAGCGCAAAAAAAGTATCATTTCAATATCGACCAGATTTCAAATCCTGTATTTTATTGTGACCCGGTTACAAAAAACGGGCATCGTGCGGCCGCCTCGCGGCCATCTCAACCATGCAATAAAAACAAGAGGTGATTAATGATTCAGGCTCTCTATTTGTGCTCGGCGGCGCAACTGCGGCGAGGATGGACGCGGCGCATCGGACAGGCCGGCGGCGCGGCGCTGCTGGCGGCGGCGACGATGTCGGCGGCCCACGCGGACGCCACCACGATCGATTTCGAGCACGTCAGCAATGTCGTCACGCCGGCGCTGGCCGCCGGTGACAGCATCTACGCCGGCCGCGACCAGTTTTCCAGCCAAGGCTATCTGGCCACGGTGGCCGACAGCACCTTCGCCCAGAGCCAGGACGGCTACACGCCCGGCCTGGCCGGCGCCATCGTCGACGGCGGCAACGCCTACAACTGCGACATCATCGCCTGTCCCGCCGGCAATGCCAGCAAGTACTACAGCGGCCTCAACGACGGTTCCATCTCGTTTTCGCGCAGCGACAGCCACGGCTTTCACCTGAACTCGCTGGACTTCGCCTTCGTGTCGCCGGTGTACGGCGTGCCCGACGGCGTGTATGGCCGCTTGGTCATCAGCGGCAGCAAGGTCGGCGGCGGCACCATCAGCACCGAAGTCGATTTCGGCGGCCAGAACGCCGACGGCCTGTACACCTTCGCCTCGTGGAACGCGGGCGCCTTCGGCAAGGCCGACCTGAGCAGCGTCACCATCAGCGCCTGCCTGTTCGACGGCGCCGGCGGCTGCGTCAACAGCGACGTGTCGGCCAACCAGGCCCAGTTCGCGCTCGACAATGTGCATCTGACCAGCGCCGTGCCGGAACCGGCCGCCTGGATGATGTTCGGCCTGGGACTGGCGCTGGCCGCCGTGGCCCGCCGTCGCGGCGCTTTCCTTCCTAATGCTTAAGGGTAAGACGATGAGACTTTCTTCCATTTCGCTGGCCGCGCTGGTCCTGCTCGCGGGCGTGACCCAGCAGGCCGGTGCCGTCGACGCGCGCCGTCTTTACATCGTGCAACTGGCCGCCAAGCCGGTCGCCAGCTATACCGGCGACGTCGCCGGCCTGGCCGCCACCAAGCCGGCGGCCGGACAGCACATCGACGTCAGCGCCAGCAATGTGCAGGCCTACGTCCACTACCTGGACCAGCAGCGCGAGGCCGTGCTCACGGTGGTGGCCGACGCGCCCCTGCTGCACAGCTACAGCGTGGTGTTCAACGGCTTTTCAGCCATGCTCAGCGACGCCGAAGTACGCAAGCTAAAAAAGAACAGCGGCGTGGCCGTCATCAAGGCCGATGAACCGCGCTATGTGCAAACCAATTACACGCCCACCTTCCTCGGCCTGGACAAGAACCCGGGCGGCCTGTGGCAGCAGCTGGGCGGCAAGGGCGCGGCCGGCGAGGACATGATTATCGGCATGCTCGACACCGGCGCCTGGCCGGAAAGTCCGGCCTACGCCGACCGCGTGGACAGCAAGGGCGCGCCGACCTTCGACGCCAGCGGCACGCTCGCCTACGGCCCGCCGCCGGCGCGCTGGAAAGGCTCGTGCACGGTGGGCGAGGGGATTAGCGAGCACAGCTGCAACAACAAGCTGATCGGCGCGCAATTCTTCAACGCCTCCTTCATGATGAGCGGTTATCTGATGCACCCGTCGGACTTCATGTCGGCGCGCGATTCGCTGGGCGGCGCCGACGGCCTGGGCGGCCACGGCGGCCACGGCACGCACACCTCGACCACGGCCGGCGGCAACAACGGCGTGCCGGCCTCGGTCGCGGGCACGCCCATGGGCACCGTGTCGGGCATGGCGCCGCGCGCCCGCATCGCCATGTACAAGGTGTGCTGGACCTACATCAGCCCCTTCGCCAACGACGGCACCGGCAGCCAGAACAGCTGCTTTAGCGGCGACAGCGTGGCGGCCGTGGAAAAAGCCGTGCTCGACGGCGTCAACGCCATCAGCTATTCCATCGGCGGCAGCTCCGACGATTTCGACGATCCGGTCGACCAGGCCTTCCTGGGCGCCGTCAACGCCGGCGTGTTCGTTTCCGTCGCCGGCGGCAACGCCGGCCCGGCCGACACCGTGGCCCACGTCGGCCCGTGGATGACGACGGTGGCCGCGTCCACCCACAACCGCCTCAACGGCGCCACCGCCACGCTGGGCAACGGCGCCAAATACATCGGCGCCTCGCTCGACAGCACCGCGCTGCCGGCGACGACCGCCATGCTGGCCCAGGACGCCGGCCTGGTCCCCTACGCCCAGCTGACACAGGCGGACCGCGACGCGCGCCGCCAGTGCTTCTCGGCCACCGACCGCGACAGCTACGGCGGCAGCGATGCCGGCGCGCTCGACGCCTCGCTGGCGGCCGGCAAGGTGATCGTCTGCGACCGCGGTGTCAGCGCCCGGCTCGACAAGAGCAAGGCGGTGCTGGCCGTCGGCGGCGTCGGCATGATCCTGGTCGACAACGGCGCCGGCATCGTCTCCGAAGTCCATTCGGTGCCGACGGTGCACGTGTCGAACACGGATGGCGCCGCCATCAAGACCTATGTCAGCACCACGGCCAAGCCGAACGCCGCCCTGTCGGTGTTCACGCCCATGATAGGCGCGCTGCCGGCGCCGATGATCGCGAGCTTTTCCTCGCGCGGCCCCAACCTCGGCGACCCGAACACGCTCAAGCCGGACTTGAGCGCGCCGGGCGTCAACATCCTGGCCGCCGTGTCGCCGACCCTGACGGCCGACCAGCGCGCCGCCGTGGTCGCCGGCACCGGTCCGGCCGCCCTGGCCTGGGACTTTTACAGCGGCACCTCGATGGCCACGCCCCACGTGGCCGGGGTCGCCATGCTGCTCAAGCAGATGCATCCGACCTGGTCGCCGGCCGCCATCAAGTCGGCGCTGATGACCACCGCCACCCTGACCGTCAACGACGGCGGCCTCGGCATGGCCAACGGCCAGCTGCCGTGGTCGCAGGGCGCGGGCCACATCGCGCCCAATTCGGCCGCCGATCCGGGGCTGATCTATGACCTGACGCCGGCCGACTATCTGCGCTTCCTGTGCAGCGAAGGTTCGCAGTCGGTCGCCCCGGCCAGCTGCCAGAGCGCCGGCGCCTTGCAGCCTTACAACCTGAACCTGCCGTCGATCACCGACGCCAATGTGTTGGGCAAGGTCAGCATCACGCGCACGGTGACCAACGTCGGCAGCAGCGCCGCCACCTACAACGCCAGCGCCGCGCTGCCGGGCTTCACGGTGACGGTGTCGCCGGCCAGCCTGGTGCTCGCGCCGGGCGCGCAGGCCAGCTTCACCGTCAACCTGACCCGCACCACGGCCGCCATCGGTGCCTGGCAGTATGGCGCGCTGGTCTGGAACGACGGCACCCACACCGTGCGCAGCCCGCTGACGGCCCGCGCCAGCTCCATCGCCACCATCGATTCCGTGTATAGCGAAGCGACGACGGGCAGCAAGGTCTTCACCATCGGCACCGGCTTCAGCGGTCCGCTGGCGGTGGTCAAGGGCGGCCTGGTGGCGGCGCAGCGCGACGTCTACACGGTGGTGACCGACCAGTCCGGCGACGACGGCCAGGGCCAGTGCATGGCCGGCGGCAGCCCCAGCGTGATCGCCAGCACCGTCACCGTGCCGCCGGGCACGTTGCTGGCCCGTTTCGCGCTGTTCAACGCCGACACCACCGGCTACCAGGCCGGCGCCATCGACGATCTGGACTTGCTGGTGTTCGACTCCAACGGCTTGCTGGTGGCCTACAGCGGCAGCGTCACGGCCGACGAGAACGTGTCCATGGCCATGCCTGCGGCCGGCACCTACCGTGTCTGCGTGACGGGCTTTGCGCCGCACAACGGCAGCTCGACCTTCACGCTGTCGTCGTGGATCGTCGCGCCGGGCAGCAACGGCGGCGGCTTCAAGGTGCTGACGCCATCGACCGTCTTCACCGGCGGCACGGCATCGGTGGCGGCCAGCTGGTCCGGCCTCGACGCCGGCAAGCGCTATAGCGGCGCGGTCGGTTACCTGTACGGCGGCGCGGTGCAAACGAGCACCGTGTTCGGCATCGACACCACCGATCCGGTGCCCTTGATGACGGCACGCCGCGCCGGCGCCGGACTGGTCGGACGGCAATAAACCCCGGCCGGCCCGACGGCCGGCCACGCCTTCACCGGCCTGAACGGCGCACCCTCGGGTGCGCCGTTTTTTGTTGGCCGACGGCGCAGCGGGGATCGTCCGTCCGCAGCCCCAGCACCACGCCCAAGCACCACGCAAGCGCGCACGGTTGGACGCCCGGCCTCATTTCAAAACCAAGCGGCGTATCATTTATCCATTCCATTTACCGCGACAAACCGGAGGCCGTATGCCCGCCGCTCACGACACCTATACCCGCCGCCAGGGACTGAAAAAAACCTATGACGTGGAGTACACCGCTTTACGCTACCAAATTTCCCTGGGTGGAAAAATATTGAAGCATATTCAGCTGCCGATACAAGTGCTCCCGCTGGCGGGCGCCGAGGCATCCTGGCATTTCGCCATCTCGGATATCGAACATCTGCGCGGCATGCCGGAGATGTAACTGAACTGTCGTTCCGTCGCGCTTGAGGATGGCGAGCCGGGTCGTGTACTCGGCGCGACGTGAGCGTTATCGACGCATGGGGTGCCGTCTTTTTCGTCAGCCATGTGGACCACATAGCGGCGGCCGGGCGTATGCATTGAGTTGGTAGCTATAGTTTTCGTAAGTCACGTGGCAATATAAATGCGACTTAAAAACTACGTTTTCACCAGAAAAAAATTCCGCCTTGACGATTTGCAAATCCCCTCTTACCGCCCGCCGTCGCACCCCGTTGAAAGGCATGCTTGAGCCGCCGGCGCTTGCTGTACGCCCGTGCTTTTTCAGACCACTTCCGTTCCATAAAATTCAATTCCACAGAGTGAAGGCCGCGCTTTTTTCGGCGCGATGCCGGTGCCTGAAAGCCGATGGAAATATGGCTCAGGTGATACGCGAGGGCGCGAACGCAATCGTGGGAACGCCGGAGGAGTGGGTTAATAAGACTATCGTCGATACCATACGCTCGGTTGAGCGTGCTAGCGGCGCGCGCGCAGTGCATGTCGAAGGTCAGCCGGATTTGGGACCGTTGCCTGCGGTTGACAAGTTGAGCGCGAAGTAATGGCGCTGTAGGCCTTCGCCGGAGTGCTTTATATGATTGTTCCTGACGACTTTCCACGTGAGCATGGTGTTGCGGGGTTGGCTGGCGCGCGGTCTATGGTTCTCGTGCCCTGCGATGCCAAAACAGGGGGGCAAGAGCGTTATGAAATCTGCGTAGAACTGATGGACCAGCTCGTCGCGCAGTGCCGAAAAAATCGCTATGCCAGATACGCGGCGCTATCGGAGCTTGAGATTTTAGAGCGTCTGTTCGCGCAGCTTCTTGGCACCGGGTGGGGGAGCGACGCGGAAATGGCGTGGGTTATTGTCCGCGCCGCGGCCGAACTGAATTGGACAGTTCCGATGGGCAATTTATTGCAAAAATCGCCTGCGGCGATTTCTTTAGTCAGTTGAATCGGAGAGGCTTTGCGCTTGCAAGCGCAAAGCCGCTACGCGGGCGGCTCGCATGCGAGCCGAATTCCCCGCTACGCCCCGCGTCCCGCGGTTTCGATTCCCGCTCGGCGCCAACGATAGGATTAAAAACAAAGGCCCCGTGCTTGCGCACGGGGCCTTTGTTTTTAATCCAGTGGTGGAGACGGCGGGAATCGAACCCGCGTCCGCAAGCACTCTACAGACAGTTCTACATACTTAGCACTATCATTTAATTTAATCTGTACAGCACGGATGTGCACGTTCTGGACAGACGATTCACCTTAGATTTAACGTTCCGCTAAGTGACCCATTGGAACGCGATTCCCTGTAAATGACTCCACAGCTTTTAACGGCCCACCCCAGGGAAGAAGTGTTGTGGAGCTAACAGCAATTAAGCTGCCAGTGCGTACGAGTTATCGTTTGCAGTTAAGTTTTTTCAGGTTGTATTTACGAGGTAGCCCGCCCTCGGTATGCCCTGCGCTGCTTTGCAACCCACGTCGAAACCAGGTCGTCCCCACAGAAACTCCATTGTAGCGCAATATGCCCGCGCACAGTAGCCCGCCATCGCGTCGCCCGCTCCTCGCGCTCGGAATCGGCCTATTTGCGCACTTCCGGCACCACCCGCGTCACGCCGATCTCGCTGCCCAGCACCACGCAGTCGATCACGTGCGCGTGCGAGGTCGCCACCTTGTCCGATTTCAGCTCGTGATACTTGCCGGACTCTTCCAGCCGCAGGTCGATGCGGAATTGCTCGACCTTGTGCGCCGCCTGTACCTCGACGATGCGTTCGCGCCGCCCCAGCATTTCCTGCGCGCTGCGGGTGCGCGTCGACGGCTCCTCGAAATACTTGATGAGCGCGTTTTCGACCAGGTCCATGCGGTCCTTGCTCAGCGCGTCGACCGCCACCGGATTCTGGTTCTCGGGCAGGTCGGCCGGGTCGCCTTCGTCCGACGCCACGGCGAACGTCAGGCGCTGCACCAGCAGCAGCATGTCGCTGTCCTCGCTGTATTGCTGGTGCAGCTTCTGGATCGCCGCCAGCCGGCCCTTGGCCAGGCGCCCGGAGGGGTCCTTGGTCTGGCCCACATACAGTATCTTGCTGGGGAATTTGTGGTCGTTGTCGAAGTTTTGCAGCACGTCGTGGATGGACCACGCTTCGACCAGGCCGCCCCAGTTGAGCGTGATGAATTGCTCGAACAGCGTCACCGTCGGCTTTTTCAGCGTGGCGGCGAACGGCACTTCGAGTTCGATGGTGATGGAGTCGCGTTCTTCTTCGACGCCCACCAGCAGCGGGATCGTCAGCTTGAGCGAGAAAAAGCCCCACTGCGTCGTGCGCTTGGCGTCGAAGCGGATGCGCGGCCGCGTCACGACAAAATACAGCAGCCGCTTTTCCGTCGTCGCTTCCAGGTCGAACTGCATGCGCCGCAGATAGCGGCCCACCGGGTCGCGGATGTCGGGCACGCTCGGGAAGCCGGCCACCAGGTCGTACCAGTGGAATTTGGCGTCGCTGACGCTGACGCTCCAGGTCTGCGGCGCGTTGATGAGTGCCGGGACGTTGCCCAGCAGCTCGTTGTAGGGCTCCGGTACGTCCGCGATCAGATCGGGATACTCGCCATTCATGTTGTCGTGCTCCACTAGCTAGTCGGGGGTAGGGACTTGTTTAGTATAGTGCGTCACGTCGAATATTGCCACATGGAAATAATAACCATGCCGGAACGTGAAGTTCCTTAATAACACATTTCAAGCCGCCAGGGCGCTGCCTGTTGCGCAGATGGCCGATTGGAGCAGGGCCAGCAACGCTTGCGGCGTGTCGAGCACGTGGTCGGCCTGCCAGTCCAGCGGTTCTTGCCGGCCGCCATAGCCCCAGGCGCAGGCGATGGTCGGCATGCCGGCGGCCTGGCCGGCCTGGATGTCGCGCAGGTCGTCGCCCACGTACCAGCAGTCCGAGGGCGCCAGGCCGAGGCGGGCGGCCGCTTCCAGCAGCGGCATCGGGTGCGGCTTGGGGTGGGCCGTGGTGTCGCCGGAGACCACGCAGCCGGCGTGCGCCAGGCCGATCAGCGGCAGCAGCGGGTCGGTGAAGCGGGTCGGCTTGTTGGTGACGATGCCCCAAGCGAGGCCGGCTTCGGCGATGCCGTCCAGCAGCGTCGCGACGCCGTCGAACAGCCGGCTGTGCACGGCGATGGCGGCCTGGTAGTTGTCGAAGAAGCCGGCGCGCAGGGCGGCGAAGCCCTCGTCCTGCGGCGTCAGCCCGAAGGCCACGCCTATCATGCCGCGCGCGCCGGCCGAGGCGGTCGGCCGCAGCAGTTCGTAGGCCGTCGGCGCCAGCCCGCGCGCGCTGCGCAGCAGGTTGACGGCGGCGGCCAGGTCGGGCGCGGTGTCGGCCAGCGTGCCGTCGAGGTCGAACAAGATGGCGCGGGGGGCGGCGGGGAGGGCGGACTGGCTCATGGCGGTGGGGGAAGGGGGCGGCCGTGGCCGCCTGTGGTTGGGCTGGGATGTGGGCTGAAAAGGCTGAGGCTGACTAAAAGCGCGGGCGGGGTGCGCGTTCTTACAGCGGCCGCCGCGTCGCCACCAGGTAGTTGACGCTGGTGTCGTCGTTGAGCGAGTAGATTTTGCTCAGCGGGTTGTAACCCAGGCCTTTCAAGCCCTGCACGTCGAGTCCGGCGCCGCGGGCGTATTGCGACAGCTCGGCCGGCGTGATGAATTTGTCGTAGTCGTGCGTGCCCTTGGGCAGCATGCGCAGCAGGTATTCGGCGCCGATGACGGCGTACAGATACGCTTTCGGATTGCGGTTCAGCGTCGAAAAGAACACGTGGCCGCCCGGCTTGACCAGCGTGGCGGCGGCGCGCACGATGGCGCCCGGGTCCGGCACGTGTTCGAGCATTTCCATGCAGGTGACGACGTCGTAGCGGCCCGCTTCCCGGGCCGCCATGTCTTCGGCCGCGATCAGCTCGTAGCGCACCTGCACGCCCGATTCCAGGCTGTGCAGGTCGGCCACCCTGAGCGCTTTTTCGGACAGGTCGATGCCGGTCACCGTTGCGCCCTTGCGCGCCATCGACTCCGTCAGGATGCCGCCGCCGCAGCCGATGTCGATCACGGTCTTGCCCGCCAGCGGGGCGCGGGCGTTGATCCATTCCAGTCGCAGCGGGTTGATTTCGTGCAGGGGACGGAATTCGGACGTGGGGTCCCACCAGCGGTGGGCCAGTTCACTGAATTTTTGAATTTCTAAAGGGTCGGCGTTCATGGGCTGAATGATAGCGGCAATTTCAACTCTATGCGATTGGATTGAAACGGCGCGGCATAAAAAAACCCCGCCGTGGCGGGGTTGCGGTGGCGCGCCGGCGTCTAGCCGGCGCGCTGCGCTGCGATTACTTCTTGGTGCCGACGACTTCGATTTCCACGCGACGGTTCTTGGCGCGGCCTTCGGCGGTCTTGTTGTCGGCCACCGGCTGGGTCTCGCCCTTGCCTTCGGTGTAGACACGGTTCGCTTCCACACCCTTGGAGATGATGTAGGCCTTGACGGCTTCGGCGCGGCGGATCGACAGCTTCTGGTTGTAGGCGTTGGTGCCGATGGAATCGGTGTGGCCGACGGCGATGATGACTTCCAGGTTGATGCTGCCCAGTTTCGAGGTCAGGTCGTCGAGCTTGGCTTTGCCTTCAGGCTTCAGCACGGCCTTGTCGAAGTCGAAGAAGGCGTCGGCGGCGAAGCTCACCTTCTGCGACGTCGGCGCGGCGACGACGACCGGTGCGGCCGCTACCGGGGTCGGTGCCTGTGCTGGTGCCGGAGCCGGGGCGACGCACTTGCCGTCGACCAGGGTTTCTGGATCGGTGCACAGTGGCAGGTCGCAGCCTGGCACGGCGTCGGCCGGGGTCCAGTAGCCGGTGCGCCAGCACAGGCCGTACGGATCGCGCGCGATCACGCCGCGCGCATCTTGCACATAGGCGCTCTTGGGCGTGGCGGCCTTGATGTCTTGGGTAACGGGGGCGTAAGGCGGGGCGGTGGGCGTAGGCGTTTGAGCGATGGCCGAGGCGGCGAATGCGGCTGTGACGGCCAGCATGGAGATGATTTTTTTCATTATTTTCTTCCTTTCGGGGTGATATCGGCAGCATTCCTGCGCGACGTAGGTGTAACGTGGGGCGGATTTTACCATGGGGCACTTCTGCGACGGGCTCTCGATTGCGAAACAGGCAATTGATTTCTGGTCCATTTTGCCACAGGGGTCCTATGCGCACGAACACGGTTAAATCAAACCGCGTTCGTTCAGGTTTAAAAAAACGCACAAATGTTGTTTAGTTGCAACGCAGGGCGGGATCATAAGCGAAAATTGTGTCAGGACGATTACATTTCCGTTTAGGAAAGGCCGGGCCGGCCGCGCCGCCGCCCAGCGCGCATCCCGTCCGGCCTACCATCGCCATCCATCGGGCGCCGGAAATGCGCTGCCGGCCGGGCGCCCATGCTAAAATCGCGTGCTTGTCTGTCGACCCGGTGGCCCATGCGGCTGGACGGCGACAGGCCGAGGATATGCAGTCAGCGCGGCACACATTGCGTAGAAGATAAGTTAACCAAAGTCAAACGACCCGCCAATGGATCAATTCGCAAAAGAAACAATTCCGATTTCCCTCGAAGAAGAGATGCGCAAGAGCTACCTCGATTACGCCATGAGCGTGATCGTCGGCCGCGCCTTGCCCGACGTGCGCGACGGCTTGAAGCCGGTCCACCGCCGCGTCCTGTTCGCGATGCATGAAATGAACAACGTGTGGAACCGCCCGTACGTCAAGTGCGCGCGCGTGGTCGGCGAGACGATGGGTAAATACCACCCGCACGGCGACGCCTCGATCTACGACACGCTGGTGCGCATGGCGCAGGACTTTTCGCTGCGCTACATGCTGGTCGACGGCCAGGGCAACTTCGGCTCGGTCGACGGCGACAGCGCCGCCGCCATGCGTTACACCGAGTGCCGCCTCGACAAGATCGCCAGCGAAATCCTGGCCGACATCGACAAGGACACGGTCGACTTCCAGCCCAACTACGACGGCAAGGAAAAAGAGCCGACCGTCCTGCCGACCAAGATCCCCAACCTGCTCATCAACGGTTCGTCCGGCATCGCGGTCGGCATGGCCACCAACATCCCGCCGCACAACCTGACCGAAGTGATCGACGGCGCCCTGCACGTGCTGCGCAATCCCGACTGCTCCATCGACGAGCTGATCGAGATCATCCCGGCGCCGGACTTCCCGACCGCCGGCATCATCTACGGCGTCTCGGGCGTGCGCGACGGCTACCGCACGGGCCGCGGCCGCGTCATCATGCGCGCCAAGACCCACTTCGAGGAATACGGCAAGGATGGCGGGCGCATCGCGATCATCGTCGACGAGCTGCCGTACCAGGTGAATAAAAAATCGCTGCTCGAGCGCATCGCCGAAAACGTCCGCGACAAAAAGCTCGAAGGCATTT
>NZ_JANXMI010000057.1 GCF_025354735.1 Rugamonas sp.
GGCCCCAGTTCAGCATCTGCTGCGACAGCCACGGCAGGTTGCGGCCCGCGCCCTGGTACACCTCGGCGAAGCGCGGCACCACGTAGCCGATCAGGAACAGGCTGACGCCGCCGCCGACCAGCAGCAGGATGCAAGGATAGATCGCGGCCGACACCAGCTTGCCGCGCACCAGGTCGATGCGCTGCTGGTAGTCGATGAAGCGCGACAGCGACTGCGGCAAGTCGCTGGTGCCCTCGGCCGCCTTGACGATGCCGATGTACAGCGGCGGGAACAAATCGGGCTGCTCGGCCAGCACGGCGGAAAAGCGCTGGCCTTCGCGCAGGCCGTCGAGCAGGCGGCCGAGCACGCCACGGGTGGCGGGATTGCTTTCTTTTTCGAGCAGCGCTTCGAGCGCCTCGACGATGCCCAGGCCGGCCATCAGCAGCGCCAGCAGCTCCTGGCTGAACAGCACCAGCGAGAGCGCATGGCGCTTGCCGCGCCCGGTCCGCGCGCGCAGCGGGGCGATGGCGGCCACGGCCAGGCCACGGGCCTCGACCTGGCGCCGCGCGTCGGCCTCGTCGCGGCCATCGATCAACAGATGGGCGATGACCATATCGGCCGACAGGGTGCGGACATTGAACTGCATGGCAGGCGGTCCGCTCAGTCGGAGCTGATGTCGGCGTCTTCGCCGGTGCCGCCGGGCTGGCCGTCGCGGCCCAGCGAGATGATGTCGTATTCGTTTTTGACGCCGGGCGCGCGGTATTGGTAAGGGTGGCCCCAGGGATCGGGCGGCACGCCTTTTTTCAGGTAGGGGCCGTTCCATTTGGCGCCGGCCGTGGGCGGCGCCGTCATCAGCGCGGCCATGCCTTCGTCGGTGCCGGGATAGCGGCCGACGTCGAGGCGGTAGGTGTCGAGCGCCTTCTCGAACGCTTCGATCTGTGCCTTGGCGATGGTCACTTCCGACTTGCCCAGCTGGGCGAAGTATTTCGGGCCGACGTAGGCGGCCAGCAAACCGATGATGACGATCACCACCAGCAATTCCAGCAAGGTGAAGCCTGCGTGCTTGCCTGCGAACCAGTTCAAGCCATTGTTTGAGTCACTGATTGAGCCACTGTTCGAGCCATTATCTGAGCCACTGTATTGCTGCCGCTGTGCCACATCCATCCGACCGACTCCTCAATTTGCTTCATATAGTGGCCGCGCCCAAGCCGTTTCCATGGCGCGCGCAAGGCTCGGTATCGTTGCGCTGACAAGGTTAACATACGGCTTGCCGCAATGACTATCTTTAATTAATGACCACTTTATGACATCACCAGACGGTAGTAGCAGTCCTACTACCGACTGTACCGCAAAACGGTTTCAATGTTTGTATTTTCTCAACTATGTGGTTTTTTACTCACAGCGGGCCGATTTTCGCGCCGCGCCGCCCAGTCAAGTCGCGTCGGCGGGGCCGGACAGGCTGGGCCGGCGCAGCACGCACTGGCCGGCCTTGCAGTAGGCGCCCGGATCGGCGGTGATATTACAGGTGGACATTTCATGTCGGGCGATGACCTGGGCGCGCCGCGCCTGGCGGTAGCGCTCCGCCGCGTCAGCCAGTTCGGCGGGCGCGGTGTGGACGTTGGACCACGGCAGATAATAGTCGGGTCCGCCGCACGCCTTGGCGCCCACGGCCAGGGATTTGCATTCGGACGACGCGGTGCAGGCGGGCGTGCCGATCAGCTCATGGATTTGCTGCAACAACGCTTGCGGCTGCGGCGCCGCGTCCGGTGCCGCGTCCGGCGTGGCGGACGAGGAGGCGGCGCAAGCGACGGCGGCGGCCAGCAGCGGTAACAATGTCAGCAAGGGCAGGCGCATGGTGGTGGAAGGATAGTCGTGATGAGTTGCTTGGGAACCATTTAAACAGACCTGGGGCTGTAGCGCCATCGGCCAAAAGGCGGCCGCTCCACCCATGATGCGCGCAGATGGCTGGCAGCGTCAATCGTGCGCGGGCCGCGATGGCCGCGCGCCGCACAGACAAAAAAAGACACGCCGACTGCGAACAGTTCAGCGTGTCCCACCTGCGCGGCGCACGCGCACCGATCCTGCCTTTCCGTCAGAGTCCGGCGCCCGGATGGCGGCGCCGCTCCGGTCGGGCTTGTCAGGCGGCCAGCGCGGCGCCCTGCTTGCGGCGCGCCATGAGACCGACCAGCGCCAGGCCGGCGCCCAGCATCAGCCAGCTCGACGGTTCCGGCACGGCGGCGACGGTGGCGATGCTGTTGTCGTAGACGGTGGCGGCGACGCTGCCCTGCTGGCCGGTGACGGCGGCCGGGGTCCAGATCAGTTGCAGCAGGCTGCCGTTGGCGCTGTTACCCAGCAAGGTCATCTGGTCGGCGCCGTACAGCGTGGCCGCGAAGACAGCCTTGCTGTCGAGCGATGGATCGATGGCGCCGCTGACGTTGACATCGAACTCGACCTTGCCGCCGAAATGGACGGCCTGGAACAGGTCGGCCGGCACGCTGTTGTCGAGCGTGTAGCCGGTGGCCAGCGAGCCGGTGACGTGGCCGTCGATTTGCGCCGCCTGCCCGGCGTCGAAGCCGCTCAGCAGCGACAGCACGGCCTGGGCCGGCACGGCGTTGCCGCCGCTGCCGGCGGCGAAGGTGAGGTCGAGCCAGCAGCCGCCGACGAGGCCGGCGAAGCCGCTGGTGTCGAGTTCCACGTGCAGGGTCGCGGCGTGCGCCAGGCTGGCGCCGGCGGCCAGCGCCAGGGCCAGGACAGTGCGGCGGAAGGTGGAGCTCAGGGTCGTTGCAAACATGGTCATGTCCTTAGAAAGTGCCGCTGTAAATGGTGTTGGTGTAATGGATGTTGCCCTTGGCCGGGTTGATGAAGCTCAGCGGCACGGCCACCGAAGCGCCCGGTGCCAGCGTCGCGCTGACGGTGATGGTCGGCGCGCCGGCATGGCTGCCGGTGGCGTTGGCCAGCGTGACGCCGGCCGTCATGCCGTCGAACTCGACCTGGAACGGACCGCTCAGGCTGGCGTTGCCGATGTTGGTCAGCACCAGCGTGTCGCCATACCGGCCGAGGGCGCGGTTGAGCACCAGGCCGTTGGTGATGCCGTGGAAGCTGGCGCTGACGTCGCTGAACGTCGCTGGCAGGTTCAGGCTGATGAGCAGCGGATCGTGGTCCGAGGTGCGGTAAGGCGTGTCGGTGTAGAAGTCCTGCGGCTTGCCGTCGATGTTGAAGTCGATGACGCTGGGCTCGTCGCTGTTGATGTGCCACTCGTAGACGCCGGCCACCCGCGGGTTCAGCGTCGCGCTCGCCAGCGCATGGTCCAGATAGCTGGCCTGGCCGTTGAACACATAGGAATAGGCCATGCCCAGCGGACGCTCGAAGCGCTCGATCTCGTTCACATAACCTTTGCCGGTGATGTAGTTGATCGAGTTCTCAAAGCCGTTCGAGTTCATGTCGCCGACGATCAGCACGTCGGGATCGCCGGCGGCGGCCACCACCAGCGGCACGAAGGTGTCGACCAGTTGCGTCGCCTGCAGCACGCGGGTGGCGGCCCAGCAACCCTGGCCGTCGCCGGTGTCGCTGTCGGGACCGTTGCCGGCCGGGCAGCCGCCCTTCGATTTCAGGTGGTTGGCGATGACGGAGAATTTCTTGCCGTTGGCCAGCAGCTGGAAGGTTTGCGCCATCGGTGCGCGGTTGTTGATGGCGGCGCCGTCCGACAGCGCGGCGCCGGCCAGCGCCACAGTGGCCGGCTTGTAGATCATGGCGACGCGGATCGCGTCCGTGCCCAGCGCCGGCGGCGGCACCACGGCGAAAGTGCCGGGGGCGGTGGCCGCGTTGAGGGCGTTGACCAGCACGGTGATCGCTGTCTCGCCATTGTTCTGCACTTCCATCAGGCCGTAGACGTCGGCGTCCAGCGCCTTCAGTTCGTCGACCACCTTGCCCAGGTCGCGGCGGAACTCGGCGAGGTTGTCGGCGCCGCGACAGTTGCCGGCCGTGACAGTGCCGCCCGGACCGCCCAGCGCGCAACCCTGCTTGGTGTTGCCCATGTAGTCGGTGCCGTCGGTGAAGGTGGTGAAGAAGTTTTCGATGTTGGCGCTGGCGACTTTGACGTTGCCCGGCGCGACCACCGGCAGGGCCAGGCGCGGGTTGTCTTCCGAGAACAGCGGCGCCACGGTCGGCTGCACCTTGTAGCCGTAGCCGCCGCCGCCGAGGGAACCGAAGTCGATCACGCCTGTCAAACCTTGCACGGTGTCGCCCGAGCGGCGCGTGTGGCCGGCGTCGAGGTAGGGAATCACGGACGGCGCCGACAGCAGGCCGTCGCTCAGCACGACCTGGTTGATGGCGTTGGCGGCGGCCAGGGCCAGCTCTTCCGGCGTGCCGGAAGCGTAGCGGTTGGTCGGCACTTCGAGGCGGCCGGAGGCGAGGATCAGCTCGCCGCGCGTGCCCAGGTATTCATTGCCGTTGACGGTCAGCGCGTGACCGAACTGCACCAGCATGCCGGCGTAACGCGGCAGGTTGGCGTTGGGCAGGTCGATGATGGTCGGCGTGATGCTGTGGCCGCTGCTCTGGGTGACGACGGCGGTGACGTTGTTGAGCTCGGTGAACACGGTACCCGCCGCCACCGGCTGGTAGGCGTTGACGGTGCCGGTCACGCGCACCAGGTCGCCGGGCTGGGCGTTGTTGGTGGCCGCGCCCGTATAAATGAACAGGCCGTCCGAGGTGCTCGGGTCGCCGTCGCCGTTCTGGTCCTGGAGGAAGAAGCCGTTCGGCAGTTTCAGCGTCAGCACGCCTTCCGTCGTTTGCACCGAATTGGCGTAGGCGCTGGCCGCGCCGGAACCCTGGATTTGCGGTATCGCATGGCTGATCGGGGCCAGCGGCTGCACGCTGACGGCGATCGCGCAGCTGGCGTTCTGGGCGCTGTCGTTGACGAAGTTGACGACGACCGGATAATTGCCCACCGGGACGGTGGACGCTATGTTCAGGCTGACCGTGGCGTTGCCGCCGTCGGTGCCGGCGGCCATGAAGTTGAGCAGGCTGATGCCGGCCACCGCCGGCGACGTGATGCTGGCGCCGTTGACGATGCTGTCGGCGTCGGTGGCCGACAGGTTGGCGCCGCCGCCGGCGCCGGCCGCCAGCGCCAGCGATGGCGGGCAGCTGGCGAGCAGCGGCTTGATGACCGGCTGGCCGCACACGCGCAGCAGCGTGGCCGTGTTGCGCGGCGTGGGCGCGAGGACGGCGAAGTCCTTGCTGTTGTCGTCGCTATCGGTGCAACCGTCGTCGGCGCGCAGCACGCCGGTGGTGTTGGCCGTGCCGCCGGCCGGGGCCGTGCCCTCGAAGCCGCTGGCGGTGGCGCCGTAGCCCACCAGGTCCAGCACGGCGGCGCCGCTCGGGCGGGCGCCGCTCAAGGCCGTGACCGTGTTCGACAGCGCGACCTTGCCGGCCGTCGCGCTCAGCGCCAGCGCCGTCGCGGCCGGCACGGCCACGTCCGGCGCCGGCAAGCTGACGGTGCCGCCGGCGCCGGCCGCTTCCTGCACCAGGAAATACTGGCCGGGCTGCAGGACCAAGTTCGGCAGCGCCGTCACCGCCCAGTTGCCGGTGCCGGCGGCGCTCGTGTATTGCACGCTGTAGTTATTCAGCGATACGGGCGCGGCGCTCCGGTTGAACAATTCGATGAAGTCGTTCTTGTAGCTGGCGCCACTGTTGCCGCCGCCGCCGTAGACCTGGCTGATGACGACATCCGACGCCAGTGCCGGCGCGCAGACGCCGGCCAGCAACGCTGCCAGCACGGTCAGGCGACCGGGCCGGGCGGCGCCGACGGCGCGTATCGAGGGAAGGAAAATTTTCATGGAGCTTCCTGAATAAGGGAAAAGTCGGGCGGCGATGACGCCACGCATCTGTAGACAAAATGCAAAACAATATTGCAAATTGCATATTAGTGCGCGAGCGTGACAACTTGATGACAGTCTCTTGATTCGATCGGATTTAGCGCGCCAGGTTCCCCGGCCTTGAACAGCAGCGATGGCCGCGCCGCGCTAACGCGGCGCCTTACCCGCCCGAGGCTCAGTGCCGATACGGCGCCGCCAGCGGCTCGCCGATGAACACGCCCTGCTCCGGCCACGCCACGCTTTTCCAGTAGGCTTCGATGGCGGTGGTGCCGCTCAGATATTGGCGCAGCAGTACCGGCGGGTTGGGAAACTTCTGCCAGTAATTGCACGGCTCGCTGACGGTGCCGTAGCTGGCGGTCGCGCCCGCCTCCAGCCAGCGCAGGCTGCTCATCTGCCCGTCACCCAGCAAGTCGCCGCCGAAGGAGGTCAGGTGATCGGCCAGCGCGCCGGGCGCGAATTGCAGCGTTTCCAGCTTGGCCACGCGCGCCATGCCGGTCTGGTAAATCATCAAATCCTTGACGCCTTCGACACTGTCGGCATGCTGGTTGACGATGGTCAGCTTCTTTTGCCGCACCATGCCGCTGGGCGGGAAGTAGGCGGCGCGGCTGTTGCGCGCCGTTTCGCTGGTGATCAGGTAATAGGCGCTGGCGGTGGGCGTGCGGAAGCCGCTCAGCACGCCGCGCTCGATCAGCGCCTTGGCCGCTTCCACCGTCTCGACCGGCAGCAACATCGACAGCCGCAAGCCGTATTCGGACGGCAGGCGGCCCGGCGCCGCGTTGAAGTAGGCGCTGGGCTTGGCCGGGCCGCAGGGCTTGGCGCACAGGCCGGCGTCCAGGCCGAGGCTGTAGGCCGAAGTGATGGAATTGCATTCGACGGCATAGGGCGCGGTCCAGACCATCAGCACGGCCTGGATGTAGGGCGGCAGATGGGCGTCGATCTGTTCCTTGAGCTGCGCGAACTGCGCCGCGTCGAGCTTGTGTGGGTGGTTGGGGATGCGCACGTGGATCAGGTTCTGGGCCGGAACCCCGCGCGCCTTCAGATAAAACTCGCCGACTTCGACGCTGGCCGGCTCCTCGTCGTTGACGACGACGGCCACTTGCGCGGGTTGCACGGCGGGCGGAAAGGTCGACGCATGGGCGGACTGGGCGCGGGCGCCGCCGGTCAGCAGCGCCAACGCGCACAACAAAAGAGGGATTGAACGCAAAGGGAGGCTCGCTGGTGATGGCTCGTGATGAGCGTAAAAAAAAACGGAAGCCTGAAGCTTCCGTTTCGATTATAGCGGGTTTGCGCCGGCCGGCGGGGCCGGCGCCGCTCGGGCGCGTTAAGCGCGCTGGTAGACGTCCTCGAAGCGGACGATGTCGTCCTCGCCCAGATAACTGCCCGACTGCACTTCGATCAGGTGCAGCGGCAGCTTGCCCGGATTTTCCAGGCGGTGGTTCATGCCGATAGGAATATAGGTCGATTCGTTTTCCGTCAGCAGCTTGACGCTGTCGCCGCAGGTGACGCGGGCGGTGCCGCTGACGACCACCCAGTGTTCGGCGCGGTGATGGTGCATCTGCAAGGACAGCTTGCCGCCCGGATTGACGGTGATGCGCTTGACCTGGAAGCGCTCGCCGACGTCGATGCCCTCATAGCAGCCCCACGGACGGTAGACCTTGGTGTGGTGCAGGTGTTCGGTGCGGTCCTGCGTCTTCAGGTGTTCGACCACCTGCTTGACGCGCTGGACCTGGTCCTTGTGCGCGATCAGCACGGCATCGGCCGTTTCGACGACGACCAGATCCTTGACGCCGATGACGGCGACGATGCGGCTTTCGGCGCGCACCAGCGAACCGGACACGCCGTCGAGGTAGACGTCGCCGCGCACGGCGTTGCCGTCGGCGTCGTGCGGCTGCACTTCCCACAGCGCCGACCAGGAACCGACGTCGCTCCAGCCTATGTCGGCCGGCACCACCACGGCGTGGCGGGTGCGTTCCATGACGGCATAGTCGATCGAGTCCGACGGGCTGGCCTTGAAGGACGCTTCATCGAGGCGGCAGAAGTCGAGGTCGTGGTAGCCCAGGCGCACGGCCGCTTCGGTGGCGCTGGCGATGGCCGGCTGGAATTCGCGCAGCTCGGCCAGATAACTGTCGGCGCGGAACAGGAACATGCCGCTGTTCCAGAAATAATTGCCGGCGTCGACAAAGCCCTGGGCCGTCGCGCGGTCCGGCTTTTCGACGAAGCGGTCGACTTTGTAGCAGTTGGCGGCGCCGGCGGCGGCGCCGCTCTGGATATAGCCGTAACCGGTTTCCGGGCCGGTCGGCACGATACCGAAGGTGGCCATGGCGCCGTCGCCGACGAGCGCGGCGGCGTGGCCGACGGCGGCGTAAAAGGCGTCGACGTCGGCGATCACGTGGTCGGCCGCCAGCACCAGCATCACGGCGTCGGGATCTTGCGCCAGCAGGAAGTGGGCGGCGGCGGCCACGGCCGGCGCCGTGTTGCGGCCCACCGGTTCGAGCAGGATGGCCAGCGGCGTCATATTGATTTCACGCATTTGCTCGGCCACCATGAAGCGGTGCTCGTTGCCGCACACCACCAGCGGCGCCATCAACTCGGGCCGGCCGGCCAGGCGCAGCGCCGTATCCTGCAGCATGGTCTTGTCGGCAACCAGGGGCAACAACTGCTTGGGCAGCACCGCGCGCGACAACGGCCACAAACGGGTGCCGGCGCCGCCGGACAGGATGATAGGATAAATCTTCATGCTAACTTTCTCTTTTCGTTCGAATCTTGCTGGTGGCTGGTGCGGCGCTGGCTACGACGGTCGCGCGCGTTGCTGAAAGCATCATCCTCATATTCGGACACATGCATCATCTCGCCGGCGCGGTCGACACTATAATCTTTAAAGACAATCATTTCGTTTAAAGAAACATTCGGTAACACTCGGGTGTACTCGAACAGCACGCTGCGCACGATCTCGACGCCGCTGCAAATCTGGCTGCCGTGACCGATCCAGGTCGGGCCGATGATGGTCACGCCGGCGTCGATGCGCACGCCCGAGCCGATGTAGACGGGACCTTCGATGCGGGTGCCGTTCCAGTCTATGCTGGTGTTCAAGCCCACCCACAGGCCGTCGTTGATCTGGATGCCCGGCATGTTCAGGTGGGCCACGCCACCCATGAGCACGCGCTGGCACACTTCCCAGTAATCGGTGACGCTGCCGATGTCGATCCAGTTGAAGGCGCGCTGCTGGGCATAGAAGGGCAAGCCCTTTTCCGCCAGCAGGGGGAACAGTTCCGAGCCGATGTCGAACGGCCGGTCGGTCGGGATCAGGTCGATCACTTCCGGCTCGAAGATATAGATGCCGGTGCTGGCGAAATTGGACTTGGCCTCTTCCGGGCTCGGCTTTTCCTGGAAGGTCTCGATGCGGCCGTCGGGCGCCGTGACGACCACGCCGTAGCTCGACACCTTGTCCCACGGCACCTCCTTCGTCACCACCGAGGCCAGCGCGCCCTTGCGCTTGTGCTCGAACAGCGCCGACTTGATGTCGAGGTCGATCAGCGCGTCGCCGCACAGCACGATGGTGGTTTCATCGAAAAAGCCGCCGAACTGCTGGATTTTCTTCATGCCGCCGGCCGAACCGAGCGGCTCCGGCACCACCTCGCCCGCGTCGTTGGTGTGGCCCTCGAAGGAATAGCCGATCTGGACCCCGTACTGGTGGCCCTCGCCGAAGTAGTCTTCGATTTTTTCATGCAGATAGCTGACGTTGACCATGATTTCCTTGACGCCATACTTGGCCAGGTGTTCGATCAGGTAAGCCATCACGGGCTTGCCGAGGATGGGAATCATCGGCTTCGGTAAGTCGTAGGTCAGCGGACGCACGCGCGTGCCCTTGCCCGCCGCCAATATCATTGCTTTCATTGCGTATCACTCCTCAGATGCATATCGTTGTCGATGGGCGCCGTCCGGCCCGCCCCACAGCGGCGCGGGCCCGGTGCCGCTCGGACCGGCACGACTGGCTGGGCGATATTACCGTAGCTCGGCCGTGGACGACAACGCAACAGAACACGCCTCAGGCCGGCGCCCCGGCGTTCGCTTGCCAGCGCCAGGTATCGGCGCACATTTGTTCGATGCCGCGCTGCGCCGACCAGCCCAGTTCGCGCTGCGCCAGGGCGCAATCGGCGTAGCACTGGGCGATGTCGCCGGCGCGCCGCGGCGCGAACTGATAGGCGATGGGGCGGCCGCTGGCGCGCTCGAAGGCTTGCACCATTTCCAGCACGCTGTTGCCGCGCCCGGTGCCCAGGTTATAGGTCAGCACGCCGCCGTCGCGCCGCAGTTTTTCCAGCGTCTTCACGTGGCCCAGCGCCAGGTCGACGACGTGGATGTAGTCGCGCACGCCGGTGCCGTCCGGCGTCGCATAGTCGTTGCCGAACACGGACAGGCGGGCGCGGCTGCCTTGCGCCACTTGGGCGATGTACGGCAACAGATTGTTGGGGATGCCGTTCGGGTCTTCGCCGATGAGCCCGCTTTCATGGGCGCCGACCGGATTGAAATAGCGCAGCAGGGCGATGCGCCACGACGGGTCGGCGCGGGCGACGTCGCGCAAGATGTCTTCCACCATCAGCTTGCTGCGGCCGTAGGGATTGGTCGCCGACAGCGGGAAATGCTCGAAGATGGGCACGGCGTGCGGGTCGCCGTAGATCGTGGCCGAGGAGCTGAACACCAGCGTCTTGACGCCGGCCGTGGCCATCGCCTGCAACAGCACCTGGGTGCCATGGACGTTGTTGTCGTAATAGCGCAGCGGCTGCTCGACCGATTCGCCGACCGCCTTCAGGCCGGCGAAGTGGATCACGGCGTCGATGCCGTGCTCGGCGAAGATCGCATCCATGGCGCCCTGGTCGCGCACGTCGGCCACGATGGCGAGCAAAGGCTGGCCGGTGATGCGGCCGACGCGCCCGGCCACGTCCTGCTTGCTGTTCGATAAATTATCGACCACCACCACCTGGTGGCCCGCCGCGATCATTTCCACGCACGTGTGGGAACCGATGTAGCCCAGCCCTCCCGTCACCAAAATCTTCATCGCGCCACCTTCCCCGTTAATTTTGCCGCAGCAGGACGCGGCATCAAGCTGGACGCCGCTCACGGCACCAACTATCTATTTTACAACATTCCATATTTGAAAAACATCGGCGCACGCAAGCGCGCGGGCCAAAACCGGCGCCCGCACCGGCATCGGCGCGCGCCGGCGTCGTGGCGGCGCCACAGAATATTTGCGCATGCATAATATTGGGCAACTTTTGTATCCGTACGGCAAAAATATTTCGATCAAACAAGGACTTGAGGGTAACAAACCATTTTTTTGGGAGTAAAATTCGTAGCATTAACGGAACACAATCGCACCGCGCCCCGCCCGACTCTGCGGCACTACTCACTACCCAACCATACGGATCCGCTATGAAACTACTTAAGTCTCTGCTGGGAATCGCGCTGATAGCCAGCAGCGCGTTCACCTCGGCGTCACCGCTAGTCACATCGAACGGCACCCTCGTCAATAAAAAGCCGTTTTACGGATTCCTTTTGAATGGCACGCCGTTTTACGGCGTCGGCGTCAACTATTACGACGCCTTCACCCGCTATGTCGGCACCGGCAAAGATACCACCTGGATGGCCGGACTGACGACACTGCAGTCCTACAACGTGCCCTTCATCCGCGTCAATGCGATCGGCTTCTGGGCGCCGGACATCAAGGCCAACTACATCAACAACAAGGCGACGTTTTACGCCCGCCTCGACACCTTCATGAACGAAGCCTCCAAGCGCCACATCGGGGTCATACTCGACGTGTTCTGGAACTGGACCGGCTGGACCGACATGAACGGCGAGCACGCGGCCGCCATCGGCGATCCGAACAGCGCCACCCGCAAGATGATGCGCACGGTCGCCGCCGAAATGGTGCTGCGCTATAAAAACCATCCGGCGCTGTGGGGCTGGGAATATGCCAACGAATCGACGTCCTTGATGGATTTGCCCGACGCCATCAATAACTACCAGTGGCTGCCGCACTACAGCACCGATGCCAAGCGCGGCCCGGCCGACAATTACACGGCGCCGCAAATGCTGAGCGCCATCGCCGATTTTTCCCGCACGGTGCGCATCAACGATACGGTAACGCCTATCTTCAGCGGCAACGCCCGTCCGCGCTACGACGCCTACCACCTGCCGAAGAGCTGGGATCCTGATTCGCCGCAGCAAGTCGGCCAGATCCTGACGCGCGACAACGTCGGCACCGACACCACGTCGATGCACCTGTACCTGACGGACGAGACGGCGGCCTTCGGCACCGATACCGTCACCAAGACCGTGGTGGCGGGAAATTACAGCAATACGCTGGCGGCCATCATGGCCCGCTCCAAGGAAGTCGATGCGAAAGGCAAGCTGGTCGATCCACGCCCCTTCTTCCTCGGTGAATTCGGCGTCAGCGATGCCGACTACGGCGCGGCGGGAGCGAAAACCAAGTTCAATCAAATCACCGACGCCATCCTGGCCAACAAAGTGCCGATGTCCGCGCTGTGGGTGTTTGATTTGACGTCGCAAAACGGCACCTTCAACGTCACCGCCACCAACAGCCGCTCTTACCAGCTCGACAAGATCAAGGCGATGAACGCCACCATGAAGACCTGGACGCCATAAACCTGTACGCCGCCGCAACAAAAAGCCGGGATGACCTTATCGTCATCCCGGCTTTTTTTTAATCGGGCGCGACCCGCCGGTACAGCACCAGCGTGCGGCGCGCGATTTCCGGCCAGCTGTAGCGCTCGGCGACGAAGGCCCGCAGCCGTTCGCGATAGCCCGCTTCCATCTCGCGCTGCGCCACTTCGCGCAGCGCGGTGCTGAGCGCGGCGATGTCGCCGAGCCGATAGTGGCGGATGTCGGCGCAGGGCACGTCGAGATTGGCGGGGATGTCGCTGGCGATCACCGGCAAGCCGTAGCTGAGCGCTTCGAGCAAGGCGATCGGCAAGCCTTCGTGCGACGACGGCAACACGAACAGGCCGGCGTGCGTGTACAGCTCGGCCAGCGCCGCGCCTTTCTGAAAGCCCGTGCACACCACGTCCGGCACGGCTTGCGCGCGCACCAGCACGGCGCGGGTGTAGTCGTCCGGATGGTCGGCCGCGCCGACGATGGCCAGTTTCCAGCCCGGCAGCGCGGCTTGGGCGAAGGCCTCGATCAAGTCCAGGTGGCGCTTCTCGGGCACGATGCGGCTGACCAGCAGCACGTAGCGCCCCGCCGTCAAGCCGAATTGGCGCAGCTGCCCGCCCTCCGGCAGCAGCGCCGGCAGGCTGACGCCGTTCGGTATCAGCTCGGCCGTCACGCCGTGCTTGTCCCGCACCAGCGCCCGGATCACGCTGGAGATCACGATGCGGCCCTGCGCATGGCGCATGGACCAGCGCTCGCCCAGTTGCAGCACGGCGCGCGCGTAGCGGCCCCATTTCTGGCGGTCGTAGTCGGGACCGTGATGGGTGGCCACCACGCGCAGGCCGAGCAGGCGCGCCAGCGGCGTCATGATGCCGGGGCCGATGGCCTGGATGTGCAGGATGTCGGGCCGCGCATAGCCGGCGTAGAGCACGGCCAGCAGCGTGTGGACGATGGCTTCCAACCCTTTCGAGCGCGGACTCCACAGCGTCTTGAAGCGTATGCCGCGCCAGCGCGGGCCGACGTGGGCCGGCTGGTAGGGCGCGCGCACCACCGCCTCGACCTCGCAACCGAGCGCCACCAGCGCCGTGCACAGTTGTTCGGCATGGGTTTCGACGCCGCCCTGCACGTCCGGAAAGCCGCGTATGCCGATCACCATCACCTTGAGCGGCCGCGCCGGCGCCGCGCTCATGCGGACGGCCCCAGGTCGAAGCGGTCGACCACGCGCCGCGCCAGCTTGGACCAGCTGAAGTCGCTGCCCAGCCGCGCCCGCGCCGCGCGGCCGATGCGGCGCGAGCCGGCGTCGTCGGCCAGCGCCGCCAGCACCTGAGCCGCCATGCCGTCGATGTCGTTGGGCGCGGCGACCCAGCCGGTCGCGCCGGGAATGACCAGGTCGCGGTAAAACAGGAAATCGAACACCACCACCGGCAACTCCATGGCCATCGCTTCCAGGCAGGTGCCGGGCAAGCCTTCGTAGTAGGAGGTCGACGCGTAGACCTTGCTGCGCTGGTAATAACGCGCCATGTCGGCGAAGGCCACCTTGCCGGCCAGCGTGACGTTGGCCGCCAGCGGGCCCAGCTCGGCCTGCACGTGGGCGTCGTCCTCGCCGTAGCCGACGATGCAGATGCGGATCGCCGGCCGCAGCGCGATCAGGCGCCGGC
>NZ_JANXMI010000058.1 GCF_025354735.1 Rugamonas sp.
TGTTCTTGGTGGCCCGGGGCGGAATCGAACCACCGACACAAGGATTTTCAATCCTCTGCTCTACCAACTGAGCTACCAGGCCAAGGAGCAGAATTATAGCAGGCCCAAATGAAATTGCAAGGCCGCACCGAAAATTTCCCCGCGACGATAGGCCGGACGGCGCGTTTCCCCTGCGATTGGCGGGTCGCGCTGGTGCTCCGTGAGCGCGAATTGATCGCCGTTGCCGCCACCGGCATCGCTAATGCCCGCCGGCCGCCCGGCCCCACCGCCAGAAGAGGGCCCAGCCGTAGCGTTGGCGCGACAACCGCTATAATGTCCGGATGACCAGTCCATCATCTCCCCCCGTGCGGCGCTTGATTCAAAGTGATATTTGTATCGTCGGCAATGGCGCCATCGCCAAGACGGCGGCATTGGCCTTCACGCAGGCCGGGCAGAGCGTGACGATGCTGTCGCCGCCGACATCGGCACCAGCGGCGGCGGCGGGCGATCCGGGCTGGGATGTGCGGGTCTACGCGCTCAACCACACCGCCCGCGACCTGCTGGCGGCGCTCAAAGTCTGGGGCGCGCTCGACGCGGCCCGCGTCGCGCCGGTCGACGCCATGCTCGTCAACGGCGACGGCGCCCACGCCGGCGGCCTGGCCTTCGACGCTTACGGCGCCCGCACCGGCACGCTGGCCTGGATCGTCGAAGACCGCAACCTGAACCAGGCGCTCGACGCCGCCCTCCAATTCGCGCCGAACGTGGAGCTGGTCAGCGGCCGCGCCTCCGGCCTGGTGCGCGCCGCCGACGGCGCCGCCGTCCACCTCGACGACGGCACCGTCATCCGCGCCGCGCTGGTGGTCGGCGCCGACGGCGCCCAGTCCTGGGTGCGCGGGCAGTGCGACATCGGCCTCGATTACCGCGCCTACGGCCAGTGCGCCGTGGTCAGCAACTTCGCCTGCGAGCTGCCGCACCACGGCGCCGCGCACCAGTGGTTCACCGGCGCCGAGGGCATCATCGCCTTGCTGCCGCTGCCGGGTAATCAAGTGTCGCTGGTGTGGTCGGCGCCGGACGCGCTGGCCGCCACGCTGCGGCGCGCATCGGCCGCGCAGCTGGCCGCGCGGCTCGACGCCTACGCCGGTCCCAAGCTCGGCGCCCTGACGCCGCTGAAGCCGGAACTGGTGCGCGACATCCCGCTGGTGCTGATGCGTCCCCACGCCATGACCGCGCCGCGCGTGGCCCTCGTCGGCGACGCCGCCCACGTGGTCCACCCGCTGGCCGGCCACGGCATGAACCTCGGTTTCGCCGACGTCGCGCAGCTGGTCAAGACCGTCAGCGCGCGCGAGCCGCAGCGCGGCGCCGGCGACGAGCGCGTGCTGGCGCGCTACGCCCGCGCGCGCAAGGAGGACGTGCTGCTGATGCAGCTGACCACCGACGGCCTGGCGCGCCTGTTCGGCGCCGACCTGGAGCCGCTGCGCGTGGTGCGCAATTTGGGATTAAACTTGCTCGATAAATTGCCCATGCTGAAGCGCCGTTTGATTTCCCACGCCCTCGGCAGCCGGGGCTAGTGTCGTTTTGTTTTTGGTGTTATCGGAGATGTCATGAAGAAGAGTAAGATCGTACTGCTGTTGTTATCGACGCTGATCGCGTCCTGCGTCGGCGCCGAAACGCCGAACGAGGAAACCATCAAGGACAACATCAAGAAGCTGGTCGAGCCGCGCCTGGGCGCCGGCGTCAAGATCGATTCCGTCAAGGCCACGCCCTACGGCGGCCTGTATGAAATCCGCACCGGCGGCGAAATCCTCTACGCGGACCGCAGCGGCAGCTATCTGTTCTCCGGCCACGTCTTCGACGCCAAGTCGATGACCGACCTGACCAAGGCCCGCCTCGACGACATCAACAAAATCAAATTCTCCGACCTGCCGCTCGAGAGCGCGGTCAAGCTGGTCAAGGGCAACGGCAAGCGCGTGATCGCCGTGTTCGAAGATCCAAACTGCGGCTACTGCAAGCGCTTCCGCCAGCAGACGCTCAAGGAGATGGACAACGTCACCGTCTACACCTTCATGTACAACATCCTGGCCGAAGACTCGTTCGACAAATCGAAGAACATCTGGTGCGCGGCCGACCGCAACAAGGCCTGGGACGACTGGATGGTCAGCGGCAAAATGGCGCCGAACGCGCCGGCCAACTGCACCACGCCGAACGACCAGGTGCTGGCGCTGGGCCAGAAGCTGCGCATCACGGGCACGCCGTCGATCTTCTTCGCCGACGGCAGCCGCATCCCCGGCGCGCTCGACGCCAAGGCGCTGGAAGCGAAGCTGGCTTCGATCCAACAGTAATGACGTCGCGCGGCGCCCCGCCGCGCCCCACCCCGCAAGCCCCGGGCCGATTTCGCAAGGAGTCGGCCCTTGTTCGCTGTACGACGGCGGGCCTGGCCGCCATGGCCTGGCCGGCCCGCAGCAGGTCCCGATTTTTACGATGCAAACGCGGTGTCCAAGGAGTTCTAAATGATTACACTCAATATCAACGGTAAAGACACGCAGGTCGACGCCGATCCCTCCACGCCCATCCTGTGGGCCTTGCGCGACAACCTGAACATGACCGGCACCAAATTCGGTTGCGGCGCGGCGCTGTGCGGCGCCTGCACCGTGCACCTGGGCGGCCAGCCCATCCGCTCGTGCGTGACGCCGATTTCGGCCGCCGTCGGCCAGAAGATCAGCACCATCGAGGCGATGGAGTCGGACAAGGTCGGCAAGGCCGTGCAGGACGCGTGGGTCAAGATCGACGTGCCGCAGTGCGGCTACTGCCAGAGCGGCCAGATCATGAGCGCCACCGCGCTGCTCAAGACGAACAAGGCGCCGACCGACGCCGACATCGACAACGCCATGAGCGGCAACATCTGCCGCTGCGGCACCTATCAACGGATCCGCGCCGCCATCCACGACGCCGCCAAAGCCATCGCCTAAGGAGAACAGTATGCGTATCGAATGGCTCAATCAGGAACCGTTGCGGGCAGCGTCCCTCCTCACCCCCGCCGCCGGCCTGTCGCGCCGCGGCTTCATGAAGGCCGGCGCCGTCGTCGGCGGCGGCCTGGTGCTGGGCTTCTTCGTGCCCGGCGCGAACCGCTTCGCCAAGGCGCAGGACGCCGCCAAGCCGATTTATCAGCCCAACGCCTTCTTGCACATCGCGCCGGACAACACCGTCACCGTGCAGGTCAACCGGCTCGAATTCGGCCAGGGCGTGCAGACCGCGCTGCCGATGATTATCGCCGAAGAACTCGACGCCGACTGGTCGCAGATGCGCGGCGAGCTGGCCCCGGCCGGCGACGCCTACCGCGATCCGGCCTTCGGCATCCAGATGACGGGCGGCTCCGGCACCATCAACCACTCGTTTTCGCAGTACCGCGAAATCGGCGCGCGCGCGCGCCATGCTGGTCGCCGCCGCGGCCGAGCAGTGGAAGGTCAAGCCGGAACAGGTCAAGGCCGCGAAGGGCGTGTTGACCGGCCCGGCCGGCCAGAAGGCCACCTTCGGCGCCATGGCCGATGCGGCCATGAAGCAGCCGGTGCCCGAAAAAGTCGTGCTGAAAGATGTGAAGGATTTCCACATCGTCGGCAAGCCGGTCAAGCGCCTCGACGCGCGCCTGAAATCGACCGGCAAGCAGGTCTTCGGCATGGACTTCAAGGCGCCCGGCAGCAAGGTCGCCGTGGTGGCGCGGCCGCCGGTGTTCGGCGCCAAGGTCGCCAAGTTCGACGCCAGCAAAGCCAAGGCCATCAAGGGCGTGATCGACGTGCTGCAAGTGGCGACCGACCGTGGCGGCAGCGGCGTGGTCGTCATCGCCGACGGTTACTGGCCGGCCAAGCAGGGCCGCGACGCCCTCGTCATCGACTGGGACAGCAGCGCCGTCGAAAAAGTCAGCAGCGACAAGCAGCTGGCCGACTACAAGGCGCTGGCGAAAACGCCGGGCGCCGTCGTCGCCCGGGCCGACACCTCCAGGCTGGCCGGCGCCGCGCACAAGATCGAAGCGGTCTATGAATTTCCGTATCTGGCGCACGCGCCGATGGAGCCGCTCAACTGCGTGGTCGACCTGCGCGACGACGGCTGCACCGTGTGGGCCGGCTCGCAGTTCCAGACCTTCGACCACGGCGCCATCGCCGCCACCTCCGGCTTCAAGCCGGAACAGGTGGTGCTGCACACGATGATGGCCGGCGGCGGTTTCGGCCGCCGCGCCGTGCCGACCTCCGACTACATCGTCGAAGCGGTCAACGTCGCCAAGGTCTACAAGGCCGCCGGCCACGCCGGTCCGGTGAAAATCATCTGGAGCCGCGAGGACGACATCAAGGGCGGCTACTATCGCCCGTCGCACGTGCACAACGCGGAGATCGGCCTCGATGAGCAGGGCAACATCGTGGCCTGGAACCACAGCATCGTCGGCCAGTCCATCATCAGCGGCACGCCGTTCGAGCCGGTGATGGTCAAGAACGGCGTCGACGCCACCATGGTCGAAGGCATGACCGGCACCTACGCCGTGCCCATGAATCTGACCGCCCACATCGCCAAGGCCAACGTGCCGGTGCTGTGGTGGCGCTCCGTCGGTTCCACCCACACCGGCTATGTGATGGAAACGCTGATCGACGAAGCCGCGCACGTGGCCAAGACCGATCCCGTGGTCTATCGCAAAAAGCTGCTGGGCGCCGACCATCCGCGCCACGTGGCCGCGCTGGACCTGGCCGTCGCCAAGTCCGGCTATGGCAAGAAGGCTTTACCTAAAGGCCAGGCCTGGGGCGTGGCGATGCACGAATCGTTCAACACCGTGATCGCCTACGTGGTGGTGGCCTCGATCAAGGACGGCGCGCCCAAGCTGCACCACGTCACCGCCGGTGTGCACTGCAACCTGGCCGTCAATCCGCTGACGATCGAAGCGCAGATCCAGGGCGCGGCCCTGATGGGATTGACGACGACGATGCCGGGTGCGGCCATCACGCTCAAGGACGGCGTGGTCGAGCAGCAGAACTTCAGCGACTATCCGGTCGCGCGCATGCCGGACATGCCGGTGGTCGAGGTCCACATCGTGCAGTCGGCCGACGCGCCGACCGGCATGGGCGAACCTGGCCTGCCGCCGCTGGCGCCGGCGCTGGCCAACGCGGTGTTCACGCTGACGGGAAAACGCATGCGCAAGCTGCCGTTCGACCTGGCGTGAGCGGGCGCCGATGACCATCGTCGGCATCCTGCTGGCCGCCGGACGGGGCAAACGATTCGACCCGTCCGGCGTGCGCAACAAACTGCTGCAAACGCTGGACGGCGGCGCGGCCGGTGAACATGCTGGCGACGCCGTCGTCGTCGCCAGCGCCCGCAAGCTGCTGGCCGTGCTGCCGCGCGTGATCGCGGTGGTGCGGCCCGACGACGGCCAGGTCGCCGCCAAACTCGGCGCGCTCGGGTGCGAAGTACGCGTCTGCGTCGACGCCGACACCGGCATGGCCGCTTCGCTGACCCACGCCATCGAGCACGCCAAGGGCGCCGAGGGCTGGCTGGTGGCGCTGGGCGACATGCCTTTTATTCAAACCAATACGATACGACTGTTAGCGCGCGCCATCGACGACGGCGCGCGCATCGCCGCGCCGCTGCACCAGGGCCGGCGCGGCAATCCGGTCGCCTTCAGCCACTTTCATTTGCCGCTGCTGCTGGCGCTGGACGGCGACCAGGGCGCGCGCGCCATCCTGAAAAGCCACGCCGTGCAGGACGTGGTCGTTGACGATCCCGGCGTGCTGCGCGATATTGATACACCGGCCGACCTATAATCGATAACAACAGTGGACACCACGAGAACAACAATGAAGAAAACGAATAATAAATCGCCCGCCGTGGCCTACGCCATCGTCCCGAAGGATTTGGGCGGCCACCTGTTCCAGGTCACGCTGACGGTGGCCGCGCCGGCCGCCGACGGCCAGGGGCT
The DNA here is from genome assembly GCF_025354735.1 of Rugamonas sp. Lineage (GTDB taxonomy): Bacteria > Pseudomonadota > Gammaproteobacteria > Burkholderiales > Burkholderiaceae_D > Rugamonas. The sequence continues at coordinate 5,930 of NZ_JANXMI010000058.1, forward strand.
AGTGCTGCCGGCCTGGATCCCGGGCAGTTACATGATCCGCGAATTCGCGCGCAACATCGTGCAGATCAGCGCCGAGGCGAACGGCAAACCGGTGGCGCTGACCAAGCTCGATAAGCACTCGTGGCAGGCGGCGCCGCTCGGCAACAACGCGGGCGCGCTGGTGGTGCGGTACGACGTCTACGCCTGGGACTTGTCGGTGCGCGCCGCGCACCTGGACCAGAGCCACGCCTTCTTCAACGGCACCAGCGTGTTCCTGCGCGTGCGCGGGCAGGAGCAGGCGCCGCACGTGGTCGACATCCAGCGCGCCGCCGATCCGGCCGCGCGCAACTGGCGCGTCGCCACCACGCTGCCGGAACTGAAGGCCAAGCGCTACGGCTACGGCAGCTACATCGCCGCCAACTACGATGAGCTGATCGACCATCCGGTGGAGCAGGGCGAGTTCGCGCTTGGCACCTTCAAGGCGCACGGCGTGGCGCACGACATCGTCATCACCGGCCGCGTGCCCAACCTGGACATGGCGCGCCTGTGCGCCGACCTGAAAACCATCTGCGAAACCCAGATCGCCTTCTTCGAGCCCAAGACCAGGCGCGCGCCGATGGAGCGCTACCTGTTCCTGACCATGGCCGTCGGCGACGGCTACGGCGGCCTCGAACACCGCGCGTCGACGGCGCTGATCTGCAACCGCGCCGATTTGCCGACCACCGCCACGCCGCAGGGCAAAGAGATAGGCGACGGCTACCTGCAATTTCTCGGCCTGTGCAGCCACGAGTATTTCCACACCTGGAACGTCAAGCGCATCAAGCCGGCCGCCTTCGCGCCCTACGACCTGCAAGTGGAAAACTACTCGCCTTTGTTGTGGCTATTCGAGGGCTTCACCAGCTACTACGACGATTTGATGCTGGTCCGCGCCGGCATTATCGACGAGGCGCGCTACTACAAGCTGCTGGCCAAGACCGTCAACAGCGTCCTGCGCGGCAGCGGCCGCAGCAAGCAAAGCGTGGCCGAATCGAGCTTCGACGCCTGGCACAAATACTACCGCCAGGACGAGAACGCGGCGAACGCCATCATCAGCTACTACACCAAGGGATCGCTGATCGCGCTGGCCTTCGACCTGACGCTGCGCACCCGCACCGGCGGCGCCAAAACGCTGGACGATGTGATGCAGGCGCTGTGGCAGCGCTATGGCCGCGACTTTTACGAAGGCGGTGGACGCGGCGTGACGCCGGCCGAAGCCGAGGCGCTGTTCGATGAAATCGGCGGCAGCAAATTCAAGCCCTTCTTCGACAAATACGTCCGCGGCACCGACGACGTGCCGCTGGCCAAACTGCTGGCGCCCTTCGGCGTGGCCTACGCCGACGAGCGCAAATCGGCCAAGCCGAGTCTCGACGTGAACCTGGGCCGCGACGGCAACGACGCCAAGCTGTCGGCCGTCCACGAAGGCGGCGCCGCGCACGTCGCCGGCATGTCGGCCGGCGACGTGCTGGTGGCGCTGGACGGCTTGCGCGTCACGCCGGCCAACCTGGAGCCGCTGCTGGCGCGCTACCAGGTCGGCGCCGGCGTGGAGGTGCACGCCTTCCGCCGCGACGAATTGCTGCGCTTCGACGTCGCGCTGCAAGGCGACCGCGTGCCCGCCGTGACCTTGACGGTGGCCGCGCCGGGAAAGAAAGCGGCCGCGTTCAAGCGCCCCAGCGCCGTGCGTTAAAGCCGCCGTCAGCCTCTTGAAAAAGAAGCATATTCAATTGTTAATTTTTAATCTAAAATGCTCGACCAACAAGAAAGTCTTTGACACCCAGCAGTTGTACTTTTCGGATCTGGACCGCCCTTGAATTTGCTCGACGCCCGCACCGTTATCCTGATGTCGACCCTGATGGGCGGGGCCATGTGCGTGGTGCTGTTCTCGGTGTGGCGCAGTTTTCCGTCCGAGATCGGCGGCGTGAAGCAATGGGCGCTGGGTTTGTTTTGCCTGGTGTGCGCGGCCTGCTGCTACGGAGTGCGCGACGCGCTGCCGGACCCGCTGGCGCCGCTGGCGGCCAGCGCGCTGCTGTTGTGGGGCATCGGCATGTCGATGATAGGGACCGAAAAATTCTACGGCCTCGCGCCCAGCTGGCGCTTGTTCCACGCGCTGTGGTGCGTCGGCATGGCCGGCATGGGATGGCTGCTGCTGGCGCGGGCTTCCTTCGGCGCCCTCATCGCCGTGTTCTCCCTGCTGGTGCTGGTGTTCTACGTGCGCCAGACGATGCTGATCGCGCGCCACGGCGAGCGCCATCTGTCCTCCTATTTTTTCGGCGCCCTGATGCTGACGCAGTCGGTCGTCGTGCTCACGCGCGGCGCGATGGCGACATCCGGTGCGCTCGACGGCGTCAACCTGCTCAAGCACAGCGGCTACCAAAGCCTGTTTCTGGCCGCCGGCAATTTCATGTCGCTGCTGCTGACGGTCGGCTTCATGGCCGTCGCCACGCGCCGCCTGCAAACCATACTGGAACAGCGTTCGACGCTGGACCCGCTGACCAGCGTGTTGAACCGGCGCGGTTTCGCCGACATCTACGTCAAGGAGAGGGCGCAGATGCGGCGTGCCGGCCGCGTCATGACGCTGCTCAGCATCGACCTCGATTTTTTCAAGAAGATCAACGACGTCCACGGCCACGCCAGCGGCGACCGCATGCTGATGCACGTCGCCGACATCATCGGCAAGGCGCTGCGCGAATCGGACCACGTGGCCCGCTTCGGCGGCGAGGAATTCATCGTATTGCTGCCGCAGTCGGGCTCCGACATCGCCCACGCGGTCGCCGAGCGTATTCAGTTCTCGCTGCGCGCGCCCTGCGCCGACGGGCTCACGCCGTGCACCGTCAGCATCGGCCTGGCCTCCCAGCTGGACTGCGACGAGGAACTGGACGGCTTGTTGATGCGCGCCGACGCGGCGCTCTATCGCGCCAAGGAAAACGGCCGCAATCGCATCGAGTTCGCGCCGGCCGATGCGGCGCAGCCGAGCCGCTCCGCCGCCGCCTGACCTTCAGCCGAACAAACCGTCAGCCGAACAAACGGCGCAGTTCCGCGCCCGGATCGGGCGCGCGCATGAATGCTTCGCCGACCAGGAAGGCATGGACGTTGGCGTCGCGCATGCGCCGCACATCGGCCGGCACCATGATGCCCGACTCGGTCACCACTATTTTTTCCGGCGCGATGCGGTCCAGCAGTCCCAGCGTGGTATCGAGCGAGGTGTCGAAGGTGCGCAGGTTGCGGTTGTTGATGCCGACCATGCCGGTGTTGAGCCGTAGCGCGGCCGTCAGTTCCTCGCCGTCGTGCACTTCCACCAGCACGCCCATGCCCAGTTCATGGGCGCACGCTTCCAGCTCCGCCATCAGGCCGTGATCGAGCGCGGCGACGATCAGCAAAATACAGTCGGCGCCCATCGCGCGCGCTTCATAGACCTGATACATATCGATCATGAAGTCCTTGCGCAGCACCGGGATCGCGCAGGCGGCGCGCGCCTGCCGCAGATAGTCGGCCGCGCCCTGGAAGAACTGGCGGTCGGTCAGCACCGACAGGCAGGCCGCGCCATTGGCCGCGTAGCTGGCCGCGATGTCCGCCGGGCGGAAGTCGGCGCGCAGCACGCCTTTCGACGGCGACGCTTTTTTCACTTCGGCGATGACGCCCGCGTCGCCGGCGGCGACCTTGTGCCGGATCGCCGCTTCGAAGCCGCGCAGTTCGGCGCGCAGTTCGGCGTTGCCTTCGACGTCGCCGCGCAGGCTGGCGTAGCTGCGGTATTTTTTGGCGGCGGCCACTTCGTCGGCCTTGACGGCGAGGATTTTATTGAGGATGTCGGACATGATGGGAACCGGTAAAAAGTAAGGGGGGCGGGCGCGATCGCAGTGCGGGCGCGGCGTCAGTTCGCGCTGCCGAGGCTTTGCGTGACCTGCACGAACTGCTCGACTTTTTTCAGCGCCGCGCCGGACAGGATGGCGGCGCGCGCGCGTTCCAGGCCATCGGCGATCGACGTCGCCACGCCGGCCGCGTACAGCGCCGTGCCGGCATTGAGCGCGACGATATCGCGGGCCGCGCCGGGCTGGCCGCTCAGCGCTTCCATGATCTTCGCTTTCGACTCGGCGGCGTCGGCCACCTTCAGGTTGCGGCTGGCCGTCATTTGCAGGCCGAAGTCTTCCGGATGGATTTCGTATTCGCGGATTTCGCCGTCGACCAATTCGCCGACCAGGGTGGCGGCGCCCAGGGAGACTTCATCCATATTGTCGCGGCCATAAACGACGATGGCATGCTGGGCGCCCAGGCGCTGCAACACGCGCACCTGGATGCCCACCAGGTCGGCGTGGAACACGCCCATCAAGATATTCGGCGCGCCGGCCGGATTGGTCAGCGGTCCGAGAATATTGAAGATGGAGCGCACGCCCAGTTCGCGGCGCACCGGCGCCACGTGCTTCATCGCCGCGTGGTGGTTGGGCGCGAACATGAAGCCGATGCCTGTCTGCGCGATCGACTGCGCGATCTGCTCCGGCTTCAGGTTGATGTTGGCGCCCAGCGATTCGATCACGTCGGCGCTGCCGGACGAGGAGGACACGCTGCGCCCGCCGTGCTTGGCCACGCGCGCGCCAGCGGCGGCGGCCACGAACATCGCCGCCGTCGAAATGTTGAAGGTGTGCGCGCCGTCGCCGCCGGTGCCGACGATGTCGAGCAGATTGCGGGTGTCGGCCATCGGCACCTTGGTCGAGAATTCGCGCATCACCTGCGCGGCGGCGGCGATCTCGCCGATGGTTTCCTTTTTCACGCGCAGGCCCATGGTGAGGGCCGCGACCATCACCGGCGACATCTCGCGGGACATGATCTGGCGGAACAGGTGCAGCATCTCGTCATGGAAAATTTCGCGGTGTTCGATACAGCGCAGCAGCGCTTCTTGATGGGTGATCGGCATGGCGGTTCCTTCTTGTATGGGGACGCGGGACGGACTGGTGGCGTGCGCGCGGGCGCGGCGCCCCCAATCAGCGAACCAGGAAGTTCTTCAGCAGCGCGTGGCCGTGCTCGGACAGGATGGACTCGGGGTGGAACTGCACGCCCTCGATGTCGTAGTCCTTGTGGCGCACGCCCATGATTTCGCCGTCGTCGGTCCATGCCGTCACTTCCAGGCAGGCCGGCAGCGAGCTGCGTTCGATGGCCAGCGAGTGGTAGCGGATCACGGTGAACGGCGACGGCAAGTCCTTGAAGACGCCGACGCCGGTGTGCGCGATGGCGGACGTCTTGCCGTGCATGACCTGCTTGGCGCGGATGACTTTTCCGCCGAAGGCCTGGCCGATGGCCTGGTGGCCGAGGCAGACGCCGAGTATCGGCTTCTTGCCGGCGAAGTGACGCAGCACCTCGATGGAAATGCCGGCCTGGGACGGATCTTTCGGTCCCGGCGAAATGCAGATGCGGTCCGGATTGAGCGCCTCGATTTCCGCGATCGTGATGGCGTCGTTGCGGTACACGCGCACGTCTTCACCGAGCTCGCCGAAATACTGCACGATGTTGTAGGTGAAGGAGTCGTAGTTATCTATCATCAGCAGCATGTCAGAGCTCCCCATCGAGGCCGTCTTGCACCTGTTCGGCGGCGCGCAGCACGGCGCGCGCCTTGTTTTCGGTTTCCTGCCATTCCATCTCGGGGATGGAATCGGCGACGATGCCGGCGGCGGCCTGCACGTACAGCATGCCGTCCTTGATGACGCCGGTGCGGATCGCGATCGCCACATCCATTTCGCCGCCGAAGGACAGGTAGCCGCAGGCGCCGCCGTAGATGCCGCGCTTGCTGATTTCCAGTTCGTCGATCACTTCCATCGCCCGCACTTTCGGCGCGCCGGTCAGCGTGCCGGCCGGGAAGGTGGCGCGCAGCACGTCGAGGTTGGACAGGCCGTCTTTCAGCTTGCCTTCGACATTCGAGACGATGTGCTGGACGTGCGAATATTTTTCGATCACGAGGCGGTCGGTGACGGTGACGCTGCCGATTTCGGCGATGCGGCCCAGGTCATTGCGCGCCAGGTCGATCAGCATCACGTGTTCGGCGATTTCCTTGGGGTCGGCCAGCAGCTCTTTCGCCAGCTCGGCGTCGCGGGCCGGCGTGGCGCCGCGCGGCCGGGTGCCGGCGATGGGGCGCAGCGTGACTTTTTTCTCGCCGTCCGGCGCGGTCTCGTTGCGCACCAAAATCTCGGGCGAGGCGCCGACGATCTGCATGTCGCCGAAATTGTAGAAGTACATATACGGCGACGGGTTCAGCGAGCGCAGGGCGCGATACAGCGTCAGCGGCGAATCGACGTAGGGCTTGCGCAGGCGCTGGCCGATCTGCACCTGCATCAAGTCGCCGGCCATCACGTATTCGTGGGCCTTGGCGACGGCCTTCAGATACTCTTCCTTGCTGAAGTCGCGGATGGTTTCGGTGCGCACCGAGCTCGATGTCACCGGCGCGTCGACGCCGCGGCGCAGCATCATGCGCAGGTCCTTCAGGCGCTGGCGCGCCTTGGAGAAGGACTCGGGCTGGGTGGTGTCGGCGTAGACGATCAGATAGAGCTTGCCGGAGATGTTGTCGATGACGGCCAGCTCCTCGGTCACCATCAGCTGGATGTCGGGCAGGCCCAGGTCGTCCTTCTGGGCGCCGGCGGCCAGCTTGGTTTCGATGTGGCGCACCGTGTCGTAGCCGAAGTAGCCGGCCAGGCCGCCGCAGAAGCGCGGCATGCCGGGACGCAGGGCGACCTTGAAGCGCGACTGGTAGCTTTCGATGAAGTCGAGCGGATTGCCCTCGTGCGTTTCGATGACGGCGCCGTTCTTGACGATCTCGGTGCGCGTGCCGAAGCTGCGCAGCACCGTCGTCGCCGGCAGGCCGATGAAGGAGTAGCGGCCGAAGCGCTCGCCGCCGACCACCGATTCGAGCAGGAAGGTGTTCTTGCCGCCGCTCTGGGTCTGCGCCAGTTTGAGGTAGAGCGTGAGCGGGGTTTCGAGGTCTGCGAAGGCTTCCGCGATCAGCGGGATGCGGTTGTAGCCTTGCGTGGCCAGCGATTTGAATTCGAGTTCGGTCATGTCTTCTCTCCATGCCGCCCGGTTTTGGAAGTGGGCGGTGGTGTGTCAAAAAACCTGTCGGGTGCGCGGGCACGTGCGACAGCAATCAGCTTGGCTCAGTTTTGCCAGGATTGCCAGCGTCGCCAAAGCCAGGCCTCAATCGAGGCTGGTTGTGTGACAGTGTGTTTTTTGTCGAGAAACATTATTGGGGATGTCTTTTTTGATGTTCAGTTTTGCGCGCGAATCTGGTTCGCCGCATCGAGCAGCGTGTCAACTATACCATCGGAATCGATAGCGTGTATAGATTCGCCGTGATTGTAACCATAAGGCACAGTCAGCACCGGGCAGCCCGCCGCCCGCGCGGCCTGCGCGTCGTTCGAGGAGTCGCCGATGGCCACCACCTGCGCGGCCGGCAGGCCGAAATCGCGGCAGACGGTGTGCAGAGGCAGCGGGTCCGGCTTTTTCCGGGGCAGCGAATCGCCGCCGTAGACGACCTCGAAATAACGGTATAAATCGTTTAGCTTTAATAACGGTTCGGCGAAGGCGATCGGCTTGTTGGTGACGCAGGCCAGGCGCAGGCCCAGCGCCTTGAGCGCGTCGAGGCCGGCCACGACGCCGGGATACAGCGTGCTGTTTTGGCCGTTGATGGCCAGATAGTGGCGCTGGTAGGCGGCCATCGCGGCGTCGTAGCGTTCGGCCACGCCGGCGCCGTCGTAGTCCAGTGCCAGCACGGCCTGGACCAGGTTCTCCGAACCCTTGCCTATCATCAGCGCGATCTGCTCCCGCGTGATGGGCGCGAGGTCGAATCCGGCGCGCATGCGGTTGATGGCGACGTGGAAGTCGGGCACCGTGTCGAGCATGGTGCCATCGAGATCGATGATGGCGGCGCGCACGCCGGCCAATGCTGAAAAATTGCTTGGGCGCGCCGTCGTCGTCATTTATACGCTCGCCAGCTGCGCGCGCATGGCGTCGATCACGGCCTTGTAATCGGGCTGGCCGAAGATCGCCGAGCCGGCCACGAACATGTCGGCGCCGGCGGCGGCGGCGGCGGCGATGTTGTCGATCTTGATGCCGCCGTCGACTTCGAGCAGGATGTCGCGGCCCGATTCGTCGATCTTGCGGCGCACCTGGGCGATCTTGTGCAGCGCTTCCGGGATGAAGGACTGGCCGCCGAAGCCGGGATTGACCGACATGATGAGGATCAGGTCCAGCTTGTCCATCACGTGGTCGAGGAAGTGCAGCGGCGTGCCGGGATTGAACACCAGGCCGGCCTTGCAGCCGTTGTCGCGGATCAGTTGCAGCGTGCGGTCGAGGTGCTCGGACGCCTCCGGGTGGAAGCTGATGATGTTGGCGCCGGCCTTGGCGAAGTCGGGGATGATGCGGTCGACCGGTTTCACCATCAGGTGGACGTCGATCGGCACCTGCACGTGCGGGCGGATCGCCTGGCACACCAGCGGGCCGATGGTCAGGTTGGGGACGTAATGGTTGTCCATGACGTCGAAGTGGATGACGTCGGCGCCGGCGCTGACGACGTTGCGCACTTCCTCGCCGAGGCGGGCGAAGTCGGCGGAGAGGATGCTGGGGGCGATTTTATAAGTAGGCATGGTGGGGGCTGCGATTAAAAAGATGCGCCATTTTACGCCGGGCGCCGCCGGGACGGCGTTTTGCAGCGCCGCGGGCGCGCCGATTTGTCGCGCTAATTCAGGGTTATACCTTGCGCCCGGCGGCGATTTGCGGTGCAATGTAAGCCTGTCGATAAGCTGGCGATTTCCGCCGCAGCGCTGCATTTGAGAGTTAAGGAATACCTATGGCCACTTACGAATTGACCGTGTCGGTCAGAACCCAGTATCTGCCCGAGAAATCCGACCCGGAACGCACCAATTTCGTGTTCACCTATTCGATCACGATCAAGAACACGGGCACGGTGCCGGCGCAGCTGATTTCGCGCCATTGGGTCATCACCGACGCCAACAACCATGTCGAGGAAGTGCGCGGCCTGGGCGTGGTCGGCCATCAGCCGCTGCTGGCGCCGGGCGAGCAGTTCGAGTACACCAGCGGCACCGCGCTGGGCACGCCGCAGGGTTCCATGGTCGGCGAATACTTTTGCGTGGCCGAGGATGGCCATCAGTTCGAGGCGAAGATACCGGAATTCGTGCTGTCGCTGCCGCGCACCCTGCACTAAGTGGCGACACGGCGCGCGTGATGCGCGCTATGCTGCGCGCTGCCGGTGCGGCGCTTGCCGACGCAGCCCTTGCCGCCCTCGCGCTTAATCGGCCGCGTCGTCCTTGGCTTGCCGTTCCCGCGCCTGCTCGTGGTAGCCCGTTTTGGGACCCGAGAACATGGTCCACCAGACGATGAAGACGAAGATGAAAAACGCGGCCACTGCTTCCAATATCACTATCAACATAACGATCCCTCATGTCATTCACACGCAGTAGTCTACTCGTTCCGCTCACCGTCATCGCACTTTCGCTGGCCGCCTGCACCAGCACACCATTGCCGGCGCCGCCCGCGCTGCCGGTGCCGCCGCCTGTTCAGCCGCAGCCTCCCGTGGCCGCGCCCACGCCAACTCCCACGCCCGTGCCAACGCCGCCCACCAAACCGGGGCCGCCGCAGCTGGTGCCGTCGACTTACTCGGCGCTGCCGGGCTGGGACAAGGACGATGTGCGCGCCGCGTGGCCGGCGTTCATGTCCTCGTGTGCGGTGCTGGTCAAGAAGGCCGACTGGAAGGAGGCCTGCACCATCGCGCGCTCCGTCAGCGGCGGCGATGAACAAGCGGTCCGCACCTTCTTCGAGGCCTTCCTGGTGCCGAACCAGGTGATCGCGCCCGACGGCGCCAGCGATGGCCTCATCACCGGCTATTACGAGCCGCTGCTGCGCGGCGCGCGCAAGAAGGGCGGCCCGTATCAGACGCCGCTCTATAAAGTGCCGGACGATTTGATTACCGTCGATCTGGCCAGCGTCTATCCCGAGTTGAAAGGCATGCGCCTGCGCGGCCGCCTGGTCGGCAAAAAAGTGGTGCCGTATTCGACCCGCGCCGAAATCGAGGGCGCCGACGCGCCGGGCAAGGAGCTGCTGTGGGTCGACGATCCGGTCGAGGCCTTCTTCCTGCAGGTGCAGGGTTCGGGCCGTGTGCAGCTGAGCGATACGCAGGAAACCGTGCGCGTCGCCTATGCGGACCAGAATGGCCATCCGTACAAGTCGATCGGCCGCTATCTGGTCGACAAGGGCGAGCTGACGTTCGAGCAGGCGTCGGCGCAGGGCATCAAGGCCTGGATCGCCGGCCATCCGTCGCGCGAGCAGGAGCTGTTCAACGCCAATCCGAGTTATGTGTTCTTCAAGGAGGAGCGCCTGCCCGATCCGCGCGTCGGCCCGAAGGGCGCGCTGGGCGTGCCGCTGACACCGCAGCGCTCGGTGGCAGATCGG
>NZ_JANXMI010000074.1 GCF_025354735.1 Rugamonas sp.
CGCGCTGGGCGCGACCAGCGCGCCGGCCGCGCCCAAAAAAACGCCGCCGCCCGCCGCCAGCGTCGCCAGCGCCAGCGCCGAGGCCGCACCGGCCGTCGCGCCGGCCGCCGAAGCCAGCGCTCCGGCGGTACCCGACGCGCCGCCGCCGGCCGACAGTCCCGGCCTGTTCGGCCGGGTCAAATCGTTCTTCGGCGGCGACGGCCAGGCCAGCAAGGTCAAGGATATCGACGAGGTGTTTTCGACGTCGGCCCGGGAATTCGATCCGACCTGCAAGTCCATGGTGGAACCGTTCGGCGTGACGGACAATGCCATGTCGCTCCTCAAGCTGAGCGCCAGAATCGGGCTCAACAACGCCGCGGTGAAGATCGGCGCTGGCGGCCAGGCCATGGACATGCGCGGCATGCTCAAGCTGGCCGGCAAGAACCTGAACTGGCTGCCGACCGACGCCGAGCGCATGCTGGGCGAGAAGGTGCACGGCGACATGGCCGACGAGCTGCTCGACGGCGACCGCAAGCCCAACCGCGTCCTGATCGCGCGCGCCCAGCTGCTGTTGCAGACGCTGGCCTTGCAGATCAAGGAAGAAACGCCGTATCAATTCCAGATCGACGTGCGCAAGGGCGCGGGCAACGCCATGGCGCTGCCGGGCGGCTACATCGTCATCGACCGCGACCTGGTGGCCGACGCCAAAAATGAAGACAAGGCGTATTTCGCGCTGGCCCACGAGCTCGCCCACGTGTTGCAGCGCCATGAAACGCGCGCCAACCAGGCCCGGCTCACCGACGCCATCGACAGCGTCGACGGCCTGCGCAAGCTGATGGAGGCCAGCAACCGCACGCCGGCCTCGCTGATGGCGTACTCGAACGACATCATGACGCGCTTCGTGGTCTTTTCCCGGGCCCAGGAAATGCAGGCCGACGCCTGCGCCGTGCGCCTGCTCGACGCCGCCTTCCCCGACAAGAAGCGTCTGCACCACATCATCCAGAGCTACCAGGCGAGCATGGGGCCGCCGGTCGCCGACGGCGCGGCGGGCGGCCAGCTGGACCTGTTTGTCGGCAATCTCGGCAAAATGGACAAGCTCGGCGAACAACATCCGAACTCGCTGGAACGGCGCGCCAACCTGGACAAGATGCTGGTCGAAGTAAGCGTGCCGGCCAAGGCCGCCGTCAGCGTCAAGGCCGCGCCCGTGGTGACGGTGCACTAGGCGCTAAGGCCGCCGCTCAAAAACCCGCCCGGCCGCCGCCGATTAAATGACAATCGACGGGCCGTGCCTCTGAAAGTCCGACCCCGCCAGGCTTGGAGGAGTGTGACTGACCACGCGAGGACAAACACATGAATGAGAAAGACGCAGTCGTAGCAGCCTATCAAACCATACGCAAGCAACAACCCTGGCATCATCCTATGTCGGATATATTCCACCATCGGGTTTTGCCGTTCGCGACATTGTCGCCGTGGTTGAACGATGGCGAATTCCAGGCGCTTACGAACACATCAAATCGAATACCCTGGTCGATATCTACCGCTGTTTTGAACTGTGGGATCCTGGCCAAACAGGCGGCCCGTATCGACGGCGATATTCTGGAAGTGGGCGTATGGCGCGGATTCGAATCACCGGCACAAGGATTTTCAATCTTGTATCGGGTGGGCGTGGATTCGATGGTAAGGTGGAACCGCATTACAATTTGACGCGCCAGACCAGGAGGACAACGCCATGGCGATATTGACAGTTACGGCGCGAGGTCAAGTGACCTTGAGAAAAGAGGTGCTCCAGCATCTGGGCATCAAGCCGGGCGACAAAATCGAACTCGACTTGCTGCCGAATGCCCAGGGATTGGTGAGAGCTGCCCTGCCTAGTGCAAGCATAGGCGGGTTTGTCGGTCTGCTGGCAGGGCGGACAAAGAAAGTGGCGACCGTGGAGGAAATGAACGAAGCATCTGCGCGGGGCTGGTCGGGCGGTGCATGAAGGTCACGGTCGATACCAACGTCCTGGTTCGCGCCGTGGTCCAGGACGACCCGGTGCAGGCGCTGCAAGCAAGCACCGTCTTGCTGGATGCGGCGTTGATCGCGGTGACGCTGCCGACGTTGTGCGAGTTGGTTTGGGTGTTGCGTAAGGTCTATGGCTTTCCGATTGAGGACGTGGCGCAGGCGATTCGGGCACTGGTGGACACGGCAAATGTCGAAATGAATCGACCTGCGGTGATGGCTGGGCTGGCGGTGTTGGGAGCCGGCGGTGATTTCGCCGACGGTGTGATCGCCTATGAGGGAAATTGGCTTGGTGGCGAGACCTTTGTTTCTTTTGATAAAAAAGCAGTCGTTCTGCTGGTGGCGCAAGGTCATCCGGCGCGCTTGTTGTAGGTAAGCAGGATAGGGGCTATGGCGCGTTGAAGCAGCAATGTCAAACGCTGGAAATAGACCCGACATAAGGATTGCTCAGCCTGGAAACAAAACAGCGCCGTCTTGAGTGCTGTAGCAAGTTGATTGTTGATGGCATCACACCGCTGGGAAGCGGCGTCATCTCAAAGGGTTGCTGGCAAGTTGCAGTTCCAAGGCAAGAAATCATCAACCCGGTTGACGGGATGATCGGCGATATGCGTCAGCACGTGACGCAACCAGGCTTCGGGTCGACACCGCTCAGCTTTGTCCTGCCTTCGCTCTTTGCGCAAGAGGCGTCGCCGGATGCGCAAGTGTTCAAACCGCTCCGCCGGACTGGTCGAGCTTGAGTTCTCTTCTGACGTAAGGCAGCAACCGTTCGCGCTGCGCGCCATCCTTGCTTTCGCTAAGCGAGATATACAGCGTCATCAGGAAGCTTCTCAGATTATGTCTATGTGCCATGGACTGCGGCAGCATCGCGTCATGCTCGGACGGCGTAATGGCAAGCGAGCTAAACCATTCATCCCATTCGGCCGCGCTGAAATCGGCGTGGCTGGCAAGGCCCAATACGGGCGCGGCCAGCCGCTCGCCCTCCGAGTACAGGAAGAACTGCGCAGGCGTGTGCGCGCCGGCCGCTGATAGCTGCGTCGCCACCGCCGACAAGATCAGTCGCTGGTCCTTCTTGCTGAGCGCGGGATTGAGCGCCAACTCCATCATCATGTCGGCCGCATGCGCCACAGCATGACGCCAGCCTTCCTTCAGGTCGTACCCCCGGTAGTCGCGTACATTACTCAGGTAGGCGGCGCCGGCCTGGACCAGCTCGGTGCGCTCGGCCGCGCTCATGAAGGGTTGCATACGATCGGCATTCGCCACTTCACCGAGCACGATTGCCGCGAAAGGCTGCGCCAATCCGGCCGCATCCGCTTGTTTCAAGCTGGCCAGCTGCGTCGTGCGCAAGCTGCGCAGGGTTGCCGGCTCCAGCTTTTGGGATCGCATCCAGGACTCCAGCGCCCCGAAGGCGATTTCGTCGCGCAGTACCGGATCCGGGTCGCCCAGACAATCAACCAGGCCAAGCGCCAGCGCTTGACGCCTGGCGTTGTCGGCCACTTCGTATCCCGCCGCGCTCAGTGCGACGAGTTGGGCGCGGGACATGCCCGCAGGCGGACAGGCGGCGGTGGCGATGGCGTGAGCGGCAAGTCCGCCAAGGAGGATCAAGAGTATGCGCATGAAGTGGCTTTCATCATCGACGCCGCCAGACCGTATCACGACCTGTTGGCGCCTGTTTAAGAATTTCAATCGTCGAGCCGCGGCGGCTACCGGCAGCGTTGGTTCAGAGTTGCCGCATCAGTAAGGCGATGAGCTCCGACAGCTTGACCAGATCGCGCTGGTCGATGATTTCCACCGATGAGTGCGAATAGCGGCCAGGCCATGACAGGCCGACGTCGATCGCGCCGCCTGCGCTGAACGCGAAGGAATCGACGCCGCCCTGGGTGACGCCGATTTGCAAGGGGATTTTGGCGGTCTGCGCCAGCTGGGTGATCCGGTCTATCGTCGCCGCCGGCGTCAGTATAAGATTGTCCATGCCGCGCAACACGGGGCCATGGCCGAGCGGCGCGTGGGCCAGATATTGAGGATCGTTCGGGGTGTCGGTCGACACAAAGGTGTCGATGGCAAACGCGTATTGCGGATGCAAGCGCTTGGCCATGGCCCGCGCGCCGGAATAGCCGTTTTCCTCGCCGACGCTGAACGCCACCGTGATCCGGTTCTTCAGCGTGGCCGGATCGACCATTTTCAAGGCCATCAGCAGGGCCGTGATGCCGGCCCGGTCGTCCATCGAGCGTCCGGTCGCGCGCGGCGCGGCCAATTCGACGAACTGCTTGCGCACACTGGCCGCCTGCCCCGCCGCCACGCCCAGCGCCTGCGTTTCGGCGGCAGAGTCGGTGCCAAAGTAAAGCAGCAAATTCGCCATGTCCGGCTGCGCGCCGGTCGCCGTGGCGTAGTGCGGGCGCGGCGCGATCACGGCCGGGACCTTGCCCTTGGCGGTATGCACCCATACCGGCTGCGCCTCATACAGCGATAAATACATGCCGCCCTGGTCGCGGATGGCGGCCATGCCATCGGCGCGCAGCCCGGTGACTTCGAAACCGGTTTCGTCGAGATGGGCGATGAACAGCAGTTCTTTGCCGCCTTGTCCAAAGCTGAGCGACAGATTGCCCTGCTCGTCCTCGACCGGCTGTGCCCAGGGCGGTAGCAGCTTGCGCACCACCTCGCGCACCGGTGCCTCGTGGCCAGAGACGCCATACGTTTCTATCAGTGGCTTCAGGATCGCAAACGGGCCGCTGGCGTTTTGTCCGATGCGGGGTGGCGGGGCAGGCAGCGGTTTGACGTCAGCGGAGCCATCTCCCATCGTCAATCCGGTCTCGGCGGCCAACTCGCGCGTCAGCGCGGTGATCTGCGCCACGTCGACTACTTCGACGGTGGTGCTTTCGAATAACGCCGGCACGCTTTTCCATACGATGGGCACATCGCTCCATTCGGCGGGAGCGGCTTTGGGGGCGGTCACGGCGGCGCCGATCACGAAGGCGCGCGCTGGATGGACGGCCTGCGCCAGGCGCGCCAGGCCGCGCTCATTGAACTGCGACTGCACCGTCCAGACCAGGGTTATCGTACCCGTCGGCGTCGGCTCGCCAGGCATGGCGCGAAGCAGCTCGACCAGGGCCTGCGCGCCTGCGCGCAACTGAGTATTGACACCGGCCACGCGGCCGTTGGCCAGTGACTGCGCACGTTCGCGCAGATTGACCGGGTCGAGCACGCGGATTCCCAATTGTGCCACCGCCGCCGCGTTGGCAGCGCCGACATCGACCCACAGATCGCCGATATCGCGGATACGCGCGACTTCCGCCGGGTTGAGCAAACGGCGCAAATGCAGCGACGGCGTGGCCGTCACGCCCGAAATTAGGCGACCGCTGGCACCGCGTACAAGTACCGGCTGCCCGACCATGAATTGATCGCGCAAGATATTGTTCGACGCGGAGCCGTGGCGATGCAGCCGCAAATAACCGTCATCGGTGATACGTGAAACGACGTAGCCGTTTTCATCCAGCGCGGCGATCAGCATTGTATGCGGTGCGCCATGGCCAAAGCTAACGCTCAGGTTGCCGATTGTATCGACTTGGGAGCGGGCCCAGGCGGGGAATTGTGCGCGCACCAGTTCGCGCACGTCCGTTTCATAACCGGAAACACCTTGCGTGTCCACCAAGCGGTGAAAGCGTTCTTGCAATACTTGGCAGGAGGCTGTTTGCGGTAACAGCAAGAACAGCCATATAAAAGCGGCAAGTCTTTTCATGATGTCTCCAGGACGGGTGTTGCAATCGAGAGAAGGTTGATATTTGCAATATTGCAATATATCACCTGCGAAATCGCTCGGGAAAAAATTCAGGCGGGATTTGCCGGGCGCCGGCCGTTTGGGGCAATACTTGGCCTATCCTGTTCCGGAGCAGATTGTCGGGATGCGGAAAGAGCACGGAAATGGACCGGAACCGAGGACTGCGAATCCCGGAGGCGGGGTTTGTCGAACTTGGCTATCCAGCGTTCATAGATTTCCTGCAGCGGCATCGGATTGAGGAAGTGCAACTTCTCGCGGCCGCGCCACCTGGTGGCCACCAGGTTCGCCGCCTCCAGCACGCCCAGGTGACGTATTGAACATCCATGCTCCATTTTTTCTTCTTGCTTATCTGATATTGCTGTAGATTATCTATTCCCAACGGCAAGGCTAAACCATGCACATCAAAGAACTGGCTACCGCGATAGCGATCTGCGCACTGACCCTGACAAACGCATCGGCAGCTACCGCCGCGAAAGACGCCGACCGCATCCGCGAAGTGCTTCCCGACACAGTCATTCCCCTCGATTACGACCTCACCGTCTCCCCCGACGCCGACGCCCTCACGTTCAAGGGCCGGGTCGTCATCACCATCGATGTCCGCCAAGCCACCTCGAAAATCGAATTGAACGCCGCCGGCCTGGTCTTCGACCACGCTTCGGTCGACGGCGGCGGCGACGCCGCCGTCAAAGCCGACGAAAAACTCGAGCGTACCGGCCTCGCTTTCAGCGCCCCCGTCAAGGCCGGCAAGCATCGCCTCACGATCGACTACCATGGCAAAATTGGCCGCGCCACGCTCGGCTTTTTCGCCATGGACTACAGCACGCCGGACGGCCCGCGCCGCACTCTGGCGACGAACTTCGAGCCGGCCGCCGCCCGCCAGTTCCTGCCGTGCTGGGATGAGCCGGGCCGCAAGGCCAGCTTCACCGTCGCGGTCGACGCGCCCAAGGACCGCATGGCGTTGTCGAACATGCCGGTGGCTGAAGTGACGCGGCTGTCGGCCACCATGCAGCGCGTGCGTTTTGCGAAGAGCCCCAGGATGTCGACCTATCTGCTGTTTGTCGGCATCGGCGATTACGAGCGCGTCGGCAAACAGGTCGATGGCGTCGATGTCGGCGTCGTCGTCAAGCGTGGCGACCTCGCCAAGGCCGACTATGCGCTGCAGGAGGCGGTCGCGCTGCTGCACTATTACAACGGCTATTTCGGCGTGTCCTATCCGCTGCCCAAGCTGGACCTGATCGCGGCGCCGGGGGCCATCGCCGGCGGCTCGATGGAAAACTGGGGCGCGATTTTCTATTCGCAAAATCATCTGTTGTTCGATCCGAAGACCTCGACCGAACCCGATCGCCGCTTGGTATTCGAGGCGGTCAGTCACGAAATGGCGCACCAGTGGTTTGGCGACCTGGTCACGATGGCCTGGTGGAGCGACTTGTGGCTCAACGAAGGCTTCGCCCGCTGGATGCAGACGGCGGCGGCCGACGACCTGCATCCCGACTGGCAAACCGGCCTGCAGGCGAGCGCCATCTTCGAGGCTGGCAAGCAGGCCGACTCGGTGGCGTCGACCCATCCCGTGGTGCAGCAAGTCGATACGGCGGAACAGGCCGCACAGTCGTTCGACTCGATCACCTACGACAAGGGAGCGGCCTTCATTACCATGATGAATACCTACATCGGCCGCGACAGGTTCCGCGTAGGCGTACGCCGCTATATGCGCGCCCACGCCTACGGCAATACGGTCGACACCGATCTATGGAGCATCATGCAGCGGACCACCGGCCTGCCCGTGCTCGACATCGAGCATGACTTCACGCGCCAGGAAGGCGTGCCGCTGGTGCGCGTGGAGACGGCAGCCGGCGGCGTGCAACTGCGGCAGTCGCGCTTTGCGCTCGATCCCGCGACCATCGCCGCGCTGCCGCCGCAACTGTGGCGCCTGCCTTTGCAGATAGCCGATGAGGGGCGCCAGCAGCGCGGCGTCCTGCTGCACGGCGGCGCCAGGATCGCCTCCGGCCCCGCACCCCTGGTCAACGCGGGGCAGATGGCGTATGCACGCGTGCTCTACGATGCGGCCGGCTTCGATGCGCTGACCGCGCGTCTGGGCACGTTGTCCGCCGTCGACCAGCTCGGGCTGATCAACGACAGCCTGGCGCTGGGCATCGCCGGCGACGCGCCCCTCAGTAATCCCCTGAAGCTGGTCTCGGCGCTGCCGGCGGCCTCCAATCCCATCGTCTGGCAACGCGCGCTCGCGGTGCTCAGCGAGATCGATGAAGATTACGCCGACCTGGCGGCGCGCGCCAAATTCCGCCGCTACGGGCTCGCATTATTGACGCCCTTGTCTGCGCGCCTGGGGCCGGACGCCGTCCCGGGCGAGGACGCCAATCTCGACATTCTGCGCGGCAGATTGGTCCAGACCTTGAGCACGCTGGGCGACGCCGGCGTGATCGCCGACGCGCGCCGCAGAGTCGCCGACGGCAGCGGCACGGTGGCGCAGCAGCACAGCGCCTTGATGATCGCCGCCGCGCAGTCGGACCAGGCGCTGTTCGACACGCTGCTGGCGCGGGCCGCCAAGTCCGCCGATCCGCAGGAAAAGCAGCGCATCTACTCCGCCTTGGCCGGCGTGACCGATCCCGATCTGGCGCGCCGCATGGTCGGCATCGCCCTTGGCGACCAGGCGCCCGCCGGCACGGGGGCGTCGCTGATCTCCCGACTGAGCCGCGCCAACCCCGATGTCGTGTGGGATGCGTTCGCACCCAAGCTGGAGGATCCGAACTTGCCGATGCCGCCGACCACGCGCTGGGACTTGGCGATCTACGTCGCCAGCGCCTCCTCCTCGACGGCCCGCATCGCCGATTTGCAAGCCTATCAGGTGCGCAATGTGCCCGTCGAGGCGCGCAAGCCCTTCCTGGCCGCCACCGCCGCAATCCGGCAGAACCAGCACATCGCGCGCGCTCTGCTGCCGGAAGTCGATCGTTGGATCAGCGCCACCGCGCCATAGAGGTTCTTCCTGCGTGCCGCAGATTCCATGAAATTAGACGAGCTAATCCTTTATGCAGGTCGGCCGTTCATTTCTTGCGCGGGATCACGGCGCTTCGACGGTGCGGCTGTTCGTTCCCACGAATTCGGCCAGCGAACCCGTGAACTTCTGCATCGACCCCGGGTGCACATACATCATGTGGCCCGCTTCAAAGTAGTCGACGGTGATGTTCTTGCGCAGTTCCGGCGTCAGGTCGAGGTGGTCGACCACATATTCCACCGTGCCATACGGGCAGGCCAAGTCGAAGTAGCCGGTCGAAATCAGGACTTTCATCTTCGGATTCAGCTTCATCGCCCAGGCCAGGTCCACCGTTGTATTCGGATGCACGACCTTGTCGCTGGCGTCCGGCTGCGCATGGCGGTTGTCCCAATCCTTGCTGAAGTCGCCGCTGAAGACATATTCGCGCTCCGATTCGACCTTCAGTTCACGCCGGTAGTAATCGTTGAAGGTGGCGACGATGGCCGGGGCGACGGCCGATGCGTAGGCATCGTATTTCATCGACTCGGCCATGGGGCTCAATATGCCGCCCTTGTAGCGGCTGTCGATGCGGCCCAGCACCTGGCCGGTTTCACGCATCATCTCCTGCAGGAAGTGCCCTTCGTCGATGCGCAGGTTGGCGCGGCGCCAGTAGGCCTGGTCGAGGCCGGTATAGCGGGCCAGCCCCTCCAGCACTTTCTGGCGTTCAGCCGGGGTGGCGCGGCTGCCCTTGTTCAGCACCGGCGCATACTCGTCGCGCGCGAAGGCTTCGACTTCGCGCAGGAAGGGTTGCAACGCTGGTGGGCGGTCGGCAAGCGTCTTGTGATACCAGGCCGTGGCCGCGTAGGTCGACAGGAAGTTGACGTAGGCCGCGTCGATCTGGGAGGTGGTGTCGCCGGCGGCATAGTCCAGGTAGGGCGACACCAGGATGATGCCGTTCAGCGCAACGTTATTTCTGGTCAGCAGGTCAAACGCGACGCCGGCGGTGCGCATGCCGCCATAGCTTTCGCCCAGCACGAACTTAGGCGCGGACCAGCGGCTCATCTGGCTTAGGTATTTGACGATGAAGTCGGAGACCGACTTGATGTCCTGGTCGACGCCCCAGAAGTCCTTTCCCTCGCTTTTCCCGATGGGGCGGGAATAGCCGGTCCCGACCGGGTCAATCAGCACCAGGTCGGCCTGGCCAAGCAGGCTCAACTCGTTGTTGACGGTCAGGAAGGGGCCGTGGGTATTGGCCTCGAGGTCTTTCAGCACCGTGCGTTTCGGCCCCAGGATGCCCATGTGCAGCCAGGCCGACGAAGTTCCCGGACCGCCGTTGTAGGCAAACACGATGGGACGCGTGCGCTGATCCTCTTCCTTGCCATCCTTGACGTAGGCGGTGAAGCCGAACAAGGCGATGGGCTCATCCTTGTCGTTCTTGATCTGCATGGTGCCGGCGGTGGCGGTATAGGCCAGAGGCTTGCCGCCTATCGTCATCTGATGCTTGGTTACCCACACCTTGGCGTCGGGCGCCGGCTTCTCGTCGGCCTTGCCGGCGGCGGCGGCGGCCGGCGCAGCGGCTGGCTCGGCAGCCGAGCAAATCAACGACGCGCAAGCCAGCGCTGCCGCTCCCAAACAACAAAACAGTTTCATGTGCATACCATCAGGAAAGAATAAGCTGGTCATCCTGACACAAAATGTCCTTGCTGTCAGCAGCGCTTGTAAACTGATATCAGCGCCGGTAAGGCTGGCTGAACGCGTTATGAGAAGGTGGGCACAATTGTTGCCAGAAAGCGGACGAGCAAAGTCGGTTTGGCGAGGCCGCAAGTTGGACCTCGCGGCGGACGCCAGTTTGATCCGCAACGACGCAGTGGGCGTAGTGAGGCGAGCGAGGAGATTTGCTGGCGTGTGGGCAGGACCGGAAATGGACCGGACACGAGGACTCTGGATTCCAGAAACGACAACGCCAACCTGCATGGGTTGGCGTTTCGTTTGACACTGTTCTTGGTGGCCCGGGGCGGAATCGAACCACCGACACAAGGATTTTCAATCCTAGGTTTTTTAATCACGAGAAATAATTCAATCTAACCTTGCTTAATATTTCTCTGTTTTCCCCTATGAGACACGAGGATTTGTTATCATTGTAACTCATCAGTTTTCACGCTAACAATCCTACCTATAGGCTACCTTTTACAGGTAGGAAAAGGTAGCCACTCTCTCCTTGGGTACTCATGGCACGTAAGAAGCAAGGCCTCACCGTATCAACCATTGACACCAAATGCACCGGGGAGGAGGGCAAGAAGGTTCTGTACCGTCACGGTGCTGATGGCTTGGGGCTGTCGGTTGATCGTCGCTACGAGGGTGTGCGTAAGGCGTTTTTCTTTGAAGGTAAGATGCACGGTCAGACCATTCGACGGGTCATCGGTGAGTGGCCGACTTGGACTGTGGAGAGCGCCTGCAAGGCGGCGCGTGAGCTGCGTGTGATGCTTGACAGCGGCGTGGACCCTCGCGAGCAGGATCGCAAGGCCAAGGAGCAGGCAGTTGAGCAGGCGCAGACACGGAAGGCACAGCAGGCTACCTTGCGTGATGCTTGGTCGTCGTATCTTTCTGCGAGGGCGGCATCCAGTAAGCCACTGTCTCCTCTTACGATTCGCGACTACGAAGGCCATCTGCGCCGCTCTTTTGCAGATTGGGCGGACGAGAAACTCACTGCCATCACCGAAGACGCCGCGCTTGCTAAGCACAAGACCCTTATAGGCAAGAGTGGCCCTGCACAAGCTAATCAGGCAATGCGCTCTCTGCGGGCGGTGCTCAATGCCGCCAAGAAGAATCCAGCATTTGCCGCGTCGATTGGCGACAATCCGATCCGTAAGTTAACCGAAGAAAAAGCGTGGGCTGAGGTTCGCCCCAATAAGGTAACGCTGCGAAGGGATCAACTGAAAGCGTGGTGGGCGGCCACGGAGTTTGTGGAGAATCCAGTGGCAAAGGCGTATTTGCGCTTCCTGCTTTTGGCGGGATGCCGCCGTGAAGAAGCGTTGAGTTTGCGCTGGGCCGACGTCGATTTTCGCTGGCATTCGGTTACGTTCCGCGACACAAAGACCGGCGGGGATCGTGTTATCCCTTTGACTCGATACGCCTCGCGATTGCTGAGCAGCCTACCGAAGAGGAATGACTGGGTCTTCTCCAGCGAGCAGAGCGCTGATGGGCGCATGCGTGAGCCTGCGAAATACATTAAGGCCATCGCTGCCAAAACTGGCATCTGGATTTCGTCGCACGGATTGCGTAAGAGCTTCGCGACGCTGTCTGAATGGATCGAGATTCCGTCGGGCGTCATCAGGCAGATCACTGGTCACGTTGCTGGCAACGACGCGCATGAGGCGCATTATCGCCACCGTCCATTGGACATGCTGGCTATGCACGCGCAAAAGTTTGAAGAGTGGATTTTGACAGAAGGAGGCGTAGTGCCAGATGCAGTCCCTGAAAGCGGTCTGCGACTGGTAAGCGGTATATGAAATTGAAACAGACGCCTCAGCAATGGAAGGCAGAGAATCAAGCTATCAAGGAAGTGATAAGGAAGGAAGTTTCAAAAATCCCCATAGAAGATAAATTGGGTACGGATTGCGATGAGCTTCTTCTTGAGTGGGTTTGGCATGCATGTGCTTGCGCGAAGACATATGACAAAAAAACCGATGTGTACCGCCTTAAACGTATGAAGGATACGGAGGAACTGTCGCAAGGAAGGCGTGCGATCACGAACGCAGCCAAGGCGTTGCTCAAAGGGTTGAAAATGAATCCCAAGTTGGCCTCGGGTTCGAGCGTTCGAGCGTTCTTCTCTCTTCGCGATCAAGGGATTACTTTTTTGGCTCGGAAAGATGGTACTGCGATGCCCCCGGAGGAGTTACTCTCAACTGCTTTAACAGAGTTGATCGAAGGAGTGAAGCATCCCGCACTTAGCCTGCGCAACGGAAATTTCTTACACGAGACTTGTCACGGTTGTTTAGGATATCCAGACCCAATTAGAAGTTCTCGCCTTCCTGATGCTGATTTTATGTTGCTGTTTGCAGTAGTCTTGTATATCCGTTTACGGTCCTTGGGCGGCAGG
>NZ_JANXMI010000080.1 GCF_025354735.1 Rugamonas sp.
GCGTGGCGGTGCTCGCCCTTGATCTTGGCCGCCTGCGCCATGCCCAGCGCGGCCGAGATCGACGTCGACGAGTGGGCCGTGCCGAAGGTGTCGTATTCGCTTTCGACGCGGCGCGGGAAGCCGGAGATGCCGCCCTGCTGGCGCAGCGTGTGCATGCGCTCGCGCCGGCCGGTGAGGATTTTGTGCGAATACGTCTGGTGGCCGACGTCCCACACGATGCGGTCGTGCGGCGTGTTGAACACATAGTGCAGCGCCACCGTCAGTTCGACGGTGCCGAGGTTGGACGACAGATGGCCGCCCGTCTTGGACACGGAGTCGAGCAGGTAGCCGCGCAGTTCGTGGGCCAGCGGCGTCAGTTGGTGGCGCGCCAGCTTGCGCACGTCGGCCGGGGAGTTGATATGTTCGAGCAAGTTCATTTATGCCTTCCGCTGCACGATTAAATCCGCGAGTTCGCGTAACCGCAGGGCTTGTTCACCGAACGGCGCGAGCGCTGCGTGCGCATCGAGCCGCAATTGTTGCGCCAGCGCGCGCGACGGTCCCAGACCCAGTATCGACACATAGGTCGGCTTGTTGTCGGCCGCGTCCTTGCCGGCGGTCTTGCCCAGCGTGGCCGAATCGGCCGTCGCGTCGAGCACGTCGTCGACCACCTGGAAGGCCAGGCCGATGGCGCGCGCGTAGTCGTTCAGGGCCGCGATTTCCACGGCGGCCAGTTCCTTGCCCGCCAGCGCGCCCAGCACCACGGCGGCGCGCAACAGGGCGCCGGTTTTCAGCTGGTGCATTTGCTCGAGCTGGGCCAGGGTCAGGCTGACGCCGACGCTGGCCAGGTCGATGGCCTGGCCGCCGCACATGCCGGCCGAGCCGGCGGCCTGGGCCAGCAGGCGCAGCATCGCCACCTGGCGCGCGGCGGGCACGCCGTCCGCTTCGGCCAGCACCAGGAAGGCTTGCGACTGCAGGGCGTCGCCGACCAGCAGCGCCGTCGCCTCGTCGTAGGCCACGTGGACGGTCGGCTTGCCGCGCCGCAACGCGTCGTCGTCCATGCAGGGCATGTCGTCGTGCACCAGCGAATAAGCGTGGATCATTTCCACCGCCGCCGCCGCGCGGCTCAGCGCTGGCGCGTCGGCGCCGAACAGGGCGCCGGCCGCGTAGACCAGCAGCGGCCGCACGCGCTTGCCGCCGCCCAGCAGCGCGTAGCGCATGGCTTCGTGCAAGCGGGCCGGCAGCGCGCCGGCGGCCGGCAGGAATCCATCCAGATCGCTTTCGACCCGGGCTTGCACCGTCGTCATCCAGTCGTCGAAGCCGGCCGTCATTGCGCGCCCTCGTCGGCGTCGGCGTAGGGTTTGAGCATGTCGCCCTCCAGCACCTTGACCTGCGCCTCCACCTTGTCGAGCTGGGTGGCGCAGAACTTGACGAGCTCGGAGCCGCGCTGGTAGGCGGCCACCGACGCTTCCAGCGGCAGCTGGCCGGCTTCCATCTGGCTCACCAGCTGCGCCAGCTCGGCCATCGCGATTTCAAACGAGGCCGGGGCGATGCTCGTCTCGGCGGTTAATTTCTTAGGCATAGGCACTCAAATCCGTGGGCAAAAGTCGGGCGCAGCAACAGCCCGACCCAGTGTAGCCCGATATTTTAGAACAAACCACCTTATCAAGTGGAATTAAAGCGCGCCGGAACACAAGCGGAACACCGTCCGCGCCCTGTGTCACACATTGGTAATATGACCAGAGTTTATCGCAACCCTTGTCATTTCGGGGAGGATCATGCCTTTCGTGCAAGCTTCTCGGTTGCAATCTGGCGGACGATGCTGCGAAATGGCGCCGATCCACGGTATAATCGCCGGTTCTGTCCGAAATACCATTTCAAAAACTTGAATTCAGGTCTTTACGGAGACTGTCACTCTTTGGTTTGATGCACATATTAAGGGGGTTGGGATGTCCGATGTGGGGACCCACGCCAAGCTCGCGCGCTCGAACGCGCAACTTCCGGTAAGCGTCTATTTTGACGAAGCGCTGTTGCAGCGCGAAATGCAGCAACTGTTCCAGGCCGCCCCGCGCTACGTCGGGCATGAGCTGATGGTGCCCAATAGCGGCGATTTTGCGACCCTCGTCTCCGAAGATGAAGGGCGTATGCTGGTGCGCAACGCAAACGGGATCGAGCTGCTGTCGAACGTCTGCCGCCACCGCCAGGCGCTGATGTTCAACGGCCGCGGCAACGCCAACAACATCGTCTGCCCGCTGCACCGCTGGACCTACGACTTGAAGGGCGAGCTGATCGGCGCGCCCCACTTCGCCGAAACGCCGTGTTTGAACCTGCCCAAGACCGGGCTGCAAAACTGGAACGGCCTGCTGTTCGAGCAGAACGGCTACAACGTCATGGACAAGCTGTCGCAGCTGTCGGTGACCAAGGATCTCGATTTTTCCGGCTATATGTTCGACCACGTCGAAGTCCAGACCTGCAAATACAACTGGAAGACGTTCATCGAAGTCTATCTGGAAGATTATCACGTCGAACCCTTCCATCCGGGCCTGGGCGGCTTTGTCAGCTGCGACGACCTGCGCTGGGAATTCGGCCGCGACTACAGCGTGCAGACCGTGGGCGTGAACAAGGGCCTGCTGAAATCGGGCTCGGAGATTTACAAGCGCTGGCAGGAGCAGGTGCTGAAGTTCCGCGGCGGCGAACCGCCGCCGTATGGCGCGATCTGGCTGACGCTGTATCCCAACATCATGGTCGAGTGGTATCCGCATGTGCTGATCGTGTCGACCCTGTGGCCGGACGGCCCGCAGCGCACCCGCAACGTGGTGGAATTTTATTATCCCGAGGAGATCGTGCTGTTCGAGCGCGAATTCATCGAGGCCGAACGGGCCGCCTACATGGAAACCTGCGTCGAGGACGACGAGATCGCGCTGCGCATGGACGCCGGCCGCAAGGTGCTGCTCAAGCGCGGCACCACGGACGCCGGACCTTACCAGTCGCCGATGGAAGACGGCATGCAGCACTTCCATGAGTGGTATCGGGCCAATATCGACGTGTAGGCGGCCGGGTAGGCACCTGTCCCCGGCCATCGGGGTCAAGACCGGGCCTCAAACCGGGGTCTTTGTGTTGTCCGGCCCGGCCGCGACGTTTTACAATACCCGCGATGCCGAACACGGGCTGGCCATCGTCCGCCGGTCCGCTCGCCCGCCAATCGCAAGCACCTTGAGGACGCCCGCCATGCACACCACGCTTATCGACGCCGCCACCCTGGCCCCGCACGTGACCGATCCGGCCTGGGTCATCCTGGACTGCCGCCACGATTTGATGAACCCGGACGCGGGGCGCGACGGCTACGCCATCGGCCATATCCAGAACGCGCAGTTCGCCGGCATCGACGATGAGCTGTCCGGCGCCAAAACGGGCGCCGACGGCGTGTTCCACGGCCGCCATCCACTGCCGGACCGCGCCGCGCTGATCGAGGCGCTGCGCGACTGGGGCATCAACGACGACACGCAAGTGGTGGCCTATGACGCCCACGGCGGCATGTACGCGGCGCGCCTGTGGTGGTTGCTGCGCTGGATAGGCCATCCGGCCGTGGCCGTGCTCGACGGCGGCCTGGCCGCGTGGCAGTCGCAGGGACTGCCGCTGGTGACGCCGGTGGCGGCGCGCCCGCGCGGCCATCTCGGCGAGAAGCCGACGCTGACCAAAACCGTGACGGTGGCCGAGGTGCTGGCCAATCTGCGCAGCCACGCCCGCACCGTGGTCGACGCCCGCGCGCCGGAGCGCTACCGTGGCGAGAACGAAACCATCGATCCGGTCGGCGGCCATATTCCGGGCGCGAAGAACCGCTTCTTCAAGGACAATCTGGCACCCGACGACCGCTTCAAAACCGCCGCCCAGCTGAAACTGGAGTGGGCCGCCATCGCCGAACCGGCGACGGCCGCCATCATGCAGTGCGGCTCCGGCGTGACGGCCTGCCACAACCTGCTGGCGCTGGAAGTGGCGGGACTGCCCGGCGCGGCGCTGTATCCCGGCTCGTGGAGCGAGTGGTGCGCCGATCCGGCCCGGCCGGTGGCGACCGGGACGGCATGAGGCGCTGGCAGCACTAGCGCCGCCCGACCCCGCCGCCGGCTCCGGCGTGCGGGCGTCCGGGCATCAAGCCTGGCGGCGCTTGGCCCGTTTGGCACCCCAGCCGACCAGCGCCAGCCCCGCCATCAGCATGGCGTAAGTCTCCGGCTCGGGCACCGCCGCCACCGACGAGAGGCCGCTGACATCGACGTCGGCGACGAAGAAGCCGCTGGCCGACTGCCCCGTCTTGTTGCTGAAGCTGGCCGACATCTGGCCATCCCAGCTCTGCGTCTGTCCGACGACGCTGCCGTCGTCCTTGACCTCGTACAGCGCCTGCAACGTCGTTTCCTGATAGCCGCCGACGTAGGTACCGTTGTCGGTGTAGGCCTCGATGTCGAGGAACAGGTGGGCATTGGCCTCCTCGGCCTGGAAGGCGTCGAGGTTATAGCCTATCGTGGTCTGCGCCCTGGCCGAGCCGTTGACCGTTATCGTCATCATGGTGTTGGCCGACAGCGTGAAGGAATTCATGTAGGGATCCTGGCCGGTCGCCTCGGCGAAATAACGGCCATTGCCGTCGACGGTGCTGAGCGCCTTGCCCGACGCCGACGCCGAGCTGAAGCCGGCCAGGGTGACGGCGCTGGTCAGCGACGCATTGCTGCTGGCCAGCTCGTCGTTCAGCGCGCCGTTCAGGCCGCCCTGCTGCCCGACCAGCACCTTGTTGAAGGTGTGCTGGACGAATTCATCGCCGAAGCTGCGGGTTTCACCCATGATGGTCGGCTGGGCATCGGCCTGGTAGATCAGCGACGGCGCGATGCCGTCGTTCGGATCGAGGTCGGTGAGCGTGATGGTCAGGTTGCCGAAAGTGGCTGAACTGCTGGCGGCCGCGTGGGCCGGACCGGCGGCGGCTACGGCGACAACGGCGGCGGCGCAGGCCGCCGCCAGGGTGCTGCGTGCGATACGTTTCATTCCATCTCCTTGCAGATTAGCGATTGTTCAGGATGCCTTGCGGCGGCGCGCCAGCGCGCCCATGACGGCCAGGCCGCCCAGCAGCATGGCGTAGCTGGACGGTTCCGGCACGGCGGCCAGCACCACCGAGCGGCCGCCGACTTCCGCTTCGGCATAGAACTGGCCGGTGGCGCTGGTGCTGCCCAGGTTGCTGTAACTGGCCGTCATCGTGCCATTCCACTGCGCGCTCTGCGCACCGGACGGGCCGCCGTCGAGGTAGTACACGCTTTGAACCTGTTCTTCCATGTCGGTGGCGTCGCCGGCATTGCTGCCGCCGGCGTACAGCGTCAGGCGGCCGTAGGCCATCTCGCCTTCGAGCGCGCCGGCGGTGTAGCCCACCGTGAAATCGGTGTTGATCGCGGCCTTGGCCGAAAAGCTGACCATGGTGTTGGCCGACAGGATGAAGGACGTGTTGTCGACGGTGAACGGCACCGTCGCGTAGCCGAAATAGCGGCCGTGGGCATCGACGCCGCTGGCGGCGCTGGCGCTCAAACTCATGGACGAAAAACCGGCGCCGCTGGACGAGCCGACGATGCTGGCGGAGGACGCCGCGGTGCCGGTGTCGATGGTGTCGCTGAGGCTCTTGCCGATGACCTTGCTGGTGTGGTCCATGGTCAGATAGGTGTCGCGGGGGGCCCAGCTTTCGGCCTCGCCGTAGATGTGGTTGCCCTCGTACTGATTGGCGTTCGGCAGGAAGGTGATCGATGGCGCGATGCCGTCGCCGGAATTGAGGTCGGTGAGCGTGATGGTGACGTTGCCGAAGCTAACGGTGCTGTAGGCGTCAGCCATGGCGGGGGCGGCCAGCGCCGACAAACAGGCGGCCGCGAGCACGTGCATTGTGACGGATTTCATTGATCCTCCTCTTGATTAACGGGGATCCCAGTATGGTCAAAAAAAATACCATCTGTCTATACCATTAGCATTTTTATATTTTTACCATTCGTCAAAAATGCTTAAAACTTAATACAAAAAATATTGCGCGGTTTGCCTATGAAATCGGCTCAGCTTAGCGACGCCGATTAAGAAAAACTCTCACCAAAAGTCACATTTTACCGTTGTTTTAATGTAATTATCGTAACAATTTACCAAAAGTTTTCTCCATTTTGGTTGCTCCAATTGCTATAGTTTTTTGAAACCCAATCCAAAAACCATAGGGTCAGTTTCATCACGTGCAGCACGCACATACACACCACGGGAGAGATTTATGGCAGATGCAGCACCTGGACCGGCACATGCCGGCAAGCGAGCGCCGACCGCGCTGACACAGCTGTTGGGCGGCACCGCGCTGCTGCTGGCCGCGGCCCTGCCGCTGGCCGCCGGCGCCGCGACCATCGACTTCGACAGCCTGGACCCCACCATCGTTTTCGACCAGGACACCCTGGTGCAAAACGGCATGCTGCTGACCGGCATCGGCAGCAACGGCGGCTACGCCGGCGCTGTGGTCGACGGCGCCGCCGGCGACGGCCTGTGCTCCGCCATGGCCTGTCCCAAGGGCGACAACAGCCATTATTACGCCGCCCTCAACGACGGTGCGCTGACCATCAACGCCGTCGCCGGCGGCCAGCTGATCGCGCTGCGCAGCTTCGACGCCGCCTTCATCGGTGGCGACGCCGGCGCCAGCTATCCGCTCCAGGCCGGCCTGCTGACGGTGGTCGGCGTGCGCGCCGACGGCACCAAGATGCAGGAACAGTTCGGCCTCGCGGCCCAGGCCGACGGCAGCCTGCGCTTCGGCAGCTACCTGAGCCAGTCGCCGTTCGCCGGCCAGGGCTTCGCCAGCCTGAGCTTTTCCGGCGTCGCCTGCTCGCAGGGACAGTGCAGCGCGCTGGGCGACAACAGCGGCCAGTTCGCGCTCGACAATCTGACCATCTCGGCCGTGCCTGAACCGTCGGCCTGGCTATTCCTGTCCGCCGGCCTCGGCCTGCTGGCCATGCTGGCCCGCCGCCGCCCAGCCGCCTGAGCTAACTGAGCTAACTGAGCTAACCGAGCTAACTGAGCTAACTGAGCTAACTGAGTCGCCGCCCGAGCCGCTTGGCGCGAGGCGCTGAGCGCGAAGCCCACCGTCTTTCCGTCCACCTTTTTTTTTCGGATCCCCATGAACCATCTACGTCCTGTTTCCACCACCGCCGCCGCGGTCCTGGCGCTGCTGGCCGGCCTGAGCGCCGCCCACGCCGACGATGTGCGCCGTCCCTACCTGATCGAACTGGCCGACCAGCCCGTCGCCGCCTACAGCGGCGGCCTGTCCGGCCTGCGCGCCACCCACGCCGCCAGCGGCCAGCGCATCGACCTGGGCACCGACGCCGTCCAGCAATACAGCGGCTATCTGACGCGCCAGCAAAACGCCGTCAAGTCGCTGGTCGCCGCCGCCCCCGTCAGCCACCAGTACCAGCTGGTCTTCAACGGCTTCGCCGCGCGCCTGACGGACGCCGAAGTGCACGCGCTCAAGGCCAGCGGCCAGGTCGCCCGCATCAGCCCCGACGAAGCGCGCCACGTACTCACCAACTACACCCCGACCTTCCTCGGCCTGGATGCGCCGGGCGGCCTGTGGGACCAGCTCGGCGGCAAGCAGCACGCCGGCGAGGATGTCATCATCGGCGTCATCGACACCGGCATCTGGCCGGAAAACCTGTCCTACGCCGACCGCGTCGACGCCGGCGGCCGGCCCACTTTCGCCGCCACCGGCGCGCTGGCCTACGGCGCGCCGCCGGCCAGATGGAAAGGCCAGTGCCAGACCGGCGAAGGCTTCACGGCGGCCAACTGCAACAACAAGCTGATCGGCGCGCGCTACTTCGACGACGGCTTCCGCGCGAACGGCAACCCCATCCACGCGAGCGAATTCCGCTCGCCGCGCGACTCGCTGGGCGCGCCCAACGGCGACGGCGGCCACGGCACCCACACCTCGTCCACGGCGGCCGGCAACAACGGTGTCGACGCCGTCGTCGGCGGCAACCTGCTGGCCCAGCGCAGCGGCATCGCCCCGCGCGCCCGCCTGGCCATGTACAAGATTTGCTGGACCTACAACGCCGGGCCCTTCGAGAGCACCACCGGCATGGCCAACACCTGCTACAACAGCGACAGCATGGCCGCCATCGAACAAGCCATCAAGGACGGCGTCGACGTGCTGAGCTACTCGATCAGCGGCGGCGCCAGCGTGCTCGATCCGGTCGAGCAAGCCTTCCGCCACGCCGCCGAAGCCGGCGTCTTCATCGCCGCCGCCGGCGGCAACGCCGGACCGGACCAGGCGGTGTCCCACATCAGCCCGTGGCTGACCACGGTCGCCGCGTCGACCCACGACCGCGCCCACCTGGCCACCGTCACGCTCGGCAACGGCTTCCAGGTCAGCGGCACCTCGCTCGACATCGCCGCCCTGCCGGCCACCGCCATCATCCGCGCCGAGGATGCCGCCCTGCCCGGCGCCAACGCCAGCGACGCCGCCCAGTGCTGGCGCGCGGCCGACGAAGTCAACGAGCTGCCCACGCTGGACCCGGCCAAGGTGGCCGGCAAGATCGTGGCCTGCCGCCGCGGCGGCGCCGGCCGCGTCAACAAGGCGGTCGCGGTGCGGACCGCCGGCGGCGTCGGCATGATCTTGATCGACGACGGCAGCGGCCAGGTGCTCGACGTCTACCCGATTCCCACCGTCCACGTGGACATGGACCCGGGCAACCAGATCGCCGACTACGCCAGCGGCGCCGGCGCCACGGCCGCCATCTCGGCCTCGGTGCTCACGCCCGTGGTGGGCCCGGTGATGGCCGACTTTTCGTCGCGCGGACCGAACGCCTTCGACGCCGGCGTGCTCAAGCCCGACATGACGGCGCCCGGCGTCGACATCCTGGCCGGCGTCGCGCCGTCGCTGGACCAGGCCGGCCATGACGCCATCATCGCCGGCAACGGCGCGGCGGTCAGCGTGTCGACCTATATGTCGGGCACCTCGATGGCCACGCCGCACGTGGCCGGCCTGGGCGCGCTGCTGCGCCAGCGCCATCCCGACTGGTCGCCGGCCGCCATCAAGTCGGCCCTGATGACCAGCACCACCTCGGTCCACGCCAACAGCCTGACCGGCGACCAGGACGGCACGCTGCCATGGGGCCAGGGCGCCGGCCACGTGACGCCCAACAGCGCCGCCGATCCCGGCCTGGTGTACGACGCCGGCGCCGCCGACTACAAGAAATACATGTGCGGCATCACCGCCCAGGCCAGCGACTGCGACGGCGGCACCCAGCCCGGCTACGCCCTCAACCTGGCCTCGATCACCCTGCCCGGCGTGGTCGGCATCCAGAGCGTCAGCCGCAGCGTGACCAACGTCGGCGCCAGCACCGCCATCTACAACGGCACGGTCGAGATCGACGGCTACACCGCCACCCTGACGCCGGCCACGCTGACGCTGGACCCGGGCCAGACCCAGAGCTACACCGTCAACCTGCGCCGCACCACGGCCGACGACGGCCTGTGGAAATTCGGCACCGTGGTCTGGACCGACGGCGAGCACAAGGTGCGCAGTCCCCTGCAGGCGCGCTATAACAGCGGCGCGGTGGCCCCGGCCCTGGTCAGCGCCAGCGGCGCCAGCGGCGTGCGCCTGATCGGCGTGGCCACCGGCTTCGACGGCAAGATGACGGCGACCCACGCCGGCATGCGCGAAGTGACGCGTGTGGCGCAGACGGTCACGCAGGCCCCGGCCGGCTCCCTGAGCGACATCTACGCCGTGTCGGCCGCTTGCGCGGCGCGCGGTCCCGGCGTCAAGGAAGTGGCGCTGGGCATCCCGAGCAACACGATGGTGGCGCGCTTCGAGCTGTTCAACCACGACACCGACGGCGGCGCCGACGACGACCTCGACCTGGCCGTCTTCGACCAGGGCGACGGCCTGCTCGGCTACAGCGGCAACGAAGGCTCGAACGAAACCGTCACGCTGACGTCGCCGCCGACCGGCATCGTCAAGGTCTGCGTGATGGGCTTCAAGGTCAAGAACGGCAAGTCGGCCAACTACACCCTGTCGTATGCGATGGCGATCCCGAACGACACCAAGGGCAATGTGAAACTGGGCCTGCCCGGCCAGGTCAAGCTGGGCGGCACCGCCAGCGTCGCCCTGAACTGGTCGGGTCTGGACGCTGGCAAGCGCTTCCTGGGCGGCATGCAGCTGCTGAACCCGGCCGGCCGCGTGGTCTCGACCACCGAGTTCGACATCGACACCGGCGACACCGTGCCGGCCCTGAGCCCATCCGTGCGCGCCAAGCGCGACAGCAAGCTCTAAGTTGTAAGTTGTAAGTTGTAAGTTGTAAGTTGTAAGTTGTAAGCGCGAGGAATGGGCGGGCAAGCCCGGGATCAAGCCGGGGGTCAGACCCCGCGTTCGGGCGGCAACTGCGGCCACTGAACTACAGCCGGGTCTGACCCCGATGTCGCAGCCGCCGACCCGCCCGCCTCGCCGCCCAACAAAAAAAGCCGCGCACTGCAAAGTGCGCGGCTTTTTTATCATGCGGCGCCGTTCAGCGGCCCTGCGCCGTGGCGCCGAAGCGCCGCCGCGCCGTCATCTTAAACCTTGCGCCGTCCGACGCGCCAGCCGACCAGGCCCAGCCCCGCCAGCAGCATGGCGTAGCTGCCCGGCTCCGGCACCGCCAGCGCCGAGTAGCCGGAGACGGAGACTTCGGCATTGAACTTTCCGGTGGCGTCGAACGCCGTCAGATTGCTGTAGCTGACCGAGATCGGCCCGCTCCAGCTCGCGGATTGCCCGATGATGCTGCCGTCGTCGGCATAAGCGAACGTGGCATTCAAACTCTGGTTCAGGTCCGTGCCCGCCGGGCCGAAGGGGCCGAGCAACAGCCTCAAGGAAGCGTTGGCTTGCTCGTCCTGGCCGATGGCCGAGTTATAGCCCAGCGTGGTCTGCACCGATATCGCCGCATCGACCGTCACCGTGATCCTGGTGTTGGCCGACAGCGTGAACGTGTTCATCAGGGGACTCTCGCCGAACGCGCTGCTGGAATACAGGCCATAGCCGTCGGCCGTGCTCAGCGCCGCGCCCGTCGTCGCCATCGAACTGAATCCCGCCAGATTGGCGACGCTGTTCACCGTGGCCTTGCTCGACGCCAGCACATCGTTCAGCGAGCCGGACAGCGCACCCTGCTGCCCCACCGTCGTGTCGACGTAATCATGCTCGATGCGTTCGTCGCCAAAGCTGCGGGTTTGGCCGCTGATGGACGGTTTACCATTGACCTGGAAGGTCAGCGATGGCGCGATGCCGTCGTTCGGGTCCAGGTCGGTGAGGGTGATGACCAGATTGCCAAAGCTGGCCGAGCTGGTGGCCGCCGCCTGGGCGGCGCCGGCGGTGGCAACGGCAACGGCGGCCGCTGCCAGGGTGAGGCGTGTGATGCGTTTCATTCGATCTCCTAGCAAATTAACAGGTGGGCAGGTGGGCAGGTGGGTCATTGCGCCTGGCGGCGCCGCGCCAGCGCCGCCAGCAGGGCCATGCCGCCGAGCAGCATGCCGCAACCGGACGGCTCCGGCACGGCCGATGTCACCGAACGGCCACCGATATCGGCCTCGGCATAGAACGAGCCCAGGGCGCTGGCGTTGCCGAGATTGCTGTAACTGGCCGTCATCGTGCCATTCCATGTGCCGCCTTGCGCGCCCGGCGCGTCGCCCGTCCCATAGACAAAACCCAGGGACTGCTGTTCCAGGTCGCTGGCGTCGCCGGGCTGGCTGCCGCCGGCATACAGCGCCAGGCTGCCGTAGGCGGCCTCCCCTTCGAGCCCTCCGGCGGTGTAGCCCACCGTGAAACCGGTCTGGATCGCGGCGCTGGCCGAGAAGCTGACCAGGGTATGGGCCGACAGGATGAAGGACGTGTTATCGGCGGTGAAGGGCACCGTCGCGTAGCCATTGTAGGTACCGTGACCGGCGACGGTGCTGGCGGCGGCGCCGCTCAGGCTCATGGCCGAGAAGCCGGCGCCGTTGGCGGCGCCGGTCACGCTGCCGGCGACGCGCGACACGCCGATCTCGGTGCTGTCGCCGACGCTGCTGCCAGCGTTCTTGCCTGTATGGTCAAAGGAACGGTATTGATCGCGCGGCGCCCAGCTCTCGACATTGCCGTAGACGTGGCTTCCCTCGTACAAGTCGGCGTTGGGCAAAAAGGTGATCGATGGCGCGATGCCGTCGCCGGGGTTCAAATCGATCAGGGTGACGGTCACGCCGCCAAAGCTGACCTGGCTGTAGGCGTCGGCCATGGCGGGTAGCGACAGCGCCGACAAGCCGGCGACGGTCAGCGCGCGCAGTGCTAGTGATTTCATTAATACTCCTCTGATTTAGCGGAGTATGAGTATGAATAAAATTAATACCGCTCATCGATAATTGCTATTTCTTTATTTTTACCATCTGTCAAAATTATTGCATCTTCAACTGGAAAATATTCGTCGCATTCCCTATGAACTATTTTCAGTTAGCATAAATTCATCATCCATCGCTTTAACTTCCGACATGATTTATTGTTGTTTTTTTAAAATTATTTTGACAATTGGTTTTACGTTTTCCTTTATCATGGACCTGCCTATCACACTGCGGACAGCGGCCTGGGCGGCAGGTCACTCAGTGTCAACGGCATGGCGGCGCACATAAAAAAAGCCGCGCACTGCGAAGTGCGCGGCCTGGCATGGAGCGACAGCCGACCGTGCTAATGGCCGTGCGTGAGGATCAGCACCATGACGATGCCGGCGCCGATCAGCAGCACCTGCGGTATGGTTTCGCGCAGCGTGGCGCGGCGCTGCATCTGCGGCATCAGGTCGCCGACGGCGATGTAGATGAAGCCGGACGACGCGAACACCAGCACATACGGTATCAGGCCGCTGGCGCGGTCCAGTGTGTAATAACCGAGCACGCCGCCGGCGATCGCCATCAGGCTGCACAGCAAATTGAACACATAGGCCCGCGCGCGTGAAAAACCGGCGTTGAGCAGCACGATGAAGTCGCCGATTTCCTGCGGAATTTCATGCGCGATGATGGCCAGCCCCGTCACCAGGCCCAGCTCCGGATTGGCGATGAAGGCCGCCGCGATCAGGATGCCGTCGGTGAAGTTGTGCATGCCGTCGCCGATCAGGATCATCCAGCCGGCCTTGCCGGCGCTGTGCTTGTCGTGGCCGTGGGCGTGGTGGTGGCCGTCGCCCTCGTGGTGGTGGGAGTGGCGCAAAATCGCCAGCTTTTCCAGCATGAAGAACGTCAGCAGGCCGCCCAGCAGCGTGGCGAACAGGGTGCGCGGATCGGCCTTCGATTCAAACGCTTCCGGCAGCGCGTGCAGCAGCGACGTCGACAACATGATCCCGACCGACAGGCTGACCATGCGCTCGACCACCTTCGACAGCAGCGCGAACGAAAACACCGCGGCGGCGGAAATGCTGACGACGCCGGCGACCGTGGTCGCCAGCAAAATGGAAACGAGTGTTGGATCGATTTTTCTTACCTCTTATAGCGGGGGGGGGGGCTTGCGCCGGTATCGCATGCGCAGGCGGGAACCCAGGCCGGGCGTCATTCTAACGCCCGGCCCGCATTCCTGCTCGATACGTCTTGATTTCACGCCACGCCGTGTTCCCGGAACCAGGCCAGCGTGCGCTGGAAGCCGTCCTTGGCGTCGGCGGCGACGTAGCTGGGACGATAGTCGGCGTTGAAGGCATGGCCGGCGTCGGGATAGACGACGAAGGTCGACGGCGCGCCGCCCTTGGCCAGCTGCGCTTTCATCTGCGCGATCGACTCCTGCGTGATGCCGCTGTCCTTCAAACCGTACAGGCCCAGCACCGGCACCTTGAGCGTGGGCGCGATGTCGACCGGATTGGACGGCGACATGGCGTTCGGTTCGCCCACCAGGCGGCCGTACCAGGCCACGCCGGCTTTCAGCGCCGGATTGTGGGCCGCGTACATCCACGTGATGCGCCCGCCCCAGCAGAAACCGGTGATGGCCATCTTGTCGCCGTCGCCGCCATTGGCCTTGGCCCAGGCGACGATGGCGTCGAGATCGCCCATCACCTGCTGGTCCGGCGTCCTGGAGATGATGTTCTTCATCAGGTCCGCGATCGACGGCGCCGTCGTCGGATCGCCCTGGCGCACGAACAGGTCCGGCGCCAGCGCCAGGTAGCCCAGCTTGGCGAAGCGGCGCGCCATGTCGGCGATGTGCTCGTGCAGGCCGAAGATTTCGGAGATCACCAGTACCACCGGCAAATGGGTCTTGCCCTCGGGCTGGGCGCGGTAAAACGGCACGTCCACGCCGCCGACATTGACCTTGACGACGCCGGCGGTGAGGCCGGCGGTGTCGGTGTGGATCATGGTCTGCGCCACCACCGGCAGCGCGGCGACGGCGAAGCCGGTGCCGACGGCGGCCTTGATGAAACCGCGGCGGTCCACGCCGTCGGACAAACCGGTTTTAGCCAGCAGACTGGCTGCATCCTGCTTCAGATTTTCCATGCGTCTCCTCCTGTGAAATATAGCAAACACCAATGACAACGAGGTCAGTGCGCCTCGTCCCAGTTTTTGCCGACGCCGACTTCCGCCGTCAACGGCACCTTCAGCTGCGCCACGCCGGCCATCAGCTCGGGCAGTTTTTCGCGCACCAGCGCCAGCTCGGCGTCCGGCACTTCCAGCACCAGTTCATCATGCACCTGCATAATCATCTTCGTGGCCAGGCCGTCGCGTTCGAGCCAGCCCTGCACGGCGATCATCGCCAGCTTAATCAGGTCGGCCGCCGTGCCCTGCATGGGCGCGTTGATGGCGGCCCGTTCGGCGCCCTGGCGGCGCGGGCCGTTCGGCGAATTAATCTCCGGCAGCCACAGGCGGCGGCCGAACACGGTTTCCACGTAGCCGCGCGCCTTGGCCTGGGCCCGCGTGTCTTCCATATACTGCTTGACGCCGGAGAAGCGCGCGAAATAGCGCTCGATGTAGTTCTGCGCGGCGGCGCGGTCTATGCCCAGGTTGCCGGCCAGGCCGAAGGCGCTCATGCCGTAGATCAGGCCGAAGTTGATGACCTTGGCGTAGCGCCGCTGCTCGCTGCTGACGTCGGCCGGCGCCACGCCGAAGATTTCGGCGGCGGTGGCGCGGTGGATGTCGACGCCGTCGGCGAAGGCGCGCAACATGTTTTCGTCGCCCGAAATGTGGGCCATGATGCGCAGCTCGATCTGCGAATAGTCGGCCGAGACGATGTGGTGGCCGGGCGCGGCGATGAAGGCTTCGCGGATGCGGCGGCCCTCCTTGGTGCGGATCGGGATGTTCTGCAGATTCGGATCGTTCGACGCCAGCCGCCCCGTCACCGCCACCGCTTGCGCGTAGTTGGTGTGGACCCGGCCCGTCTCCAGGTTGATCATCTTGGGCAGCTTGTCGGTGTAGGTCGACTTGAGCTTGGACAGGCTGCGGTATTCCAGCAGCACCTTGGGCAGCGGATAATCCTCGGCCAGCTTTTGCAGCACCTCCTCGTCGGTCGACGGCGCGCCGCTCGGCGTCTTCTTCACCACCGGCAGTTTCAGCTTCTCGAAGAAGATCTCGCCGATCTGCTTGGGCGAACCGAGATTGAAGGGCTGCTCGGCCAGTTCATGGGCCTTCAGTTCCAGCTCGGCGATGCGGGCGCCCAGTTCGGTCGACTGCGCCGCCAGCAGCCCGGCGTCGATGTGGACGCCGTTGCGCTCTATCTTTTGCAGCACGATGGCGGTCGGCAGCTCGATGGTGTTGTAGATCGCGGTCAGCTTGGCGTCGCCGCTGACGTGGCCCACCATCGCCAGGTGCAGGCGCAGCGTGATGTCCGCGTCCTCGGCGGCGTAGGCGGTGGCGCGGCCGATTTCCAC
The DNA here is from genome assembly GCF_025354735.1 of Rugamonas sp. Lineage (GTDB taxonomy): Bacteria > Pseudomonadota > Gammaproteobacteria > Burkholderiales > Burkholderiaceae_D > Rugamonas. Next base: position 15,834 of record NZ_JANXMI010000080.1, read on the forward strand.
CTTGTCGAAGGTGATCCGGTTGACGCCCTTGCCGCACACGTCGACGAAGGGGATGGTCGTGTGGTTCAGGTGGCGCAGCGCCAGGCTGTCCATGTCATGGGTGCGGTGCGACTCGAACACATACGATTGCAGCAGCGTGTCGTGGACGATGCCGCGCAGGGCCACGCCGTGGTTGGCGAAGATATGGCTGTCGTACTTCAGGTTCTGGCCCAGCTTCGGCTTCGAGGCGTCCTCCAGCCACGGCTTCAGCCTGGCCAGCACGTGCTCGCGCGCGAGCTGCTCCGGCGCGCCGGCGTAGCTGTGCGCCATCGGGATGTAGGCCGCCACGCCCGACTCCACGGCCAGCGAAATGCCGACCATCTGCGCCGTCATCGGCTCCAGCGACGTGGTCTCGGTGTCGACCGCCGTCAGTTCGGCGGCGTCGATCAGGGCGATCCACTTGTCGAGCTGCTCGTCGGTGAACACGGTTTCGTAGTTGACGTTGACGGCCGGCGGCGCGCCGAACAGGTCGCCGTTGGCCGAGACGGCGCCGCCGGCGGCGGGCGTGGTGTCGGCGGCGGTGGCCGGCTTGGAGGCCGAGGCGGCGCTGCCGCTGGGCGCGGCCGGCGTGACGCCGCCCAGTTCCCGCAGCAGCGTCTTGAAGCCGTACTGGCCGAAGAAGGCCAGCAGCGCTTCATGATCCTCGCCGCGCGCCACCAGCGATTCGGCGATCGTCATCATGTGGGCCGACAGGTCGCAATCGAGTTTCACGGTAATGAGTTCGCGCCCTTTCGGCAGCCACTCGAGCGCCGCGCGCAGGTTTTCGCCGACGGCGCCGCCGATCTTGTCGGCGTTGGCCATCACGCCATCGAGGCTGTCGTACAGGGCCAGCCACTTGAGCGCCGTCTTCGGCCCGCACTTGGACACGCCGGGCACGTTGTCGACGGTGTCGCCGATCAGCGTCAGGTAGTCGATGATGCGGTTGGGCGGCACGCCGAACTTGGCCAGCACGCCGGCTTCGTCGAGCTTCTCGTTGCTCATGGTATTAATCAGCATGACATGCTCGTTGACCAGCTGCGCCAGGTCCTTGTCGCCGGTCGAGACGATGACGTCCATGCCGGCCTGCGCGGCCTGCACCGACAGCGTGCCGATCACGTCGTCCGCCTCGACGCCGTCGACCATCAGGATGGGCCAGCCCATGGCCTTGACGGCCAGGTGGATAGGTTCGATCTGCAAGCGCAGGTCGTCCGGCATCGAGGCCCGCGTGGCCTTGTATTCGGGGTACATATCGTCGCGGAAGGTCTTGCCCTTGGCGTCGAACACGCAGGCGATGTAGGCGGCCGGATAGTCGGCGCGCAGGCGGCGCAGCATGTTGACCATGCCGTGCATGGCGCCGGTGGGGTGGCCGTCCGGGCTGCGCAGGTCGGGCAGCGCGTGGAAGGCGCGGTAAAGGTAACTGGAACCGTCAACGAGCAGCAGGGTTTTTTGCATAAATATAGACCAAGGGAGTGGGGCG
>NZ_JANXMI010000095.1 GCF_025354735.1 Rugamonas sp.
AAGTTCGTGATCATTGGCCACTGATTTATAGCCTTGTCGGCCATCCAGATATTGCCGAACCACTGTCAGCTTGAACTGCTCGTTGTACTTGGTCATGAAAAAAACCCAAAAGTTGGTGTCCAACTTTTGGGGTTCAGTTCAAAATGTAACCCTTTTTCGTTTCCGCGTCGTTTTAGTTTTATCTTCCCTTCGTCTCCCCTCATTTTCCCTTCTTGATACGCCCCGGTCCCCGGGCGCCGCGCCGCGCGGCCAGCCCGAGCAGGGCCAGTCCGCCCAGCAGCATGCCGTAACCGACGGGCTCGGGCACCGAGCTGATGGTCAGGCTGGCGTAGCGCACCTCTGCCGCGTCGCTCACATTGGCAAAATTGGTGACTTCAAAATACGCGTCGCCGGCGATTTGCGAGCTGGTGATGCTGAATAGCTGGATGAAGGCCGCGCCGCCATCGGGCCGATAGCTGGCGCTCAAGGTATCGCCCTGGCGCCGCAGTTGCAGCGTGGTCATCGTGGCCGTTGCCGTGAACGCGAATCCGTCGGGCGGGAAGACGCCGCCGCCATCTTGGTTCAGCTCGCCGCCATGAAAGTCCATGCCGGTAAAGCCGACGTTGTTGAAGAAGAAGAATCCCGCGCGGCCGGCACCGTTCAGCGAAAAATCGGCGACGGCGGTGGCGATGAAATCGCCCCCGGTGGCAAATGTCGTGCTGACGACGGCGATGTCATTCGACGGCTGGGCGGCGTCGGTGGCGGCCTTGGCCAGCGCCAGATAACCGGAGCCCGTGCTGGCGCTCCATGGCGGGCTGAGGCCGGGCACGTCGACCGGCATCGTGGTGGCGTTGGCGATGGTGTGCAGCTGCAAGCCCGGATCGAGCGTGGGCTGGTTGAAATAGGCCGCATAGTCGGCGGCGGCCGCCGTGTGGGGCGCCGCCAGCAACGCCGCCAGCAGGCAGGAAAAGTAGAGGCCCCGGTAATGGTCGCGCATCGTTGACCTCCTGTTTGTGCAAGGTGTGCTTGATAGGGTTGCCTGGAGTGCGGCGAAAACGGCGGTGTGGCAGGGCGCCGCCGCAGTCGCTCATGGCCGGTGCGCGGAGGGTGTCGTATCAATATAGTCTGTAAAAAAATGCAAATGTACACGCTTTGTAACAAACGCGGAGATTGTCGACGGCCCGCTCGCCGCCGTCACGGTTTGTTGGGGGCCGGCGCGGCGTGCTCTTGCGCGCAGTCGCGCCGCTGACGCGGGGATGGCGGCGTCTTGGGCGCCAGCTGCTGCTGGAAGCGGGCGATGATGGTATCGAGCGTGCCATCCTTGCGCATCTTGCCCAGTTCCAGATTGAATTGCTCGATGATTTGTCTGGCGTGCGCGGTTTGCGGATTGATGGCCAGATACAGTGGCAGCGTCATCAGCGGCGCCGGGGCGAATTCGATGTCGCCCAGCGCGTCGTGCGCCGCGATATTGGACTGGATGTGATATTGCGCGATCAGCTTGTCCTCCAGCACGCCGTCGATGCGGCCGATGGTGAGCTTGAGCAGGTTCTGGATGGTGCGGTCGACCGGCTCGAGCTGGACATTCTTTTGCGACAAAAACTCGTCGCTGTATTCATAGTCGCGCCCGATGCCGATGCGCGCTCCGCTCAATTGCGCCAGCGTGCTGGCGTCTTGCAGCCGGCACGGCATGTGCAGGATGAACAGCTGGTTGGACATATAGCTGTCGCTGAACAGCAGCTTGCCGCGCCGCTCGCTGGTCGACCAGATGGCCACCACGCCATCGTTCTGGTGCTGGTAGGCGGAGGTGAGCACGCGCGACCAGGGCATGATGGTGATGTCTACCGCGTAGCCGGCGCGGCGCAGGGCGGTGCTGACGATGTCCGACGCCACGCCCTGCTGCGGCAAATCCTTGCCGGTATAGGGTTCCCAGTAGTTCGCGGCCAAGTGCAGCGGCAGCGGCGCGGCCGGGGCCGGCAAGGCCAGCAGCAACAGCGTTGTCAGCGTCCAGCCTGGTCTCACGCCCACCTCCTTTTCGATCGCCCATCTTACCCCCGAACCGCGCGCCTCAGGCCGTTTCCGCGAGCGCCGAGCCGGTGCGTTGCAAGATCACGTCGATGGCCTTGGCGGCCGGTACCTTGCTTTCTTTGGCGTGGTGCCACAGCGGGATCAGCGGATTGCATTCCGGATAGTAAGCGGCGACGCAACCGGCCGGCACCGCGTATTCGACGACGCGCAAATTGTCGACCGCCCGCGCGACGCCGTCGCCGCTCGGGGTGCGCGCCGTCACCAGGTCGGCTTCGGCCAAGCCCAGCCGGTCCATGTCGGCGCGCGCCATCAGCAACACCTTGCGGCTGCCGTAGATGCCGCGGAAACGGTCGTCGTTGCTGTAGATGGTGGTGTTGAACTGGCCGTCGCTGCGCACGGTGAACAGGCGCAGCGTGGCCGGGCCGCCGGGCCCGAGGTCGGGATCTTCGTCGAGCGACTCGGGCGCGATGAAGTTGGCCTTGCCGGTGGCCGTCTTCCAGATCCGTTCGGCCGCCGGCACCGGCTTGCGGAAGCCGCCCGGCGTCCACATGCGCTCGTTGAAGCGCGGGAAAATCTCGGGATAGGTGGCCTCGATGGCGTCGCGCACCCGCGCGTAATCGGCGCACCAGGCATCCCAGTCGACGCGCGGATTCGGCGCCAGCGCGGCCTTGGCAATGCCGGCCACGATGGCCGGCTCCGAGCGCAGCAGCTCGCCGGCCGGTTCGGCCCGTCCGCGCGAACCGTGCATGCAGCCGGTGCTGTCCTCCATCGACACCGCTTGCTCGACGCCGTTCTGGCGGTCGATTTCGATGCGGCCCAGGCAGGGCAGGATGTAGGCGACCTGGCCGTGGATCAGGTGGCTGCGATTGAGCTTGGTGGAAATCTGCACCGTCAGCCGCAGCTCGCGCCAGGCCCGCTCCATCAGCGCCGTCTCCGGCACGGCGCGCACGAAATTACCGCCCAGGCCGATGAAGCCGTGCACGCTGCGCGCCAGTATGCCCTCGCAGGCCTCGACCGTGTTCATGCCCTTGTCGCGCGGCGGCTCGAAACCGTATTGACCTGCCAGTTTATCGAGCGGCGCCAGCGCCGGTTTTTCGGTGATGCCGACGGTGCGCTGGCCCTGCACGTTGGAGTGGCCGCGCACCGGGCAGATGCCGGCACCGGGCCGGCCCATATTGCCGCGCAGCAGGAGGAAATTGCTGACCATCTCCACGTTCTGCACGCCGTTGCGGTGCTGCGTCAGGCCCATGCCGTAGATGCCGATCACGGCCTTCGCACTGCAATAGACGGCGGCCGCCGCTTCCAGGTCGGCGCGCGCCAGGCCGGAAGTGCTTTCGATCTGGTCCCAGCCGCAGGCGCGCAGCGACGCGAGGAAGGCGTCGGCGCCATGGGTATGCTGGTCGATGAACGCGGTGTCGAGCACGCGCGGCAGGCCGGCCGCGCGGGCCGCGTCGTCGGCCGCCAGCACCGCCTTGCACAAGCCCATCAGCGCGGCCGTGTCGCCGCCGGCCTTGACCTGGAGGTATTGCGTGCTGATGGCGGTTTCCTTCCCGGTCAACATTTCCGTCGGCGATTGCGGATTGACGAAGCTGACCAGGCCGCGTTCGCGCAGCGGGTTGAAGGTGATGATCTCGGTGCCGCGCCGGCGCGCGTCCTGCAACTGGTGCAACATGCGCGGGCTGTTGATGCCGACGTTCTGGCCGAAAAAGAAGATGCAGTCGGTCTTCTCGAAATCGTCCAGCACCACCGTGCCGCAGGCCACGCCTATGGTTTTCGGCAGCGCCACCGACGTGCTTTCATGGCACATATTCGAGCTGTCGGGCAGGTTGTTGTTGCCGTACAGCCGGGCCAGCAACTGGTACATATACGACGTCTCCAGCGCGGCGCGGCCGGAGCTGTAGAACACCACGCTCTTCGGCGCCAGGCGGCGCAGCTCGGCGCCGATCTCGGCGTAGGCGGCGTCCCAGCTCGTCGCCAGGTATTTGTCGCTGACCGCGTCCCAGCGCATCGGCACGGTCAGGCGGCCGAGGTCTTCCAGTTCATGGTCGCTCCACTGTTCCAGTTCGGTGACGGTGTGGCGGTCGAAAAAATCGTCATCCGGCTTTTTGGACGTGACTTCCCAGGCGGTCGCCTTGGCGCCGCTTTCGCAGAATTCGAAGGGATGCGGGTTGGCCGGCTTGGCCCACGAACAGCTGACGCAGGCGTAGCCGTCGGGCTTGTTCTGGTGGCGCAGCAGCGCGCTGCCTTTGGCGAGGACATGCTCGTGCAGCAGGATGGCGCCGACCTCCTTGGCCGAGCCCCAGCCGCCGGCGGGCATGTCGGCGCTGGTGATCTTGACTTTCTCATTCATGTGCTGTCCTCACTGTGGCCGTGTTGACAATGGCGGAATCGCTCCGTCGATGCGCCACGTTAGCGGCGAGGGCAGGGAAGCACCGTTCGCTCGCGCACGGTGCGGCGCCGGTGGCGCGGCGAAAATAGCGGGAAAATTCGCGCCAGGGGTCGCCAATTGCTCAATGAGCAGCTATAATGCGGCCTCTTTTCCCTGATAGCTCAGTTGGTAGAGCGACGGACTGTTAATCCGCAGGTCCCTGGTTCGAGTCCAGGTCGGGGAGCCAGAATTTAGAAGGGCCGCATCGTGAGATGCGGCCCTTTTTCTATTGGTGGCCAGTATGTGTGCTTTCTTGTGGGGGGCAACCCCGCCACGCGTATGCTGCCAACAATATCAGCCTGGTTTTGCCCGCCATAGGAGTTGAACAGCCGCGAGCCAAATTGCGCCTTATTTAGTTACTGATTTTTTTCGTTTACGCCATATTGTCGGAATTAATATAAACCAAAATAAATATGAAAAAATAACTTCGGATGCTGATCCAACAAGTTGCGCAACTGGACTAGGCATATATCGAAGATAAAAATCGTAAAAATAAAATTGAAACATCATTGAAAATGGTGCTGTCCAAATTAAAATAATCCATCCATAGAATATACTTGCATCGCCGCCAATTCTTGAACCATACTCTAATGCGATAGCTATGCAAAGCCAGCATCCTCTCACAAACTGATTCATACCACTCATTTTTTACCCCCGCACTGTGCCCGACAAACCGAAAGTGTACTATTCGCCCACGTTTGACAATTCTCACCGTGCGAAAGGTCCACACTGTAGTTTGGCGGCGGCTTCTTGAAATTGTCCTGAATACATTTTTCGATACATGAATTATCGTTATCAGTTTTTTCGCAAGCTGATGGCGACGATGATTTCTCGTATTCCATAAGGTGAGCTCTAATAACTCGATTTTGACGGCGTAAAGCGGTGAGCAGGCCGCTTGCCCAATGTCGGCGGTTGTAACGGCCGATCCGGCGACGCGTGGGAAATGGCAAGGCAAGGAACAAACTGGGCGATCTGGGGGC
>NZ_JANXMI010000125.1 GCF_025354735.1 Rugamonas sp.
GTTGGTGGCGAAGACGTTGATGGCGTCGAGCTCGGAGCGTTCGCGCAGCGCGCCCATCAGTTCCGTTTCCAGGTGCATGAAACTTTTCACGCGCCAGGTCCAGCGCGCCGTGTCGGCCAGCCACTTGTCGGCCGGCCGGCCCTGCTGCTTGATGCCGAAGCGGGCGGCGATGCGGCCTTCGCAGGGATTGTGCGGCGCGTCCCACTTCGGTTTTTCCGCTTCCGTGTCCAGCCGCAGCACGACGTCGAGTATGCCTTCGCGGCGGCCGCGCAACAGCGCCAGCGCGCGGTGCGAGGGCACCGTGCCGAGGATTTCCGTGTAATCGAAGTAATCGGCGAACTTTTCGCCTTCGTCCTGCTTGCCTTCGACCACTTTCGATTCGACCACGCCGTGGTCGAGCACGTATTCGCGCAGCGCTTGCAACAAGGTCGCGTCTTCGGCGAAACGTTCCATCAAGATCTGGCGCGCGCCGTCGAGGGCGGCCTTGGCGTCGGCCACGCCGGGATTGTTGCCGTCGCCGGTGGTGAAGGCCTCGCGCAGGAAGCGTCCGGCTTCCGTTTCCGGCGTCAGCCCGGGATCGCCGAGCAGGCTGTCGGCCAGCGGCATCAAGCCCGCCTCGATGGCGATCTGGGCCTTGGTGCGGCGCTTTTGCTTGTACGGCAGATATAAGTCTTCCAGCCGGGTCTTGTCTTCCGCGTGCATGACAGCATCTAACAGCTCCGGCGTCATCTTGTTCTGCTCGGTGATCGAAGCGACGATGCTGGCGCGCCGGTCTTCCAGTTCGCGCAGGTAGCGCAGACGCTCTTCCAGCAGACGCAGCTGGATATCGTCGAGGCCGCCGGTCGCTTCCTTGCGGTAGCGCGCGATGAAGGGCACGGTGGCGCCTTCGTCGAGCAGGGCGATGGCGGCGGCGACCTGCACCGGTTTGGCGGCGAGTTCGAGGGCAAGACGTGGTTCGATCGAGGGCAACATGGTATCCATCCTTAGCAGTCAAGCCCGGAATCATACGCAATCGCCGCGAATGCGCCAGTCTTGACAGTCCAAAAGGACTGTGGTCGGGACGCCACCGGCGAGCAAACGACGCAGGAAAACTGCGGTGCGCTTGAAGATTACGCAAACACGGACGCGTGTATGGCGGATAATATTGCCTGTTGCCGTTTTTGAACCGTCTTTGAACAACAATGCGCCCCATGGATTTTACCCGCGACGACACCAGCGATGCCCCACCCGTTCCCGTCCCCGCGACGCCGCCGACGCAGCTGTCCTACGCCGTCGCCACCTGGCTGCAACGGGTGGACGCGGCCGCCCATCCGAAAGCGAAGCTGAGCGTCGACATCGACCCGGCCGACCCCAAGCAAACGCAATATCGCTTGATCTACGTCATGGCGCCGACCAGCGGCGGCCGCCACGTCGCCCTGTGCCTGTACAAGGCGCGCCTGCGCGGCAGCGGCGAAGTGGCCGCGGCCAGCCCGGTGAGCGAAGTGTTTTCGCTGCTGTCGGCGCCGCCGGCCTTTTTGCTGCCCGGCGACGAGGACCTGGTGCGTTTCTTCGTGGCCATGCGCAGCGGCGCCAATTCCCAGACCGGCAGCGCCACCGAGCCGCGCGGCAAGATCGGCGCGGCCCTGCTGCACATGCTGTCCGATCAGGAAAAGCTGCTGTGGGCCAACTCCTGGGCCGACGTCGGCAACGGCCTGGTCTATCCCTTGAAGGCCGGCGTCTTGCGCGAAGCCAACCTGGCCTGGCGCGAAGAAGGCAAGGGCTTGCGCCTGGGCTGGCAAGTGGCGGCGCCGGCCGGCGCGCGCCACGCCGGCGCCGACCAGATCGATTACATGTTGCCCACCGATCCACCGTGGTATATCGACAATCTGTCTTGCGGCGTGCTGCAACTCAACCAGGGCGGCGGCGACATCCCGCTGGCCGACCTGCAGGCGCTGGTGGCGCAGGCGCCCTTGCTGACCGCCAACGACAAGGTGCGCGTCTCGCAATTGCTGCTGGCGCACGGCTTGCAGCACCTGATGCCGCTGCCGCAGCCCTTGCCGCAGCGTCTGCGCGACGATGTGCTGCCGCGCCCGATACTGGTGCTCGACGCCGCCATGCTGGCCGACGGCAGCGCCCAGCGCTGGCACGACTTCGCCGTGCTGGCCTACGACTACGACGGTGAGCGCGTCTCCTACGATCCATCGCAGCGGGTGGTGCGGCAACAAGGCGCGGTCACCGAAATCATCGAACGCGACATCGCGGCCGAAGTCGCCGCGCTGGCGGCGCTGACCGCGCTCGGCTTCAAAAAACCGGGCCAGCTGCCGCTGTCGAGCGTCAAGGGCGCGCAACTGCTGCCCTCGCAAGCGGAATGGATACGCTTCGCCGCCGACGGCCTCGCCGCGCTGCAAGCCCAGGGCTGGCACGTGGAAAAAACCGCGAAATATCGCTACGACATCAGCGCCGTGGACGACTGGTATGCCGACGTCGAACCAGACGCCGACAACGGCAACGCCTGGTTCGACCTGGAGCTGGGCATCGTCGTCAACCAGCACCGCGTGCCGCTGCTGCCGGTGCTGGTGCAAATGATCCGCAACGCGCCGCTCGATTTCAATCCCAAAACCATCGCCGCCCACGCCGACGCCGACCAGATGCTGGCGACCTTGGCCGACGGCAGCCGCGTCGCGCTGCCGTGGCGCCGCGTCAAGCCGATCTTGACGACGCTGGGCGAGTTGTATTTCAGCGACAAGATCAAGACCTCGCTGCGCATGGCGACGCTGGACGCGGCCCGGCTCGACGAGCTGGCGCGCGGCCTCGAGCTGCGCTGGAATGGCGGCGAGCAATTGCTGGAAATGGGCCGCAAGCTGAACCAGTTCGGCTCGGTCAAGAAAGTGGCGACCCCGGCCGGCCTGCGGGCCACCCTGCGCGACTATCAATCCGATGGCCTGTCCTGGATGCAATTCCTGCGCGAATACAGCCTGGCCGGCATCCTGGCCGACGACATGGGCCTGGGCAAGACGGTGCAGACGCTGGCCCACATCCTGGTCGAAAAGGAAGCCGGCCGCCTGACGGCGCCGGCGCTGGTGATCGCGCCGACCAGCTTGATGGGCAACTGGCAGGAAGAGGCGGCCCGTTTCGCGCCCGGCCTGCGCGTGCTGCTGTTGCAAGGCAAGGACCGCATGGCCCAGTTCGACCAGATCGCCGACGCCGACCTGGTGCTGACCACTTACGCGCTGTTGCCGCGCGACGAGGAAAAGCTGCGCGAACATGATTTCCACCTGGTCATCCTGGACGAGTCGCACTACATCAAGAACACCCGCTCCAAGGCGGCCCAGAGCGCCGGCCTGCTGCGCGCGCGCCACCGGCTGTGCCTGTCCGGCACGCCGCTGGAAAACCACCTGGGCGAGCTGTGGTCGCAATTCCACTTCCTGCTGCCGGGCCTGCTCGGCGACGAAAAGAGTTTCAATTCACAATTCCGCCACCCCATCGAGCGCCAGGACGATCCGCTGCGGCGGGCCCTGTTGAACCGCCGCATCAAGCCCTTCCTGTTGCGGCGGACCAAGGACAACGTCGCCAAGGAGTTGCCGCCGAAAACGGAAATGGTGCGCAAGGTCGAGCTCACCGGCGCCCAGCGCGACCTGTACGAAACGGTGCGGCTGGCCATGGATCAAAAAGTGCGCGAGGAAATCGACCGCAAGGGCGTGGCGCGCAGCCAGATCGTCATCCTGGAAGCGCTGCTGAAGCTGCGCCAGGTGTGCTGCGATCCGCGCCTGGTCAAATCGCTGCCGTCGAAAAAGCAGACGGCCGGCTCGGCCAAGTTGATCGACCTGATGCAGATGGTGGAAGACTTGCTGGACGAAAACCGCAAAATCCTCGTCTTCTCGCAATTCACCAGCATGCTCGAACTGATCGAGCAGGAACTGGAAGCGCGCGACATCCCCTACGCCTTGTTGACGGGCGACACCAAGGACCGCAGCGCCCAGGTGGCGGCCTTCCAGCAGGGCGCGGTGCCGATCTTCCTCATCAGCCTGAAGGCCGGCGGCGTCGGCCTGAACCTGACCGCTGCCGACACCGTCATCCACTACGATCCGTGGTGGAATCCGGCCGCCGAAAACCAGGCCACCGACCGCGCGTGGCGCATCGGCCAGGACAAGCCGGTGTTCGTCTACAAGCTGATCGCCAAAGGCACACTGGAAGAAAAAATCCAGCAGATGCAGCGCCGCAAGGCGGATTTGGCCGACGCGGTGCTGGCGCAAGGGGCCGCGCACGGCCTGGCGCTGACACAGG
>NZ_JANXMI010000132.1 GCF_025354735.1 Rugamonas sp.
TGCGCAACATCGCGAAAAATTGGAAAATGCCAGCCATCACTTGGCGTGCCGCGAAAAACCAATTCGCCATTCTGTTCGCCGAGCGCTTTACGGCGCACCTGTAACGAAGCATTGAAATTAGCTAGATGACTTCGGACACACAAAAATCCTGACACTCCCTCCTTCGGCGGCATCTACTTCATCGCCCGCTACGTCCACTGATACCGTGAACGCGGCGGCTCAGCTCAACGCGGCGGCCCAGATCAATTAACCGGCTGCGGCGCCACGTTCGTCGCTCCCGGCGTCGGCGTCGGCGCCGGCGCGGGCTGCGCCGGCGGCTCGGCGCCCTCGGGCTGCTTGGCCTCGTCGTCCAGGTCGAGCGAGTGCACGGCGGCGTCGCCCATGAACTCATCGTACAGCCACTCGCCGTTCAACTGCGTCAACCCTGTCGGTACCGCGCGCTCGACCGGCGGGCGCCTGGCCAGCGCCACCCGCATGTAGTCGATCCAGATCGGCATCGCCACCGTGGCGCCGAATTCGCGCCCGCCCAGCGATTTCGGATCGTCGAAGCCCATCCACGATATCGCCACGATGCCGCCGCCGTAGCCGGCGAACCAGCCGTCGACGGCATCGCTGGTGGTGCCGGTCTTGCCGGCGATGTCGCTGCGGCCCAGCTGCTTGGTGGCGGCCGCACCGGTGCCGCTGCGTACCACTTCCTGCAGCATGCCGTGGGTGACGAAGGCGTTGCGCACATCGATGACGCGCGCGCTTTCATCGAGCGCCTGCGCCGGCCTGGCCTCCGACAGCACCTTGCCGGTGCCGTCGACCACCTTGGCGATCAGATAGGGCTGCACCGCATAGCCGCCGTTGGCGAACACCGCGTACGCGCCGGCCATTTGCAGCGGCGTGACCGAGCCGGTGCCGAGCGCCATGGTGTAGTTCTTCGGCTGCTTGGCGATATCGAAGCCGAATTTCGCCAGATAGTTGTGCGCATACGGCACCGTGATGGCGCGCAGGATGCGCACCGACGCTACGTTCTTCGATTTCGCCAGCGCCGTGCGCATCGTGATCGGACCGTCGAAGACGCCATCGTCGTTTTGCGGCGACCAGTCTTCGTTGCCGGTTTCGGCGCCGCTCATGTGCAGCGGCGCGTCGTTGATGACGGTGGCCGGCGAAAAGCCTTTTTCCAGCGCCGACGAATAAATGAAGGGCTTGATCGAGGAGCCGGGCTGACGCCACGCCTGCGTCACGTGGTTGAACTTTTGCAAATTGAAATCGAAGCCGCCGACCAGCGCGTGATACGCGCCGGTGACATCGTCGATGGACACGAAGGCCGCCGCCACCTGCGGCACCTGGGAAATCGACCAGCTGTTTTTCTCGCCTTGCAGGATGCGCACGACGGCGCCCGGACGCAGGCCTATGCCTTCCTTGGCGCCAGGCGACAGCGCCGCTTTCGCCAGGTTCAAACCGTCGCCGCCGATGGTGATTTCCTCGCCGCTCGCCGTTTCCACTTTGACGGATTTGGCGCCGACCTCCAGCACCACGGCCGGAATCAGCCGGTCGCTGCCCGGACGCTTTTGCAGCGCCTCGTCGATGGCGTCCTCGCGCTCGTCGGCGTCGGCCGGCAAGTCGATATAGGCCTCCGGTCCGCGGTAGCCGTGGCGCTGGTCGTAAGCGAGCACATTGCGGCGCACCGATTCGTAGGCCGCATCCTGGTCGGCCTTGAGGATGGTGGTGTAGACGCTGATGCCCTTGGTGTACGAGTCGTCCTTGAATTCCGTGTAGACGGCCTGGCGCGCCAGCTCCGCCACGTATTCGGCGTGGGTGTCGAACTCCTGTCCGCGCACGCTGACGCGTAGCGGCTCGTGCAGCGCCTTCTGGTACTGGGCTTCGGTGATGTAATCGAGTTCGCGCAGGCGCTTCAGCACCACTTGCTGGCGTTGTTTGGCGCGCTTGGGATTGGACACCGGATTGTGGTGCGCCGGATTTTGCGGCAGGCCGGCCAGCATGGCCATTTCGGCGATGCTCAAGTCCTTGATCGATTTGCCGAAGTAGACCTGGGCCGCGCTGCCGAAACCGAACGAGCGCTGGCCCAGATAAATCTGGTTCATATACAGTTCGAGGATCTGCTCCTTGTTCAGCGCCGCCTCGATTTTATAGGCCAGCATGACTTCATTGAGCTTGCGTCCGAGGACCTTGTCGCGCGTCAGGAAGAAATTGCGCGCCACTTGCATCGTGATCGTCGAGCCGCCCTGGCGGAAGCCGCCGCGCAGATTCGAGCGCGCCGCGCCGAGCGCGCGTATCCAGTCGATGCCGTGGTGCTCGTAGAAGCGCGAGTCCTCGATCGCCAGCAGCGCCTTCTTCATCATCTCCGGCATATCCTTGATCGGCACGAAGTCGCGGTGCTCCTCGCCGAATTCGCCGATCAGCACCTTGTCGGCCGTGTAGATGCGCAGCGGGAGCTTGGGCCGGTAGTCGGTGATGACGTCGAGCGAGGGCAGCTTGGGCGCGATCACCAGCAGCAGGTAGCCGGCGATCAGCGCGCCGCCCAGCACCACGCCGGCGCCGGCGACACTCAGGCCGATGATGATGTTACGGCGGTTGAACCAAGGGGAGGAATTCGGGGAGGAGGCAGTCAAGACGGATCTCACGGTTGCAAGGTGGTCGAATTATAGACCATCGATAGGCCATCGAAAAATCCGGGCCGGCCAATTGCGCGCCTGGAAAAGCGTGGAAACGCGGCGCGGCGCGTGGCCGGCCTCAAAATAGTTTACATTAGTTGTTGTTCTCTAAAGGTCTTTTGACGTACTTTATCCATATAACCGATCGTATAGCTTTCATGGGGATGAAATGACGGAGCCGCAGCACTGTATCGATTGCGATGTCCTGGTGGTGGGAGGGGGCATCAATGGCGCCGGTATCGCGCGCGACGCGGCCGGCCGCGGGCTATCGGTGGTGTTATGCGAGAAGGACGATCTGGCGGCGCACACGTCGTCGGCGTCGACCAAGCTGATACACGGTGGCCTGCGTTACCTCGAATACTACGAATTCAACCTGGTGCGCAAGGCGCTGGTCGAGCGCGAGGTGCTGCTGCGCTGCGCGCCGCACATCATGTGGCCCTTGCGCTTCGTGATGCCGCACGCGCAGGGCCAGCGCCCGGCCTGGATGATACGCGCCGGCCTGCTGCTGTACGACCTGCTGGCGCGGCGCGAACTGCTGCCCGCGTCGGCCGGCATCAACCTGCGCGGCCACGCGGCGGGGCGGCCCCTGAAGCCGGCCTACACGCGCGGCTTCGTCTACTCCGACGGCTGGGTCGACGACGCGCGCCTGGTGGTGCTCAACGCGATCGACGCCGCCGAAAAAGGCGCCACCATTTTGACGCAGACCGTCTGCAACGCGGTGCAGCGCCAGGCCGGCGGCTGGCAGGCGTCGCTGCACAAGCCGGGCTGCGGCGAGATCCGCGTCAACGCGCGCTACCTGGTCAACGCCGCCGGACCGTGGACCGCCGACTTCCTGCACAGCGTCGCGCCGAAAGGCGAGGGCCGGCACCTGCGGCTCATCAAGGGCAGCCACATCGTCGTCAAGCGCATCTTCGACCACGACCACGCCTACATCTTCCAGCATCCGGACGGCCGCATCGTGTTCGCCATTCCCTATGAGCGCGACTTCACGCTGATCGGCACCACCGACCTCGATTACCACGGCGACCGCAATCAGGTCGCCATCGACGCCGCCGAAATCGACTACCTGTGCGGGCTGGCGAGCCACTACTTCGTCAAGCCGGTGACGCCGGCCGACGTGGTGTGGAGCTACGCCGGCGTGCGGCCGCTGGTCGAAGACGCGGCGGCCGACGCCAAGGCCGTCACGCGCGACTACCGGCTCGAAGTCGACCACGCCGGCGCGCCGGTGCTCAGCGTCTTCGGCGGAAAAATCACCACCTTCCGCAAGCTGGCCGAGGAAGCGGTCGATACCATCGCCAAGGAACTGGGCAACCGCCACGGCCACTGGACCGAACACGCCTGCCTGCCGGGAGGCGACCTGTATGGCGCCGAGCCGCAAAACCGCTCGGTGCGCGA
The DNA here is from genome assembly GCF_025354735.1 of Rugamonas sp. Taxonomy (GTDB): domain Bacteria; phylum Pseudomonadota; class Gammaproteobacteria; order Burkholderiales; family Burkholderiaceae_D; genus Rugamonas. The sequence goes on from NZ_JANXMI010000132.1 coordinate 4,056, forward strand.
ATATGAACAGTGGGTGATCGCCGTGCAGCTGAACTACACGTGGCTGGCGCCGCAGCTGGTGGCGCGCTACGCCCGCGCTTACGGCACGCGGCTCCATACGCTGCTCGACCGGCGCCACACGCTGGCCGACATGGGGGAGGAAATCGCGCCCGGCCTGTTCTGCGCCGAACTCGAATACCTGCGCCGCTACGAGTGGGCGCGCACGCCGCAGGATGTGTTGTGGCGGCGCTCCAAACTGGGCCTGCACCTGCCGGCCGATGCGGCCGACAAGGTGCAAGCCTGGTTCGACGCCGTCAACGCGCGGGCGCGCGAGCAGGCGTCGGCGGCGTAAGCCAGAGGCGCGGATGAACAAGCGCGGATGTGAAAACGGCGACCACGCGGGTCGCCGTTTTCCTTGCAGCGGACGATAAGCTTACTTCACGCCGTGCATCAGCTTATTAATCAGCGGTGCGATCAGGAACAGGATCACGCCGCCCGCCATCAGCGCCGCGAAGCCCAGCGTGTAGCCGTGCAGCGCCGAGTGCACCGACATGCCTTCGCTGCCGCTGACGAAACTGGCGAAGATGCCCGACAGGTTGTTGCCGATGCCGGTGGACAGGAACCAGCCGCCCATGCCCAGGCCGACCAGGCGCGTGGGCGCCAGCTTGGTCACCATCGACAGGCCGATCGGCGACAGGCACAACTCGCCCACCGACTGGATCACGTAGACCATGAACAGGGTCCAGAACGGGATCTTGTTGTTGGCGTCGACCAGGTCGGACAGCGCGTACATCAGCAGGCCGAAGGCGAGCGCGTTGAAGATCAGGCCCAGACCGAACTTGCGCGAGATCGAAGGGTTGATGTTCTTGCGGCCCATGGCCACCCAGATGAAGGCGATGATAGGCGCCAGCGTGATGATGGCGATCGAGTTCACGCTCTGGAAGTAGGCGTTCGGGAACTCCCAGCCGAACATCTGGCGGTCGACGATTTTATCGGCCAGGAAGGTGAACGAGCTGCCGGCCTGCTCGAAGAACATCCAGAACATGATATTGAAGAAGAAGATCAGCAGCATGGCGATGACCTTGTCGCGCGCGACCTTGCCGTTGCGGATGCCTTCGACCAGCAGCATCACGGACAGGCCGATGAACAGCACCGACAGCACGCCTTGCAGGCTGCTGGCACCGGCCGCCAGCAGCGCGTAGGCGACCGGGATCACGCACAGCGCGCCGACGGCGACGTAGACGATGCGCATCGGGCTTTGCGCTTCCGGCGCCGGAGCGCCTATGCCTTTGAGGCCGCGGCGGCCGATGGCGAACCATACGAGGCTGATCAGCATGCCGACGCCGGCCGAAATGAACACCACCTTATAGGCGGGCATGGCGTTGGTGCCGAAGATTTTACTGGCCAGCCATTCGGTCAGGATGGGGGCGACGAAGGCGCCGGCGTTGATGCCCATGTAGAAAATGGTGAAGCCGCTGTCGCGGCGCGTGTCCGACAACGCATACAGCTTGCCGACCATGGTCGAGATGTTCGGCTTGAGCATGCCGTTGCCGATGATGATGGTGGACAGTCCGAGCTTGAAGATATGCTCGTCCGGCAGCGCGATCATGAACAGGCCGGCCGCCATGAAGGCGGCGCCGATCAGGATCGAGCGCTGGTAGCCGATCACGCGGTCGGCCACGTAGCCGCCGAACAGCGCCGCCGCGTACACCACCGCCAGATAGGAACCGTAGGTCAGGTTGGCGGCCGATTCGCCGGCGGCGTTCCCGTCGAAGAACTGGGCCACGATGTAGAGCACCAGCGCCCAGCGTATGCCGTAGAAAGCGAAGCGCTCCCAGAATTCGGTCATGAACAACATCCACAGCGGGGCCGGATGCCCCATGATCTGCTTGAACTCGGGGATTGCGACTTCTGCGTTCCGGGTGGTAGCACCGCTCATGCGGTTTCTCCTAAAAATTTTTATGGTCGACGAAAAAAATGACAGGACTCCGCCGTGCGGCGCGCTCGTGCCCGAGCGCCATCGCCGCCGGCTGGAATCCTGATAGGAGCGCATTTTAATCTACAAAACGGTCCCCACGCATCTTTTGGCGGGGCCGCGGCGATAGTGTGTCATTTGTGCCAATGCGCCGCAGCCGGGCGATTCTGCATTCTCCGGCCACAAAGGGGCCCAGTTGTCGTATATTGGCATGGCAGGCATATAGATAGATGAATCTGAAAAGGACTTACGCATCATGGAACTTGACGTTGTCGATACCCTGATTTCGCCCGATGGACAGCTGGAGGTATTGTCCAAGGCGGAAGTGAACAAGCTGCTCGATACCAGCCATGGCGGCCTCTATAAAATTTTCCGCAACTGCGCGCTGGCCGTGCTCAATTGCGGCAGCACCATCGACGACGGCAAGGAGCTGCTCGAGCGCTACCAGTCGTTCGAGATCAGCATTGTGCAGCGCGAGCGCGGCATCAAGCTCGATATCAAGGGCGCGCCGGCGATCGCCTTCGTCGACGGCAAAATGATCAAGGGCATACACGAGCACCTGTTCGCGGTGCTGCGCGATATTATCTTCGTCAGCAATGAAGTCACCGACAATCCGAAGTTCGACATGGACAGCACGGAAGGCATCACCGACGCCGTGTTCCACATCCTGCGCAACGCCAATGTGCTCAAGCCGATGTTGAACCCGAACCTGGTCGTATGCTGGGGTGGCCACTCGATCAACCGCGCCGAGTACAACTACTCGAAGGAAGTCGGCTACCAAATGGGCTTGCGCGGCCTCGATATCTGCACCGGCTGCGGACCGGGAGCGATGAAGGGCCCGATGAAGGGCGCCACCATCGGCCACGCCAAGCAGCGCATGCAGGACGGGCGTTATCTCGGCATCTCCGAGCCGGGCATCATCGCGGCCGAGTCGCCCAACCCCATCGTCAACGACCTGGTCATCATGCCCGATATCGAAAAGCGCCTCGAAGCGTTCGTGCGCACCGGTCACGGCATCGTCGTCTTCCCCGGCGGCGCCGGCACGGCCGAGGAGATACTGTACATCCTCGGTATCCTGCTCCATCCCGATAACGCCGACATCCCGTTCCCGCTGGTGTTCACCGGACCGGAAACGTCGCGCGAATATTTTGTGAAGATCAACCAGTTCATCGCCGCCACGCTGGGACCGGAAGCGCAGCAGCGCTACAAGATCATCGTCGACGATCCGGAACTGGTGGCGCGCGAAATGCAGGCCGGGATCAAGCAGGTGCGCGAGTTCCGCAAGTCGCGCAGCGACGCCTACTATTACAACTGGCTGCTGAAGATCGACCAGGAATTCCAGAAGCCGTTCGCGCCGACGCATGAGAACATGCGCAACCTGAAACTGCACAAGAACCAGGAAGTGCACATGCTGGCCGCGAATCTGCGGCGCGCGTTTTCCGGCGTGGTGGCGGGGAACGTCAAGGACGAAGGCATACGCGCGATTGAAAAGCACGGCCACTTCGAGATCCACGGCGACGCCTCGATCATGGGGCCGATGGATGCGCTGCTGGCGTCCTTCGTCGCCCAGCATCGCATGAAGCTGGCGGGGAAGCAGTACACGCCGTGCTATCGCGTGGTGCAGTAAAAAAAGGGCTGCGGCCCTTTTTTATTTAAACGGTCCAATCTTCAAGCCGTAGCTTCGGCACCTGATTGAAGGCATGGTCACTCGTGATCAGGTCCTTGATCAGATAGCTCACCGAGTTGGTGTCGAGCATGCGCAAGGTCATTCGCGCCATCCATCAAAGGGATCGCGTTCTAGTGTGTCTTGCAGACGCTCTTCGGGACCGAAAAAATCGGCCGCCACCTTGGCCTGTTTCAGCGCCGCGAAAAAGTCGTCCCAGGTATCGGGGCGGCGCGACAGGATCACGTCGCCGGTCTCGGGATCTTGTCGGATAAATACTTCTTTGGTGTCGAAGCGATAGGCTTCCGGCAGGCGCACCGCCTGGCTGCGCCCATCGATAAAGAGTTTTGCGACCTGGCTCATGTCGACCTCCTTGGCATATACCGCAGTATATTTCAATTTGATGGACAAGCCACGCGGCGGATCGGCAAAAAAGCCGCTCAGTTTTAAGGCTGAGCGGCTTTTTATTGGGCGCGGACGATCAGTCTTCGCGGCGTAGGTGCGGGAACAGCAGCACGTCGCGGATGTTCGGCGAGTCGGTGATGATCATCATCAGGCGGTCGATGCCGATGCCGCAGCCGCCGGCCGGCGGCATGCCGTATTCGAGCGCGCGGATGTAGTCGGCGTCGTAGAACATCGCCTCCTCATCGCCGGCGTCCTTGGCGGCGACCTGCGCCAGGAAGCGCGCCGACTGGTCTTCCGCGTCGTTCAATTCGGAGAAGCCGTTGGCGATTTCGCGGCCGACCATGAATAGCTCGAAGCGCTCGGTGATGCCCGGCACCGTATCGGAGGCGCGCGCCAGCGGCGACACTTCCACCGGGTAGTCGATGATGTAGGTCGGCTCCCACAGCTGCGCTTCGGCCGTTTCCTCGAACAGCGCCAGTTGCAGCGCGCCCAGGCCGGCGGTGGCGAACGGCTTGACGCCGAACTTCAGCAGTTCGGCCTTGATGAATTCAGCATCCGTCAGCTGCTCGGCGGTGTAGCCCGGCGCGTACTTGTTGATCGCTTCGACGATGGTCAGGCGGTGGAAGGGCTTGGCCAGATCGAGCTCGCGGCCGCCGTAGGTCAGCGTCGCGGTGCCGTGGGCGTCGACGGCGGCCTGGCGGATGATCGCTTCGGTGAAGTCCATCAGCCAGCGGTAATCGGTATAGGCCGCATAGAATTCCATCATCGTGAATTCGGGGTTGTGACGAACCGACACGCCTTCGTTGCGGAAGTTGCGGTTGATCTCGAACACGCGGTCGAAGCCGCCGACCACCAGGCGCTTCAGGTACAGCTCCGGCGCGATGCGCAGATACATCTGCATGTCGAGCGCGTTGTGGTGCGTGATGAAGGGCTTGGCCGCGGCGCCGCCCGGAATGGCGTGCAGCATCGGCGTTTCCACTTCCATGAATTCGTTCTTTTCCATGAAGCGGCGCATCGACGAGATGGCGGCAGTGCGGGCCTTGAAGGTGCGGCGCGTCTCCTCGTTCATGATAAGGTCGACGTAGCGCTGGCGGTACTTGGTCTCCTGGTCGGCCAGGCCGTGGAACTTGTCCGGCAGCGGCCGCAGCGACTTGGTAATCAAGCGCAGTTCGCTGACCTTGATGGTCAGTTCATCGGTCTTGGTCTTGAACAGCGTGCCGGTCACGCCGAGGATGTCGCCCAGGTCGTAGTGGTGCAGCGCGGCCATCGCGGCTTCGCCGGTCAGGTCCAGCGTGGCGTAGATCTGGATGCGGCCGTCGGCCTTGGGGCCGGACGCGTCCTGCAAGGTGGCGAAGGCGGCTTTTTTGCCGGCTTCGCGTTTGAGCATCATGCGCCCGGCCAGCACCACGGTGACGGCATCGGCTTCGAGTTCTTCGCGGGTCTTCGCAGCGTATTGCGCGTGCAGGTCGGCCGCCTTGTGCTGCGGCTTGAAGTCGTTCGGGAAGGCGATGCCTTCGCTGCGCAATACGGCCAGTTTGGCGCGGCGCTCGGCGATGATTTTGTTTTCGTCGAGCGGCGCTGCTTGTTCTTGAAGATCCGTAGTCATGGTCTGTATCTTGGTTATGGGTGATGATTTATTGTGCGATCGCGGTGGCGAACAGCGCGTCGATATCGAGTTCGCTGAAGTCGCGGGCGATGCGGATCACGTTGTCGAATTCGGCGAAGGCCTCGGCCGGCAGCGTCGTGGTCAGCACCACGGCGCGCATGCCGGCGCGGCGTGCCGCTTCCACGCCCAGCGGCGCGTCTTCGAAGACGATGCTGTCGGCCGGCAGGGCGCCGCAACGCTGGCCGGCCAGCAGGAACACGTCCGGATTCGGCTTGCCGCGCGCGACATCGGCGGCGCCGGCGATGGCGTCGAACCGGCTGCGCAGGCCGAGGCCATCGAGCGTGAAGTCGATGTTCTCGGGCGGCGCGGCGGTGGCCACGGCCAGCTTCACGCCGGCGCTTTTGGCGCGGGCGATGAACTGCTCGAAGCCCGGCACCGTCGCCAGGTGCGGCGCGTACAGCTCGCGGTACAGCTCTTCCTTCTCGGCGTTGAGCAGGGCGTTTTCTTCCTTGCTCAAATGGTCGCCGATGTAGGTGCGCATGATTTCATGGCCCTGGCGGCCGGCGGTGTCGCGAAAGAAGGCATCGGGCTCGATGGCATGGCCGCGCCGCTCGAAGAACGTGATCCACGACCTGGTGTGGAAGTCCATATTGTCGACGATCGTGCCGTCCATGTCGAAGATGAATGCGCGCTGTGCCATCGTGGTATGCATCCTTAAACGCCTTGCTTGAGCGAGGCCGAAATGAAGTCATCGAGGTCGCCATCGAGCACGCCCTTGGTGTTGCCGGTTTCGAAGTTGGTCCGCAAATCCTTGATGCGCGACTGATCGAGCACGTAGGAGCGGATCTGGTGGCCCCAGCCCACATCGGTCTTCGAGTCTTCCAGCTTCTGCTGCTCGCTCATGCGCTTGCGCAGCTCCATCTCGTACAGCTTGGCCTTCAGCATTTCCATCGCCTCGGCGCGGTTGCGGTGCTGCGAACGGTCGTTCTGGCACTGCACCACGATCCCGGACGGCATGTGCGTCAGACGCACGGCCGAATCGGTCTTGTTGATGTGCTGACCGCCGGCGCCGGAGGCGCGGTAGGTATCGACGCGCAGGTCGGCCGGATTGACTTCGATGTCGATCGAGTCATCGACTTCCGGATACACGAACAGCGACGTGAACGAGGTGTGGCGGCCGTTGGCGCTGTCGAACGGCGACTTGCGCACCAGGCGGTGGACCCCGGTCTCGGTGCGCAGGTAGCCGTAGGCGTGGTCGCCCTCGACCTTTAGCGTGGCGGTCTTGATGCCGGCCACCTCACCGTCGGACTGCTCCATGATCTCAACCTTGAAGCCTTTGCGTTCGCAATAGCGCAGGTACTGGCGCAGCAGCATCGAGGCCCAGTCCTGGGCTTCGGTGCCGCCGGCGCCGGCCTGGATGTCGATGAAGCAGTTGTTCGGATCCATCGGATTGTTGAACATCCGGCGGAACTCCATGCCTTCGATGACCTTCTTAATCTCGTCGGTGTCGGCGATGACCGCTTCGAGCGTGTCGTCGTCGCCTTCTTCCTTGGCCATCGCGAACAGGTCGTTCATGTCGCGCAGGTCGGCGTCGGCCTTGGTCAGCGAGAAGACGATGGTCTCCAGCGACTTCTTTTCCTTACCGAGGTCCTGGGCTTTTTTCGGATCGTCCCAGACGGTCGGATCTTCTAATTCTTCGTTAACTTGTTCGAGTTTCTCTGACTTGGTATCGAAGTCAAAGATACCTCCGAAGTTCGGCTTCGCGCGTCGTGAGATCGGCGAGCAGGGCGGAGAGGGCGTTAATGCGTTCGGCTTCCATGGCTTTTATCTTTTCTAGGGCTGAAATCAACCCTGGATTATACGCTAGCGCCGCGCCGTTCCGGGACCGTTTCTGTGTAACGCTTGATGACGGCCGGGCCGCTGCGTATTATGGCGGCGACATCGTTGTCGATTTTAGAAGCCACCGGGATACCTCATGCGCCGTTCTGCCTTGCCGTTTGCGATTTTTTTGTGCCTGCCGGCGTGCGCCCCGATGGTGCCGAAGCTGCCGACAGCGCCGCCGGCCGGCAGCCGGGTCACGCTGGCGCTGCTGGAAACCACCGACCTGCACGCCAACGTGATCGGCTACGACTACTACAAGCTGCGCGCCGACAGCTCCTTCGGCTTCGACCGCGTCGCCACGCTGATCGGCCAGGCCCGCGCGCAGTACGCCAACACGGTGCTGCTGGACGACGGCGACACCATCCAGGGCACGGCGCTGGCGGATTACCAGGCGCTGGCCGCGCCGCTGCCATGCGGCGACAAGCTGGCCATCTACAAAACCATGGACACGCTGGGCTACGACGGTGGCGGCATCGGCAACCATGAATTCAGCTACGGCCTGCCGTACCTGAACCAGGTCACCGGCAGCCATTTCGACGTCGACGGCGTGCCGGCGGCGACACCGCGCTGCGCCGGCCCCGCGTTCCCGCTGGTGCTGGCCAACGTCTACAGCAGCAGGACGCGCCAGCCGCTGTTCGCGCCCTACCGCATCATCGCCAAGACCGTCAGCGCCACCGGGCCCGATGGCCGGCCGCTGACGGCGACGATCAGGGTCGGCATCATCGGCTTCGCGCCGCCGGTGATCCTGGCGTGGGACAAGCGCTGGCTGGACGGGAAAATCTATACCGAAGGCTGGCGCGAGACGGCGCAGAAATTCATCCCGCGGATGCGCGCGGAGGGCGCCGACGTCATCGTCGCGCTGTCGCACGGCGGCCTCGATGCGGCGCCGTATTCGCCGGCGATGGAAAACGGCAGTTATTATCTGGCGCAGGTGGCCGGCATCGACGCGCTGCTGATCGGCCATGCGCACCAGGTGTTCCCGAACGCGGCCGGCACGGCGCCGCAATTCAATCTGCCCGGCGTCGACAAGGTGCGCGGCACCGTCAACGGCGTGCCGACCGTGATGGCGGGACTGTGGGGTAAGAACCTCGGCGTGATCGGGCTGCGGCTGCGCTTCGACGGCGCCGCGTGGAGCGTCGACAAGGCCGCGACGACGGTCGAGGCGCGCGCCATCCAGAACGCCGACCGCAGCGTCGTCGACGCCGATCCGGCCATCGCGAAGCTGATCGCCGCCGAACACGCGGCGACGATATCCTATGTGAGACAGCCGTTGGGCTCCAGCGATTTCCGCATGTCGGCCTATTTTTCCGACGTCGGCGACGTCAGCGCCGTGCAGCTGGTGAACCAGGCGCAGGCCGCGTATCTGGCCGACTATGTGAAGACCAATCTGCCGCAATACGCGCAGCTACCCGTATTGTCGATGGCGTCGCCGTTCAAGACCGGCGCGGCCGGTGTCGGCGATTACACCGATGTGCCGGCGGGGCCGGTCGCGCTGAACAACGCGGCCGACTTGTACCTGTATCCGAATTCGCTGTCGGCCGTGAAGGTCGACGGCGCGCAACTGAAGGCGTGGCTGGAGAAATCGGCCGAACGCTTCAACCGCATCGACCCGGCCAGCGGCGCGCAGCAGGAGCTGGTCAACACGGCGGTGGCGGGCTTCAATTTCGACGAGCTGACCGGCGATGATGTGCGCTACCAGATCGACGTCACGCGGCCGGTCGGGCAGCGCATCGTCGGGCTGGCGTATCGCGGCCGGGCAGTCGCGCCGGCGCAGGAGTTTTTGGTGGCGACGAATAATTTTCGCGCCAGCGGCGGCGGGAATTTCCCTGGCCTGGACGGCGGCCGCACCATCCTGGCCTCGCCGGACAACAACCGCGATGTGCTGATCGCTTATATCCAGGCGCATAAGGGGCTGACGCGGGCGGCCAACGGCGCCGGCCGCAGTTGGCGTTTCGCGCCGGTGGCGGTGAAGGGCGCGGTCGTGTTCCATAGCGCGCCGGAGATGGTGGCGCTGGCGCGGCAGGCCGGTTTGCTCAACGTGTCGCAGCTGCGGGCCGATGATGGTGGCGGCAAGGGGTATGCGCTGTATGGTATCGACCTGTCCAGGTAAATGCGCGGCCAATCACACCGGAAGCGCTTGGGGCGCGGTCAACTAACACCGGGGTCTGCGCCCGGTTCCCCCGCCGTCCGTCTAAATAGCTGATTTAGCTGACTATTTCCTTACTGTTTGCTTACGGCCGATTCTGCTGCATCGCGTCATACGTATTGATTGCTGCTGTTACTTTAGTAACCTACAATCATTTCAACGATGGGGCAATGATTCCAGCGTACGACTATAAAAACAGCGTAACAGGAGATGACAATGAATTTCACTTTGAAATTGCTTGTGGCAGGGATGGCGCTCGGCTTTTCGGCGGCGTCCATGGCGGCGGACCCCATCAAGATCGGCGTGGCCGGTCCGTTCACGGGCGGCTCCGCGCCGATGGGCGTGTCGATGCGCGACGGCGTCAAGCTGGCCGTGGCCGAAATCAACGCCAAGGGCGGCGTGCTGGGACGCCAGCTGCAAATGGTGGAGCGCGACGACGAGGCCAAGAACGAACGTGGCGTGCAAATCGCGCAGGAGATGATTAATAAGGAAAAGGTCGTCGCCACGGTCGGCTTCATCAACACCGGCGTGGCGCTGGCCTCGCAGCGCTTTTACCAGGAAGCGAAGATACCCGTCATCGACAACGTCGCCACCGGCTCCATCGTCACCAAGCAGTTCGCCGACCAGCCGGAGAACTACATCTTCCGCAACGCCGCCAACGATTCGATCCAGTCGCACATGATCGTCGAGGAGGCCGTCGAACGGCGCCACTTCAAAAAAGTCGCCATCCTGGCCGACTCCACCAACTACGGCCAGCTCGGTCGCGAGGATCTGGAAAAGGCGCTCGACAAAAAAGGCATCAAGGCCGTCGCCACCGAAAAATACAATCTGAAGGACGTCGACATGACGGCCCAGCTGCTCAAGGCCAAGCAGGCCGGCGCCGAAGTGGTGCTCACCTATGGCATCGGTCCGGAGCTGGCGCAGATCGCCAACGGCATGGAAAAACTGGGCTGGAAGGTGCCGCTGATCGGCAGCTGGACGCTGTCGATGGCGAACTTCATCGACAACGCCGGCAAGAACGGCGACGGCACCCGCATGCCGCAGACCTTCATCGAAGACCCGACCACGCCCAAGCGCAAGGCCTTCATCGACGCCTACGTCAAGGCCTACCACCCGCCCAACGGCCGCATGCCGTCGCCGGTGTCGGCCGCGCAGGGCTACGATTCGATCTACCTGCTGGCGGCCGCCATCAAGCAGGCCGGCAGCACCGACGGTCCCAAAGTGCGCGCCGCGCTGGAAAGCATGAACGACAAGATCGAGGGCGTCGTCACGACCTATTCGAAGCCGTTCACCAAGGACAACCACGAGGCCATCACGGCCGACATTCCGGTGTTCGGCGAAGTCCGGGACGGCCGCGTGGTGTTGGCCAAGTAAGCCCGCGATGCCCGCATAAGGCCAGCCTTGACGCGTCAAGCCTGGCTTTTTTATGCGCGCTCATTTGCATGTACTGATCGTTAGGTGACGCCATCATGGATATTTTTCTTCAACTCGTCTTCAGCGGCATCGCGCTCGGCATGATCTACGCCGTCATCGCCTTCGGCTACCAGCTGACCTTCGCCACTTCCGGCACGCTGAACTTCGGCCAGGGCGAGGCGCTGATGCTGGGCGCGCTGGTCGGCCTCAGCCTGGTTGGCACCATCCACGGCGGCCCTTACATGAGCTACCTGCTGATGGTGCCGCTGGTGATCGTGTTCGGCGCCTTGCAGGGCGCTTTCGTCGAATGGATAGGCGTGCGGCCGGCCATCAAGATCAAGTCCGAATTCGGCTGGATCATGTCGACCATCGCGCTGGCCATCATCTTTAAAAACGTCGCCGAAAATATCTGGGGCAAGGACGACCTGACGTTCCCGTCGCCGCTCAGCGCCAAGCCCCTGACGGTGTTGGGCGCCAACGTGCAGCCGATGCAGATCGCGGTCGTCGTCGGCGCGCTGGCGATGATGCTGGCGGTGGAGCTGTTCAACCGCTATTCCATCTACGGCAAGGCGGTCGTCGCCACCGCCAACGACCGCGACGCGGCCGGCCTGATGGGCATCAACACACGGCTCGTCATCACGTTTTCGTACGCGCTGTCGTCTGCGACGGCGGCCTTCGCCGGCGTGCTGGTGGCGCCGCTGACGCTGACCGGCGCCACCATGGGCGCCTCGCTGGGATTGAAGGCCTTCGCCGTCGCCATCATCGGCGGGCTGACGTCGGGCGTCGGCGCCATCGTCGGCGGGCTGATACTGGGCATCGCCGAAACGGCGACCGGCTACTATATTTCGACCGGCTACAAAGAGGTGCCGGGACTGGTGCTGCTGTTGCTGGTGTTGGCGGTCAAGCCCTCCGGCCTGTTCGGCAAAACCGCGATCAAGAAGGTCTGACCATGAACAAGAAGATGCTCCTTCTCGGCGCGGCGGGCGTGGCGGCGCTGGCCCTGTATCCGACGCTGATACCGAATCCTTACTACATCCACCTGGCCGAGACGATACTGATTTACGCCATCCTGCTGTTCGGGCTCGATATCGTGGTCGGCTACACCGGCCAGGTGTCGCTCGGCCACGCCGGCCTGTTCGGCATCGGCTCCTACGCGACCGGCGTGCTGGTGGTGAAACTGAGCCTGCCGTTCTGGCTCGCGATTCCGGCCAGCGTGGCCGGCGCGGCGCTGTTCGGCGCCGTGCTGGCGCTGCCGGCGCTGCGCGTCACCGGCCCGTACCTGGCGATGGTCACGCTGGCCTTCGGCACCATCATCCAGATCCTGATCAACGAGATGGACTTCCTCACCAACGGTCCGATGGGACTGAAGATCGCCAAGCCGGCGATCTTCGGCGTCAAGCTCGGCGAGGTCGGTTACTACTATATGGTGGCGGCGCTGATGGTGGTGGCGCTGGTCGTGGTGCACCGCATCCTCAAGTCCAACCTGGGCCGCGCCTTCGAGGCGCTGCGCGACAGCCCGATCGCGTCCGACTGCATGGGCGTGTCCGTGTATCGCTACAAGGTCTACGCCTTCGTCATCAGTGCCGGCTTCGCGGGACTGGCCGGCAGCCTGTATGCGTATTCGGAGGAGTACATCTCGCCCAACACCTACAACTTCGAGCTGACGATATTGTTCCTGCTGGCCGTCATCATGGGCGGCCGCAAGACCCGCTCCGGCGCCCTGATCGGCGCGATGATCGTGGTGATGCTCCCCAGCCTGTTGGCCGACATTGAGCTGTTCCGCGAAATCGCCGTCGCCGCCGCCGTGCTGGGCGTGATCGGATCGGCGCTGATGCTGGCCAAAAAACGCACGACGCTGCGCGGCGTGTTGGTGCCGCTGGTGGCGACGATAGGCATGGCCGGCTTTTCCTTCAGGCTGGAGAACATCGTCGACTGGCGCCTGACCATCTTCGGTTTGATGACGCTGTTCGTGGTCTATTATCTTCAGGACGGCATCGTCGGATTCGTGTTGAGCTTTGCCGGCAAAGGCGCCGTGCGCGCCGCCGCGCCGTTGGCCAGCGCGCGGGTGCCGGCGTTCGCGCACGTTCAGGGCGGCGGCGCGGGCGCGGTGCTGCTCGATGTCGACCATGTGCTGATGCAGTTCGGCGGCCTGAAGGCGCTGAACCAGGTCAGCCTGAGTGTGGTGCAAGGCACGGTGCATGGCTTGATCGGGCCTAACGGCTCGGGCAAGAGCACGATGATGAATGTCCTCACCGGCATCTACCATCCGACCGGCGGCAAGGTCGAATTCGCGGGCGCCGTGATCTCGGGCCGCACGCCGTCGCAGATCGCGCTCGGCGGCGTGGCCCGCACCTTCCAGAACGTGCAGCTGTTCGGCGAGATGTCGGCCACCGAGAATGTGCTGGTCGGCCTGCACAACACCTTCCAGTCCAATGTGCTCGACGTGATGCTGCAAACGCCGCGCTACCGGCGCGAGGAACGCGCGGCGCGCGAACGGGCCGCCAGCATCCTCGACTTCGTCGGCCTGGCCGATCTGGCCGGCGAGGAGGCGCGCAATCTCCCCTACGGCAAACAGCGGCTGCTGGAAATCGGCCGCGCGCTCGGACTCAGTCCGCGCCTGCTGCTGCTCGATGAGCCGGCGGCCGGCCTGACGGCGCCCGACATCAAGGAGCTGATGGCCATCATCCGCAAGATCCGCGAGCATGGCATCACCATCATCCTGATCGAGCATCACATGGACGTGGTGATGGCGCTGTCGGACGTGGTGACGGTGCTCGACTTCGGCCAGAAAATTGCCGAGGGCGCGCCGGCGGTGGTGCAGGGTGATCCGAAGGTGATCGAAGCGTATCTGGGCGGCGGCGCCGAAGCGGCCGCGGACCATCCGGCCGCCGCGCCGACACCGGCCGCCTTGGCCGATCACTGACACCAGGACCGGGACGCGCCATGCTCACCATCTCCAATCTGCACGCCGCCTACGGCAAAGTCGAAGTCCTGCACGGCATTTCGCTGGACGTCCCGAAAGGAACGCTGGTGACGCTGATCGGCTCCAACGGCGCCGGCAAGACCACCACCATGCGCGCCATCTCCGGCATGCTCAGGCCGAAAAGCGGCAGCGTGACGCTGGGCGGCAAGGACATCACCTGTTGCGACTCGCACCAGATCGCGCGCGCCGGCCTGGCCCATTCGCCGGAGGGGCGGCGCGTGTTCGCCTCGATGACGGTCACGGACAACCTGCTGCTGGGCGCCTTCCCGCGCTTCACGCGCGCGCGGCCCAAGGGCGACATCAAGCATGACCTGGAAAAGGCGCTGGAGCTGTTCCCGCGCTTGAAGGAACGCCAGCACCAGCTGGCCGGCACGCTGTCCGGCGGCGAGCAGCAGATGCTGGCGATGGCGCGCGCCGTCATGCTCAACCCGGAAGTGATCCTGCTCGACGAGCCGTCGATGGGCCTGGCGCCCATCCTGGTGGAGGAAGTGTTCCGCATCATCCAGCGCC
>NZ_JANXMI010000145.1 GCF_025354735.1 Rugamonas sp.
GCAAGGGCGGCCGGCGGTGAATGGTGTACTGCCCGTGGCGTCGCGGCCACGGAAGATAGCGTCTCTGTCATTATCGCAGAATTCACACCGGGTTTCGGCGCCGGCGTTGCGCAACGGCGCGCCATGAATTGCGCATTTAAAACGGGCGGCGTGTCAGTTTGTTACAATGAACCGTAGAAAACATCCCGGCGTTCAGTTCTGAACTTCACGTAGCTTAGCTTAGGCGATACCACCATGAAACGCAGCGCATACCTCTGGCCCGCCCTCCTCCTCGCGCTGAGCGCCCATGTCGCCACGGCGCAGCCCCCAAGCGCCGCGCCGCCCAAGCTGGAAAAGATCGAAGACACCGGCGACGACGCGATCACGGTCAACGCCCGCCAGGCGCCGGCGCACGAAATCACGCAAAAGCGCGAGGGTGGCGTCATCACCGAGGAAACCGTCAAGAGCGGCCCGAGCACCTACACCGTCCACACGGCGCCGGTGAACGGCAACACCATGCCGGGCGATACCTTCGGCCGCACCAACCACGGCCCCCAGTGGACCGTGATGCAGTTCGACCTCGGCAAGAAAAAGAAAGCCTCGAAAGAGGAAGACGCCAGCGCCGACGACAACGCGCCGCCGGCCGTCAAATAAGTGCCGCTTGCGGCCGGCAGCGCCGCCGCGACCGTGGCCGGCGATCCCGAAGCGGCTAAGCAAGCGGCGTTTCGCCCCCCGGTTTTTTTGCAACCCTAACCTAGTTTCCCTTCATGGCAGTTTTTACACCGGTCAGCCTGGATGACGTCCGCCAGTGGATCACGCAATTCCCCCTCGGCGCCGCGCGCGCGATCAAAGGCATCGCCAGCGGCATCGAGAACAGCAATTTCTTCCTGACGACCGAACGCGGCGAATTCGTGCTGACGATCTTCGAGAACCTGTTCTTCGACCAGCTGCCCTTCTACCTGACGCTGATGCGCCACCTGGCCGATCGCGGCGTGCTGGTGCCGGCGCCGGTGGCCAACGCCGACGGCGCCCTGGTCGTCGCGCTGCACGGCAAGCCGGCCGCCATCGTCGGCAAACTGGCCGGCAGCTCGCAAATGGACCCGCGGCCGGCGCACTGCGCCGCCGTCGGCGCGATGGTCGCGCGCATGCATTTGGCCGGGCGCGATTTCCCGCTGCGCCAGCCCAATCTGCGCGGCCTGGCGTGGTGGACGGAGACGGCGCCGCAGGTGCTGCCGTTTTTGAGCGAGTCGAACGGCGCGCTGCTGCGCGACGAGATGCGCTTCCAGCAGGACTACGCGGCCGGCGCCACCTACGCCGCGCTGGAACAAGGGCCGGTGCACGCCGACCTGTTCCGCAACAACGTGATGTTCGACGGCGAACGCCTGACCGGCTTCTTCGATTTCTACTTCGCCGGCTGCGACAGCTGGCTGTTCGACGTCGCCGTCACCGTCAACGACTGGTGCATAGACGTCGCCAGCGGCGCGCTCGACGCCGACCGCGCGCGCGCCCTGCTCGACGCCTACCACGCCGAGCGTCCGTTCACGACCGCCGAGCGGGCCGCGTGGCAGCCCATGCTGCGCGCCGCCGCGCTGCGCTTCTGGCTCTCGCGCCTGTACGACCTGCACCTGCCGCGCGCGGCGCAGCTGCTGACCCCTCACGATCCGGCGCATTTCGAGCGCATCTTGCGCGCCCGGATCGCCACCCTCCCACCGGCGCTGCCCGCATGAACAAACTTCCCGCAAACACTGGCTGGCAGTGGATCAAACAAGCATTTTCGCTGTTCCGCAAACAGCCGTTCGCGCTGACGGCGTTGATGCTGAGCTGCCTTTTCCTGTCGGTGGCCTTTTTGCTGATCCCGCTGTTCGGCCCCATTTTGCCGGTGCTGACGATACCGCTGTTCTCCGCCGCGCTGTTGCAGGCCTGCGCCGACATCGACCAGGGCAAGCCGGTTCATTCCGGCCTGCTATTCGTCGCCTTCAAGCGGCAGACCCTGTGGCCGCTGGCCGCCCTCGGCTCGCTCTATTTGCTGGTGACGCTGCTGGCCTTCGGCGTGATGTGCTGGATGGACGACGGCCGCCTGCTGAAGATGGCCCTGAACGAAACGCCGTTCGACATCGCCCTGCTGGAAGAATCGAAATACGCGGTGCAGACGGCCACCACCATCATGCAACTGGCCTGGCTGTTTTCCTGCTTCGCCACGCCGCTGATCTACTGGCAAAAAATGAGCCTCGGGAAGGCGCTGTTCTTCAGCTTTTTTTCCGTGGCGCGCGCGCTGAAGGCATTCGCCACCAGCGTGATTATTTTCTTCGTCGTTTCTCAGTTCGCCGGCCTGCTCGCCGCCATCGTGTTCGGCACGACGCAGGCGATCATACTGATTTTGCCCATCACGCTACTTAGCATGGTGCTGATCCACTGCTGGCTGTATGTGAGCTATCGGCAGATCTTTGGCGCGGTGCCTGAGCAGGAAGCGGCGCAGGCAAAGTAGCCGACCTCAATCGGGATCAAGACCACCGGTCTTGATCCCCGGTCTTGACCCCGAAGTCACGCCGGTGGACGATCCGGCAATCAGCGCGCCAGCCGCTCCAGCTTCGCCACGCTCAGATCGAGCACCTTCATACCGAAGCTGCCGAAGTTGATCTGCGCGCGCGCGTTGCTGCCGCTGCCTTCGATGTTGACGATCACGCCCTCGCCGAACTTCCCGTGCGCGACCGATTCGCCGATGCGCCATCCCGGACCGCTAAGCTTCTGCTGCATCTTCTGCGCGATCGCGTTGTCGGAACCGGTCAGCGGCGCCTCGTCCCACGCCGACTTGCGGTTGTTGGCCGACCAGTGCGACTGCACTTTCGCCGACAGCCACTTGAGCGACGCCTCCGGCAGCTCGTCGAAGAAGCGCGACTTCATGTTGTAGCGGGTCTGCCCGTGCAGCATGCGGGTCTGCGCGAAGCACATGTACAGGCGCTTGCGCGCGCGCGTGATCGCCACATACATCAAACGCCGCTCCTCCTCCACGCCGCCATCCTCGCGCGAGCTGCTCTCGTGCGGGAACAAGCCTTCTTCCAGGCCGGTGATGAAGACGTTGTCGAACTCCAGTCCCTTGGCCGAGTGCACCGTCATCATTTGCAGCGCGTCCTGTCCGGCCGTGGCCTGGTTGTCGCCGGCCTCCAGCGAGGCGTGCGACAAAAAGGCCGACAGCGGCGACATCACCGTCGGCAGCGGCGCGTCGGCGTCGTAGATTTCGATGCCGTCCTCGTTGACGATGGGGCTGCCCGCCTGCGCCTGCGCGCGCGGTCCCAGATGCGCCGGCGCGCCCTGTCCGAAACCTTCCTCGGACACGAACTGGGTCGCCGCGCTGACCATCTGCTCCAGGTTTTCGATGCGGTCGGCGCCTTCTTTTTCGCTCTGGTAGTGGGTCAGCAAACCGCTCGCTTCGAGCACCACGCGCACCAGCTCCGGCAAGGCCATTTGCTGCGTTTCAAAGCGCGCGCCCTCGACCAGCTTGACGAAGCCGCCGAGCGAGGAACCGGCCTTGCCGGCCACGTAAGGCACGGCCGCGTACAGCGAAATGCGGTGCTGCTCGGACGCCGCCTGCAAGGCCTCGATGGAGCGCGCGCCGATGCCGCGCGTGGGGAAGTTCACCACCCGCAGGAAGGCCGAATCGTTGTGCGGATTGTCCATCAATTGCAGATACGCGATGGCGTGCTTGACCTCCGCGCGCTGGAAGTAACGCTGGCCGCCATAGACGTGGTAGGCGATACCGGCCGAGAACAGCGCGTGCTCGATCACGCGCGACTGCGCGTTCGAGCGGTACAGCACCGCGATCTCGCTGCGCGAGGCGCCGTCGGCGATCAGGCTCTTGGCTTCCTCGATGATCCACTGCGCCTCGGCCAGGTCGGAACTGGCTTCGTAGACGCGCACCTGCTCGCCGTGGCCGGCGTCGGTGCGCAGGTTTTTGCCGAGGCGCTTGCTGTTGTTCACGATCAGCACATTGGCGGCGTCGAGGATGTGACCGTGCGAGCGGTAGTTCTGTTCCAGCTTGATGAGGTTCTGCACATTGAACTCGCGCTCGAAGGCGCTCATGTTGCCGACGTTGGCGCCGCGGAAGGCGTAGATGCTTTGATCGTCGTCGCCGACGGCGAACAGCGCGCCGCCAGGCTGGCCGTGCCCCGCCATCAGTTTGAGCCAGCTGTATTGCAGGTTGTTCGTGTCCTGGAACTCGTCGACGAGGATGTGGCGGAAGCGCTGCTGATAATGTTCGCGCAAGGGCTGGTTGCGGCTCAGGAGTTCATAGGTGCGCAGCAGCAGCTCGGCGAAATCGACCACGCCCTCGCGCTGGCACTGGTCGTCGTACAGCTGGTACAGCTCGACCTTTTTGCGCTCGTCCGCGCTGTACGGGTCGATTTTGTCGGCGCGCAGGCCCTGGTCCTTGGCGCCGTTGATGAAGTACATCAGCTCCTTGGGCGGGAACTTCTCGTCGTCGACATTGTTCGCCTTGAGCAGGCGCTTGATGACCGACAGCTGGTCCTGCGTATCGAGGATCTGGAAGGTCTGCGGCAGCGCCGCGTCGCGGTAGTGGGTGCGCAACAGGCGGTTGCACAGGCCGTGGAAAGTCCCTATCCACATGCCCCGCGTATTAATCGGCAACATGGCCGACAGCCGCAACGTCATTTCCTTGGCCGCCTTGTTGGTGAAGGTGACGGCCAGGATGCCGGACGGCGACACCTGGCCGGTCTGGATCAGCCACGCGATGCGGGTGGTCAGCACGCGGGTTTTGCCGGAGCCGGCGCCGGCGAGAATCAGGGCGCTCTGCGCCGGCAGCGTGACGGCGGCGAGTTGTTCGGGATTGAGGTTGTGGAGGAGATTTTGCATGCCGTGATTATACCGGCAGGGGTGCGATCACGATGGGTCGCGTGCCGGAGACGCGCACCGGCCCATGGCGCGCGTCCGCCGGTTCGGATCAGCCTTCGCTGGACGACGGCGCCGGCACGGCCTTGCCGTTCTTGATCGCCTCGCGCAGCAGCTCGCGCGTGGTGCGCTCCGCTTCGCGGCTGATGCGGCCCTGTTCGCGCCCCAGTTCACTCATCTGGCGGCCCAGTTCTTCCATCGGCTTGCCGGCCTGTTTCATTTGCTGGCCCAGCGCCTGCATCGGCACCTGCGACGCTTGCAGCACGGCGCTGTACTGCTGCATGTCGCGCTGGAGCTGCATCATCTGCTGCTGCAAGGGTTCCATCTTCGCCTGCACCTGCGCCATCTGGCTTTGCAGCGCGGCGCGCTGCCCGTCCGACGACGCGGTCTCCATGCGGTTGCCGATGCGGTCCATCTCGCGGCCGACGCCATCCATCTGGCGACCCAGCGCATCCATCTGCCGGCCTTTCTGATCGAGGGCGCGCGTGGCGGCCTTGCTTTCGGCCGTGTTGGCGGTGGCGTCCATCTTGGCGCCGAGCGCGTTCATGGCCTTGCCCTGCTCATTCATGCGCGCGCCCTGCTCGTTCATCTTCGCGCTCATCTGCTTGACCGGCGCCCAGGCCGCGTCGATCCTGGCGATGATCGCCGGGTCCTGGATCAGATACGCCTTTTCGCCGTCGCGGGTCCAGACGAAATCGCCCTTGACGCTGTGCTGCAATTTGCCCACTTCCTGCACGTCGCCATAGCTGCCCGATACCGTGATCGCATCCTGGCCGCCGTGCACCACCGCATAGGAGGAGCCGCCGTCGTGCAGGGTCCAGCGCTCGACGTGGGCGCCGTGCAGCTGCGCCGACGTTATCGATGCCGGTGCGGCCGGCGGCGCCGGAGGAGCGGGCGGCGCGGGCGGGATCGCCGCCACCGGCGGCGCGGGCGGGATCGCCGCGACTCGAGGTACGGGCGGGATCGCCGCCACCGGCGGCGCGGGAGGAATCGCCGCGACGGGCGGCACGGCTGGAACCGGCGGCGCGGCGTCCTGCACATCGGCGGCGGCAGGTGCCGATGCGGGCGCCGGCGCCGGCGCGGCCTGCGCATAAAACACGGCGCTGGCCGCGCACAGGCCTAGCAAGGGCAGAGCCATCTTCCAGCTCGCAGCTTCGACATCGGGACGCACCAGGCGTTTAATACGTGACATGAGATTTCCTCCGTGGGCCGCGTGGGCCAGTTGGGTGGTGGCGAACTGAAAACGATCCAGTTCGGATAAAGCTTGCGCCAGGCGCTGCGGCTGACCGAGCGCGCTGACGGCGAGATCGTCGGCGACCTGTTCGCGCTCGATGCGGATGCGGCGCGACAGCGCCCACACGCTCGGGTGGTAGAACAGCAGGATTTCTATCGCGCTTTGAATCAGGTTGACCAGGTAATCGTGGCGCTTGATATGCGCCAGTTCGTGCGCCAGCAAGGCTTCCAGCAAATCGGGCGGCATGCCGCTGACCAGCGCCGCCGGCACCAGCACGATAGGACGCCAGTAGCCGGCCGTGATCGGACTGTCCAGCAGGTCGGCCACGCCAAGCCGCACGTGCTGCGTGAGGTCCAGGCGCAGCGCCAGTTGCGACAAACGCCGCTGCCAGTAATGGTCGACGCGGTACTGGCCGGGCCGCGTGTGCTCGGACACCCACAGCAGGCCGATGGCCAGGCGCAGCGTCATCAGCGTGGCGCCGCAGAGCCACAGCAGCACGATCCACGACAGCTGGCCACCGAAATCCCACTTCAACATCGGCAGCCAGTTCGCTGGCAGCAGCGAGGGCGCGGCGGCGATGGAGCCGGCACCGGCAAAGGAAAAATGCAGCGCCGCTGACGCCGGCGCATCGGCCAGGGTGGTGACGTCGGCGGCGCTCAAGCGCGATGCGATGCCGGCCAGCGGCAGCGCGGCGCACAGCAGCAAGGCGGCGCAGGCGACGGCGTAGCGCAGCTGCGGTCGCGCGCGGCGCAGCAGATGCAGCGCCAGCGTCGTACCCCAGCCTATCAACAGGCCTTGCCAGAGAAAGTGCAGCAGCGCCCAGCCAATGGCGGACACCAGGGCGGGCAGCACGTGGTTCATGAACGGCTGCCGGCGCGGTATGGGGTGTGTCGGGTGTGTCGGGAATGGCCGACGGTGCTGATGGTGTTGATGGTGCGGACGATGCTCATGCCGGGCTCCCTGTCGATGAATGTAGAATAATTTATCTAGTTTGGATTGTCTAGAACTTTTTATCTACATCAGCGACAGGCTGCGGCGCGCCGGTCACAGTGCGGCTTTTTCGGCGGCGCTCAGGCGCTTGGCGTGCACGCTGACGATTTGCATGTGGGCGCCATCGGCGATAGCCATTTTAGAGGCGGGCACGCTCAGTGGCACCGGGGTGGCGCTGGCATAGCCGGCGGCGCACAACAGGACGGCGCTGACGAGGAAGATGGCTTCCATATTTTTGAGGACGTTCATGGTGTTTCTCCTTTAGGTACGGTGTTTGTATGACTCCACTGTAGCCAGAAGGCGCGCCGCTCTCCACCGGATTGCGACGAAATGCAGCATCGCCGGTATCAAGCGCCGAAGATTGCGACGAAACGCAAACGCCCATGAAAAAAGCGAGGCGGCCGCCGGGCCGCCTCGCTTTCAATGAAAAACGACGCCGATCAGAAGATCACGACGGAGCGGATCGACTCGCCGCTCTTCATCAGGTCGAAGCCTTCGTTGATTCGTTCCAGCGGCAGGCGGTGGGTAATCAGGTCGTCGATATTGAGCTTGCCCTCCATGTACCAGTCGAC
>NZ_JANXMI010000207.1 GCF_025354735.1 Rugamonas sp.
CTGGAAATCCTGGTAAACGGCGCGCGCCTTGGCCTCGTCACCCTTGAAGCGCACCAGGGAGAAATCCGTCTCGACCATGCCCGGTTCGATGCTCGTCACCCGCACCTTCTTCCCCAGCAAATCCGCCCTCATGCCGAGCGAGAGCTGGTGGACAAAGGCCTTGGTGCCCGCGTATACATTACCACCCGGATACGGATAGGTTCCGGCCACCGAGCCCAGGTTGATGACGGTGCCGCTGCCGCGCGCCACCATGCCCGGCAGGATGGCGCGGGTCATGGCGACCAGGCCGCTGCAATTGGTGGCGATCATGGTGTCCCAGTCGTCGAGCGACGATTCATGGGCCGGCGTGGTGCCGAGCGCCAGGCCGGCGTTATTGATGAGTACATCTATCCGCTGCCACGCGGGCGGCAGGCCGTCCAGCGCGGCCTGGATCGAGGCGCGGTCGGTGACGTCGAGCACGACCACGCGGGCCGCCTCGCCCAGTTCGGCGGCCAGCGCCTGCAGCCGTTCTTCGCGGCGCGCGCTGATGAGCACCGTGTGGCCGTTGGCGACGAAGGTGCGGGCCATGGCGGCGCCGAAGCCGGCGCTGGCGCCCGTGATGAAGACGTTCATGAGCTATCCCGTGACGAAGTTGAAGGAAATTGGATAAAAGTGGAGCGACCGGTGCGGCGTTATCGAGCAAAATTGTAGCCGAAATGGCAGACTTGCCCCCGCCGCCATCTAAAATTGGCGTTGACGTTATGTATATGTCAATACCCGCCTTGCTCTAATCTGGCACATAACTTACAATTTGGCTTCCATTACGTCTCACGTAACTGGCGAAAAGCGGCATATCCTCCCTTTGTTGGTGCAACGCACCCTGCGGAGCGACCTGCGGCGAAAGGTGGGCATCCACCGGGGAACGTGAGATTTCAATCGCCGTTCGCCTGGGCAGCCCGCGATGGAAAGCACGACGAGGCTGTCTATCCGCTATCGGCCTACCTCATCGATCCACCTGCCAGCAACACGCTTACTCATCACACGATTGGAGTTTTTTCATGTTCGCAAAAGATCACACCCTCGCCCATGTCGACCCGGAATTGTTCGGCGCCATCCAGAAAGAAAACACGCGCCAGCACGACCACATCGAACTGATCGCGTCGGAAAACTACACCTCGCCCGCCGTGATGGAAGCGCAGGGCTCGCAGCTGACCAATAAATACGCCGAAGGCTATCCCGGCAAGCGCTACTACGGTGGCTGCGAATTCGTCGACGTCGTCGAGCAGCTGGCCATCGACCGCGTGAAAAAACTGTTCGGCGCCGAGGCCGCCAACGTGCAGCCGAACTCCGGCTCGCAGGCCAACCAGGGCGTGTTCTTCGCCGTGCTCAAGCCGGGCGACACCATCATGGGCATGTCGCTGGCCGAAGGCGGCCACCTGACCCACGGCATGCCGCTGAACATGTCCGGCAAGTGGTTCAACGTGGTGTCCTACGGCCTGACGGCCGAAGAAGACATCGACTACGCCGCCATGGAAGCGCTGGCCAAGGAACACAAGCCTAAGCTGATTATCGCCGGCGCGTCCGCGTTCTCGAAAAAGATCGACTTCGAGCGCTTCGCTGCCGTCGCCAAGGCCGTCGGCGCCTACTTCATGGTCGACATGGCCCACTACGCCGGCCTGATCGCCGCCGGCCTGTACCCGAACCCGGTGCCGCACGCCGACTTCGTCACCTCGACCACGCACAAGTCGCTGCGCGGCCCGCGCGGCGGCATCATCCTGATGAAGGCCGAGCACGAGAAAATCATCAACTCGGCCATCTTCCCCGGCATCCAGGGCGGCCCGCTCATGCATGTGATCGCCGGCAAGGCCGTCGCCTTCCAGGAAGCGCTGCAACCGGAGTTCAAGCTCTACCAGCAGCAAGTGGTCAAGAACGCCGACGTGCTGGCCCGCACGCTGATCGAGCGCGGCTTGCGCATCGTTTCCGGCGGCACCGAGTCGCACGTGTTCCTGGTCGACCTGCGCGCCAAGAACCTGACCGGCAAGGAAGCCGAAGCCATCCTCGGTTCGGCCCACATCACGACCAACAAGAACGGCATTCCGAACGATCCGCAAAAACCGTTCGTCACCTCCGGCATCCGCCTCGGCTCGCCGGCCATGACGACGCGCGGCTTCAAGGAAACCGAAGCGCAGCAGGTCGGCCACCTGATCGCCGACGTGCTCGACAATCCGCACGACGCCGCCACCATCGAACGCGTCAAGGCGGCCGTCAAGGTGCTGGCCGATGCCTTCCCGGTCTATGCCTGACAGCCTGGCGCAGTAAGTAGCAAGGGGCGCCGGCCAGCCGGCCGGCGCTTCGATTCCAAGGAAATCGTCATCACATGAAATGTCCATTCTGCCAGCATGAAGACACGCAGGTGCTCGATACGCGCGTATCGGAGGAGGGGGCTATCCGCCGCCGCCGGCGTTGCGCGAAATGTGATAAACGATTTACCACGTATGAGCGCATCGAGCTGGTGATGCCCTTCGTCGTCAAGAAGAACGGCAGCCGCACCGAATACGCCGCCGCCAAATTGCGCGCCAGCCTGATGCTGGCGTTGCGCAAGCGCCCGGTCGCCGCCGCCGCCGTCGACACCGCCATCACCGCCATCGAAGAAAACCTGCTCACCAGCGGCCAGCGCGAAGTCGACACCGGCTACATCGGCGAGCTCGTCATGCAGCAATTGCAGCGCCTCGACAAGATCGCCTACATCCGTTTCGCCTCGGTCTACAAGAACTTCGAAGACCTCGCCGAATTCCAGGAGGCGATCGCCGAAGTGGGCCAGGAACGCAAGCCCCGCAAGGCCTAGTTTCATTTCCCCTTAAAAAATCCGGCTCGGGTTTTTCTGATTTTTCGTCCAAATTTTCCCGCCGTCAGCGCCCATGCGCGCCGGTTTGCGCCAGCGCAGACGAGGCGTCCGCGCCGCTGCTAACTTGCTCACACATTCAGTTCAGATGTGGAGGCGGCGTATGCGGCCATGCAATCGTTACGGCTTTACCTTGATGGAAGTGCTGATCGCCGTGCTGGTGATGGCGCTTGGCGTGGTCGGTGGCAGCGCCATGCAGCTGACGGCGATGCGCACCCGTCATCAGTCGGCGCTGCTGTCGCGCTCGATGCAACTGGCGTCCAGCCTGGCCGACCAGATGCGCGCCAATCCGCAGCAGATGCGCCAGCCGGACGCCGCCAATGGCTACACCCGATTGAACTATGACGCGCTGGGCGAGCCGGACCCGGCGCCGCCGGCCGTGCTGTGCCTGGGCCCCGGCGAGCGCTGCGACAGCGCGGCCCTGGCGCTGGTCGACCTGTACCAGCTCAAGCTGCAAGTGCGCGACGGCCTGCCCGGCGGCCGCGCGCTGGTGTGCCGCGACCAGAGTCCGTGGAGCGGCGGCGCCCTGCGGTGGGCGTGCAGCGGCGGGGCCGGCGCGCCGCTGGTGGTCAAGGTCGGCTGGCACGGAAAAAATCCCGACGGCACGCCGCTCAGGGATGACAGCGGTGTTTTTCAGCCGGGCGTCGCGCTGGCCGTCGATGCCGGGCCGGGGCCTGCGCCATGAACGGCGCGCGCCGGCAGGGCGGCTTGACGCTGCTCGAAGTGATGCTGTCGCTGCTGATAGGCGCGCTGGTGGTGCTGGTCGGCGGCGCGCTGCTGGTGGCGGCCAACGCCAGCTTCCTCGGCCACGGCGCCGGCGTGCAGCTCGACGACGGCGGCCGCTATGCGCTGGCCATCATCGGCCAGGCGGTTCGCCAGGCTGCGTATGTTGAATGGGACAGCGCCGTCGCGCCGGTCGGGCGCGAGGACGACAGCAGCGCCAACATCGCCGGCCTCGATGCGCGTAGCGTCAGCCATAGCGGCGAAGGTATCGAGCTGCCGCTGCCGGCCGTGGCCAACGGCAGCGACGTGCTGGCGCTGCGCTACGCGGGCACGGGCGGCGGTGGCAACGGCGACGGCTCGATGCTCAACTGCGCCGGCTTCGGCGTCGGCGCGCCGGCCGCGCCCGACCAGCGCGGCTGGAGCATCTTTTATGTCGCCGCCGACGCCGGCGGCGAAGCGGAATTGCACTGCAAATATCGCAGCGCCGGCGGTTGGGGATCGGACGCCATCGTGCGCGGCGTCGACAGTTTCCAGGTGCTGTACGGGCTAGACACCGACATCCCGCCCGACGGCATCGCCAATCAATACGTCAACGCCAGCGCCGTCGACGCGCTCGACGCGGCCCTGGTCTTGAGCGGCGCCACGGCCGCCGAACGGGCGCGCGATAAAAACCGCAAGACCTACTGGAAGCGCGTCGCCAGCGTCCGGCTGGCCTTGCTGCTGCATGGCGAAACCGGCTCACGCCCCGACGGCGAACTGAGGCGGTTCGACCTGTTCGGCGCCGCGTATGCGAACGCGGCCGGCGGCGACTTCGGCGTGCGCATCGTCGAAGCCAATTTGCCCTTGCCCTTGCAGCGCCGGGCGCGCCAACTGTTCGGCGCGACGGTCGCGCTGCGCAACCGGGAGCCGTAGATGACGACCCTGTTCGCCCTGTATCGCGCGGAACGCGGCGTGGTCTTGATAACCGCGCTGCTGATGCTGATCGCCGTGCTGCTGGTGGGCGCGTCGGCGGCGCGCATGGCCTTGCAGGGCGAGCGCGCCGCGCGGGCCGAACGCGACCGCCAGATCGCGTTCCAGGCCGCCGAAGATGGCCTGCGCGATGCTGAGCGCGATATCGGCGGCGTCGCTCCGGCGCCGGGTCGCGCGGCGATGTTCGCGGCCGGCAGCGCGCTCGGTTTCGCCGACGGCTGCGGCGTCGGTGACGACGGCGCCAACCTGGGCTTGTGCCGCCACGCGGCGCCGGCGGCGGTGCCGGTGTGGCAAGCGTTGGACCTGGCCCACGACGGCGCTCATTCGGTCGAGTATGGCCAGTACAGCGGCGCCGCCATGGAGACGGGGCAGGGATTTTTACCCTTCAAGCGGCCGCGCTACATCATCGAGCGCATGGCCTGTCATCAGGCGGGCGAGGAGGCCAGCGCGGCGCCGACGTATTGCTATCGCGTGACGGCCATCGGCTTCGGCGCGCGGCCGGCGACGCAGGTGGTGCTGCAATCGGTTTATCGAAAAGCTGAGTGAGGAGAATGTGATGACATGGACTGATTTCCGAACTACCGGATTGTGCACCGGGCACGTAGCAGCGGTAGACGCGGCCGAAGCCGTAGTCGCAGTCGCAGCCGCAGCCACAGTGATTTTGCGCCGGCTTTTGCCTTTGCCGCTGTTATCCGCGCTGCTGGTAACGCTGGCATCGACACTGTTATGGTCGGCTAGCTGCCGCGCCACTCCGCCGACGATACCCCTGTCGGCCGAGCCGCTGGCGGCGTCATGCACCGCATCTTCCAGCCAGCGCAGCGCGGCCAGCGGCACGCCGCTGTTGCTGCCGGCATCGCCCACGGCCGCGCTGTTCCAGGCCAGCTTCGACACGGCGGACGGCAGCGGCCATTTCGACCTCTACCCGTTCAGCGTCGACGGCGCACAGGCCGCCGCCGGCCTGCCGCTGTGGGACGCCGGCTCCCTCCTCAGCGGCGGCGCCGGCCAGCCGCCACGGCCCTTGCCGGCGGCGCGCCAGCTCTACACGCTCCGGTCCGACGCCAGCGGACTGACGATACCGTTCCTGTGGCCGGCGCTGACGGACGCCCAGCGCGCCTTGCTGGATATGGCGCCGTTCACGTCTCATCGTCAAGCCGACGGCCTGGGCGCGCAGCGGCTGGCCTTTCTGCGCGGCGACCGTGGCGAAGAAGGCGCGCCGTTCCGCCGCCGCACCAGCGTGCTCGGCGACTCCGTCCACGCCACGCCGGTGTATGTCGGCGCGGCGTCGGCCGTCGTCGAGGGCGACGGCTACGCGGCCTTTTACGCACGCAGCCTGCGCCGCCGCGCCGCCGTCTACCTCGGCGCCAACGACGGCATGCTGCACGCCTTCGACGCCGCCGACGGCAGCGAAATATTCGCCTACATTCCCGCGCTGCTGATGGCCGCCCTGAACCAGCTGACCAGTCCGGCCTATGTGCACCGCGCCTACGTTGACGGACCGGCCAGCGCCGCCGAGGCCAGGTTAAACGGCGCTTGGAAAACGGTGCTGGTCGCCGGCCTGGGCGGCGGCGCGCAGGGCGTGTTCGCGCTCGACGTCAGCGACCCACAACAGTTCGCCACGGGCGGCGGCGCGCTGTGGGAATTCGGCGACGCCGACGATGCCGACATCGGCAACGTCGTCGGCCTGCCGCAGATCGCCCGCTTCGACGTCGACACCGACGGCGGCGGCGCGCGCTATTTCGCCGTCGTGCCCGGCGGCCTGAACAGCTACGCCGCCGACGGCCACCGCAACGCCGCCGCCAACGGCGCCTTGTTCCTGCTGGCGCTGGACAAGGCGCGCGGCGCGCCGTGGCAACTGAATGTCAATTACTACCGCCTGCTCACGCCGCTGTCCGACGCCGCCTTGCCGAACGGCCTGGGCGCGCCGGCGCTGGTCGCCGGCGTGGACGGCGTGGTGCGCTACGCCTATGCCGGCGACCTGCAGGGCAATCTGTGGCGCTTCGATTTTTCCGGCCGGCCGCCGTGGCGCGTCGGGCCCGGTGCCGGCCCGGCGCCGCTGTTCGTCGCCCGCGACGCCGGCGGCGTCCGCCAGCCGATCACGCAGCAGCCCAGGGTGGTGTATGCGTCCGGCGGCGGCTATCCGGCAACTTCGGAATGCGCCGAATTCTATCGAGGCACACCAACCCAAAAACCGTGATCATCGATCAAAAACCGCGCGGGGCACCGCCGGTTCGATGGT
>NZ_JANXMI010000209.1 GCF_025354735.1 Rugamonas sp.
TGCGCAACATCGCGAAAAATTGGAAAATGCCAGCCATCACTTGGCGTGCCGCGAAAAACCAATTCGCCATTCTGTTCGCCGAGCGCTTTACGGCGCACCTGTAACGAAGCATTGAAATTAGCTAGATGACTTCGGACACACGAAAATCCTGACACTCCCCCAAGACCTAATATCTGGACTCGATTCGTCCTTTTTGACCACACTGCGTACTCTGAGAAATAAGTCTGCGCATCCTTCAGGTCACAAACCATCTCCGGAGGAAGCTAGATTCATCTTCTTCGAGACTATCAATCGTTTTCTTTCTCAGCCAATTCTTTCGACGACTCAGCTAGTCGACGAGCTGATTTCAAGACTAAAGAACACCAACTTCTTCCCCAGTATCGTCGTCTCAGATATCAAGAGCGTTGTCGGAGACGAAACTAAAAACCTCCATGATGAGGCAATACCACAACTTGTGGCCAAACTTGTCAGTGCCGTCGCATCGTCAGAAACATCAATCAAAAATAACTCAAGTCTCTTCTTGGTGGGCATAGCTACGCACGACAAGCTGGCGACAATCTCTGCCTTGCAGGCGAAGCTTATTGCGCCCAAGGCGGACGACAATGGTTACGAGGACCTGATAACACAGGTTCTGTCGGCGAATGGGAAAATTTTTGTTGGTCTCAATGAGACTACCGTCAATCGCATTCGCGCGGTGCTTGCCAAGAAAATTGCTGACACCACCAATGCGGTTAGCGAATCCAAACTAGCTCATCCGACCACCGCACTTATATCAATTGCGGCCGCAGTAGCCGAAGGTCAATTCGTCACAACCTTCAAGTCCGAATTGGAGGCGCTGTTCGAGAAGCGTGCCCACTCAAAGTTCGTTGTCAAATTAGTTCAAGACAAGCCTTCATTGCTTTCGCTCTACTTTCCACTATTGCTAGCCAAGGCGGGATCATCGGATTATGCAACTGCAAATGCTTTCTCGAATGCAGTTGAATCGCTTGATCAGGCCCTAAGTGTCTTGTTATCCGGTGAACAGGCGTTTGAGTTGATCATCGCGATCAAGAAAGCAGCGAGTTGGGGAGCTTGGTCTGCAACGGGGGTCGCCACCGCAAAGTTTGCCGGCACACCTCTGCTTCGAGCCAATGCGCTTTCCTACGTTTCTGCAAACAAGGCCGCAGCAGCGGAGAAGATTGAACAGAAACTATCAGAGTCCAAACCTATTGATGACTTCATTAAGGCAAGCCTCACCGATGAATAGTCGGCATAAACTATGATTGCAGCGGATTACCAATGGCACCCGCTGAATTCAAACGGTGAACGGCTGCTTTTGAGGGCCAGTAAGGACCGCTTGGGGCGGCAGCTGTCCTTCGCCAGCCACAGGTTGATGGCCGCAGCTCCGGTTGAGCGCTAGGCGATACCCATGAAAACGAGTGGCGGCGTTCAGTGAGAACAGGTGGAGGCAGTGATGAGTGTACTTACTCGATATCGCGCCGGCGGAGGCATGCTGGCCAGCAGCTGGTGACGTGGATCTCCGATCAGCGCCTGCGGTCGCCAGGCACGCCGCAGGTCCCTGCTTCCGATGTTGGTTGACTTGGTGCTGATCGCCGGCCGGCGGCTCGATGTTGGGCGTCGGCGCCGGGATGGTGGCCAGCATGTCCGGGCACGAGAATCACGGGCTGGTTTGACGTGAGAACCGCTGTCCGGATTGAAATGAGAACGACTGTCCGGCTTGATGAGAATACTCAATTCAGATCTTGATCAAGACTTTGCTGGCATTTCGCGCGCAGCTACGGAATGCGGAAAAAGCTACTTGAAGCTCGTTGAATTGCTCCGGTAAGGGGATGGGCTCCAACCAAATCAATAACCCACCACTCAACCCGTCTCGGCCCTGACGTAGCCTGTGATAGAAATGGCGTGGTTGCACTGCAAAATAGGATTTTTCGGACTATAGTCAGCGCTTCTCAGAGGAGAAGCGCTGAACTTAAATGATGGGACGAATCTCATCTTTTATGAGAAAAATCTCATCTTTTGTGACACTAATCTCATCTTTTGTGAAACTTTAAGCCTCGCTTCACACGACCTCATCGTTTAATTGAACTTGCTGAAATCCGGCTTGCGCTTCTCGAAGAAGGCGGTGAAGGCCTCCTTCGCTTCCGGCGCCGACAGCATGGCGCCGAAGAATTTATTTTCCTCGACCATGGCCCGCCGGACGGCGTCGTTGCGGCCCGCCTTCATCAGCTGCTTGGTGGCGCGCACGGAACTGGCCGGCAGCGCGACCAGCTTGGCGGCCTGGCCCTGGGCGAAGGCCAGCAAGTCGGCGGCCGGCAGCACTTTCGATACCAGTCCCATGTCCAGCGCTTCCTGCGCCAGGAAGGCCTCGCCCAGCATCAGCTTTTCGGCCGCGCGCGGGTAGCCGGCGATCTGCGTCAGCAGCAGGCTCGATGCGAATTCCGGACACAGGCCGAGCTGCGCGAACGGCATCGAGAATTTGGCGTTGTCGGCCGCGTAGACCAGGTCGCAATGCATCAGCAGCGTGGTGCCGATGCCGACGGCCGCGCCAGCCACCGCCACCACCACCGGCTTGGTGGCGCCGCTCAGCGCCATCATGAAGCGGAACACGGGACGGTCTTCGATGCTCAAGCCGTCGTCCGGACGCGCCGTCTTCATGAAGTCTTCGAGGTCGTTACCGGCCGTGAAAATTTCCGGCTTGCCGACGATGAGGATGGCGCGCACGGCCGGGTCGCGCTCGGCGTCGTTGATGGCGTCGGCCATGCTCTGGTACATCGCCGACGTGATCGCGTTCTTGCGTTCCGGCCGATTGAATTCGATCGTCAATACGCCGCCGGCCTTGCTGCTCAAAATATCCATGTCATCTCCAAATGAGAAGGGCGCCCGGGAGATCCCGCGGCGCCCTTTTTTTATGCGAAGTTTTCTACCCTTCTTCGCCCTGTTATACGCGTTCGAAAATCCCGGCCGCGCCCATGCCGGCGCCGACGCACATCGTCACCATGCCGTACTTGAGGTTATTGCGGCGCAGCGCGTGGATCACGGTGGCGGCGCGGATCGCACCGGTCGCGCCCAGCGGGTGGCCGAGCGCGATCGCACCGCCCATGGGATTGACCTTGGCGGGATCGAGACCGAGGTCGCCGATCACGGCCAGCGCCTGCGCGGCAAAGGCTTCGTTCAATTCGATCCAGTCCAGCTGGTCCTGGTTGATGCCGGCCGCCTTGCAGGCGTCGGGGATGGCGAACTTGGGACCGATGCCCATGATTTCGGGCGGCACGCCGCGCACGGCGAACGAGGAGAACTTGGCCAGCGGCGTGAGGTTATGCTCGCGCAGGAATTTCTCCGACACGATCAGCAGCGCGCCCGCGCCGTCCGACATCTGCGAGCTGTTGGCCGCCGTGACCGAGCCCTTGGCCGCGAACACCGGCTTCAGTTTGGCCAGCGATTCCATGGTCGAATCGGCGCGCGCGCCTTCGTCGGTGTCGACGGTGCGGGTCTTGACGTCGATCTGGCCGGTGGCCAGGTTGGGCGTGCGGGTGATGATCTCGACCGCCGTGGTTTCATCCTTGAAGTAGCCGGCCTGCTGCGCGGCGATGGCGCGGCGGTGCGACTCGACCGCGAACGCGTCCTGCTGTTCGCGCGTGACCTTCCACTGCTTGGCCACGTTCTCCGCGGTCAGGCCCATGCCGTAGGCCATGCCGACGTTTTCGTCGGTGAACATATTCAGGTTCATCGACGGATGGTGGCCCATCATCGGCACCATCGACATCGATTCGACGCCGCCGGCGATCATGGCGTCGACCTCGCCGACGCGGATGCGGTCGGCGGCCATGGCGATGGCCGTGATGCCGGACGCGCAGTAACGGTTGATGGTGACGCCGCCGACGGTCTTCGGCAGGCCGGCCAGCAGCACCGACTGGCGCGCGATGTTGAAGCCCTGCTCCGCTTCCGGGAACGAGCAGCCGATGATGGCGTCCGTGATCAGCGCCGGATCGAGGCCGGGCGCCTGCGCCAGCG
The DNA here is from genome assembly GCF_025354735.1 of Rugamonas sp. Taxonomy (GTDB): domain Bacteria; phylum Pseudomonadota; class Gammaproteobacteria; order Burkholderiales; family Burkholderiaceae_D; genus Rugamonas. The sequence continues at coordinate 4,012 of NZ_JANXMI010000209.1, forward strand.
CCGATTGCAGCACGCGCACCAGCAGGTCGTCCGGGCGGGTCTTGTTGAACATGCCGCGCGGCGCCTTGCCGATCGGGGTGCGGGTGGCGGCGACGATGTAAGCGTCTTGAAGTTGTTTGCTCATGGTGTCTGTTTTCCTAAATATTCTGCGTGTGAGAGCGGAGACGTGGCTTGGTTGCGTAGCGCTCAGTTGCGTACCGGCTTCCCGGTCTGCATCATGCCCATGATCCGCTCTTGCGTCTTCGGATGGTTCAGCAGCTCCAGGAAGGCTTTACGCTCCATGTCGAGGAACCACTGCTCGTTGACCATGCTGCCCTGATCGACGTCGCCGCCCGACACGATCTCGGCGATCATCTCGCCCAGCTTGAAGTCGTGCGCGGAGATGAAGCCGCCGTCGCGCATATTGACCAGCTGCGCCTTGATGGTGCCCCAGCCGTAACGGCCCGTCACCTGCACCGGCGTTTTCAGCGGCGGACGATAGCCGGCGTCGAACATGGCGCGCGCCTCGACCTTCGCCACGTGCAGCAGCTCATACGGATTGAAGACGATGACGTCGTCCTCTTTCAGGTAGCCCATGGCCTGCGCCTCGAGCGCCGATTTCGACACGTTGGCCGTGGCCGCGTTGGTGAAGCCGGTCTTCAGGAATTGCAGGATGTCGTTGCCCTTGGCTTCCTTGAACGCGCGCACGGCCGCTTCCTTCAGGCCGCCGCCGGCCGGGATCAGGCCCACGCCCACTTCCACCAGACCGATGTAGGACTCGATGGACGCCACGCGCTTGGACGAGTGCAGCGCCATTTCGCAGCCGCCGCCCAATGCCAGGCCGGCCACCGCGGCCACCACCGGCACGTTCGAATACTTCATTTTCATGAAGGTGTTTTGCAGTTCGCTGATGATGGGGTCGACCGCTTTCGCGCCGCCCTGCATGAACGCGGGCAGTGCCGATTGCAGGTCGGCGCCGGCCGAGAAGGCGCCGCCGTCGGCCGCGTCGGCGCTCCAGATCACCAGGCCCTTGAAGTTTTTCTCGGCTTCGGCCAAGGCCATCTTGAAGCCGTCGATCACGCCCTGGCCGATGACGTGCATCTTGGTTTTCAGCGAGATGACGAGCACCTCGTCGCCCGAGTGCCACAGGCGCACCGAGTCGTCCTCGAACACGGTGGTGCCGGCGGTTTTGCCGTCGGCGACGCCGCTGCCGAACACCGGCGCGCGGAATTGCTGGCGTTCGTAGACGGCCAGCGTGGAACGCGGCACGAACGATTTCGAGATCGCGGAGTACGAACCTTGCGGTGTGTGGACGCCGCCTTTTTCGGCGACCGGACCTTCAAACACCCAGGCCGGCAAAGGCGCGCCGCACAGCGCGTTGCCGGCGTCGATGTCTTCCTTGACCCACGATGCCACCTGCGACCAGCCGGCGGCCTGCCACGTTTCGAACGGGCCGACGTTCCAGCCGAAGCCCCAGCGCATGGCGAAGTCGATGTCGCGCGCGTTGTCGGCCACGGTGTCGAGGTGGATGGCGATGTAGTGGAAAGCGTCGCGGAAGATCGCCCACAGGAACTGGCCTTGCGGGTTGGTCGACTCGCGCAGCGCCTTCATCTTCTTGACCGGGTCCTTTTCCTTCAGGATGCGGGCGATGATGTCGGCGGCCTTGCCGCCGCCGGCCACGTATTCACCGGTGGCGAAGTCCAGGCGCTGGATCTCCTTGCCGACTTTTTTGTAGAAACCGGCGCCGGTCTTTTGACCGAGCGCGCCTTTTTCCACCAGCTTGGCCAGCACCGCCGGCGTTTTGTAGACGCCGAAGAAGGGGTCGTCGGCCAGGTTGTCCTGCATGGTCTTGATGACATGGCCCATCGTGTCCAGACCCACCACGTCGGCGGTGCGGAAAGTGCCCGACTTGGCGCGACCGAGCTTGGCGCCGGTCAGGTCGTCGACCACGTCCGGCGACAGGCCGAATTTTTCCGCTTCGTGGATGATGGCCAGCATGCCGAAGATGCCGACGCGGTTGGCGATGAAGTTGGGCGTGTCCTTGGCGCGCACGACGCCCTTGCCCAGGGTCGTGGTCAGGAAGCCTTCGAGCTGGTCGACGATTTCCGGGCTGGTCGACACGGTCGGGATGATCTCCACCAGGTGCATATAGCGCGGCGGGTTGAAGAAGTGGACGCCGCAGAAGCGCGCCTTCAGGTCGGCGTCGAAGCCGTCGGACAGCGTGGTGATCGACAGGCCCGAGGTGTTCGAGGCGAAGATGGCGTTCGGCGCGATGTGCGGCGCGACCTTTTTATACAGGTCGTGTTTCCAGTCCATGCGCTCGGCGATGGCTTCGATAATCAAGTCGCAGCCGGCCAGCAGGTCGAGGTTGTCCTCGTAGTTGGCCACTTCGATCAGGGCGGCGTGGTCCTTGTTGCCGAACGGCGCAGGCGACAGCTTTTTCAGGTTCTCGATGGCGCGCAGGACGATGCCGTTCTTGGCGCCCTCCTTGGCCGGCAGGTCGAACAGCACGACCGGCACTTTGGCGTTGATGCAGTGGGCGGCGATTTGCGCGCCCATCACGCCGGCGCCCAGGACGGCTACTTTTTTAACGATGAAATTGCTCATGTCGATTCCTTTATTGTTTCGCGTTGAAGTGGGCGCGGCTTAGAACAGGTCGGCGTCGAGCGCCATCAGGTTGGCGGCGCCGGAACGGGCCTGACGGATCAGGGTCGCGGTTTCCGGTTGCAGGCGGCCGAAGTAGAAGCGCGCCGTCGCCAGTTTCGATTTGTAGAAAGTGTCGCCGCTGTCTTCCTTGGCCAGCGCGATCTTGGCCATCTGCGCGAACAGGTAGCTGTAGATCATGTGGCCGACCACGCGCAGGTAAGGCACGCAGGCCGCGCCCACTTCGTCCGGATTCTGGAACGCCTTCATGCCGATTTCCATGGTCAGCTTGGAGACCTTGTCACCGAGGTCGCCCAGCGGCGTGATGAATTCGCTCATCGCTTCATCGGTGCCGTTTTCCTCGACGAAGTTCTTCACCTTCTCGCCGAACTTGCGCAGCTTGGCGCCGTTGTCGCCCAGGATTTTGCGGCCCAGCAGATCGAGCGACTGGATGGTGTTGGTGCCTTCGTAAATCATGTTGATGCGGGCGTCGCGCACATACTGCTCCATGCCCCACTCGCTGATGTAACCGTGGCCGCCGAAGACCTGCATCGCGTCCGAGGTGGCGATCCACGCGTTGTCGGTGATGAAGGCCTTGATGACAGGCGTCAGCAGCGCCACTTCGTCGGCCGCCTCCTTGCGCACGTCCGCGTCCGGGTGGTGCAGTTCGCGGTCGATCTGCAGCGCGACGTAGGACGAGAAGGCGCGCGCGCCCTCGGCGTAGGCTTTGCCGGTCAACAGCATGCGGCGCACGTCCGGGTGGACGATGATGGGGTCGGCCGCCTGCTCGGGCGCCTTCACGCCGGACAGGCTGCGCATCTGGATGCGGTCCTTGGCGTAGACCAGCGCGTTCTGGTAGGCGATCTCGGTCAGGCCCAGCGACTGCATGCCGACGCCGAGGCGGGCCGCGTTCATGAACACGAACATGGCGTTGAGGCCCTTGTTCGGCTGGCCGATGATCCAGCCCTTGGCGCCATCCAGGTTCATCTGGCAGGTCGAGTTACCGTGGATGCCCATTTTTTCTTCGATGGCGCCGCAGGTGATCGGGTTGCGCGCGCCCAGCGTGCCGTCGGCGTTGGGCAGGAACTTCGGCACCAGGAACAGCGAGATGCCTTTCGAGCCTTCCGGCGCGTCCGGCACGCGGGCCAGCACCAGGTGCAAAATGTTTTCGGCCATGTCATGCTCGCCGGCCGAGATGAAGATCTTGTTGCCGGTGATGGTCCACGAACCGTCGGCCTCGGGCAACGCTTTCGAGCGCAGCATGCCCAGGTCGGTGCCGCAGTGCGATTCGGTCAAACACATGGTGCCGGTCCACTCGCCCGACACCAGTTTCGGCAGGTAGACGGCCTTCTGTTCCGGCGTGCCGTGTTCCTTCAGGCACTCGTAGGCGCCGTGCGACAGGCCGGGGTACATGGACCAGGCCTGGTTCGACGAGTTCAGCATCTCGTAGAAGGAATTGTTCAGCACCACCGGCAGGCCCTGGCCGCCGTATTCGGGATCGCAGGCCAGCGCGGCCCAGCCGCCGGCCACGTACTGCTTGTACGCTTCCTTGAAGCCCTTGGGCGTGGTCACGGCGTGGGTCGCGGCGTCGTGGTGGCAGCCTTCGCGGTCGCCCGAATGGTTCAGCGGGAACAGCACTTCCGACGTGAACTTGGCGCCCTCTTCCAGCACCTGGTTGATGATGTCGGCGTCGACATCGGCGTAGTCCGGCATCGCCTTCAGTTCTTCTTCGACGTTCAAGAACTCGTGCAGCACGAATTGCATATCCCGGATTGGCGCGACGTATTGACCCATGATTTTCTCCTGATGGCGTATAGCTAAAATTTTTTGACGTAGGCGGCGGCGGACCGCGCCGGGGTTATTTCACTGAATTGACTGCGGCTGCGTGCTGCGGATTTTGATACGTGTCGATCAGGCGGTTGAAGCCGATGCCGGCGCGGTCCAGGCTGCCCGGCATGCGCAGGAAGCGCGCATCGTGGTGCAGTCCCAGGATCAGGCCGTACATCTCGTACACCAGTTGCGCGGCGTCCGTATCGGCCTTCAAGTCGCCGCATTCGATGGCCTGGCGCACGCAGCGCAGCAACGCGCCCTGCCACGCCTGCACCATCGCCATCAGCTCTTCACGGATGGGGCCGGGGCGGTCGTCGTACTCGGCCGCGCCGCTGATGTAGATGCAGCCCGACGCCACTTCGACGCTGACGCGCTTGACCCAGCGCGCGAACATCGACTTCAGGCGCAGCAGGCCGCGCGGCTCCTTGACGCTGGGGAAAAACACTTCTTGCTCGAAACGGTGGTGATACAGCTTCAGCACTTCCAGTTGCAAGTCTTCACGCGAGCCGAAATGGGCGAACACGCCGGATTTGCTCATGTTCATTTTGTCGGCCAGCAAACCGATGGTCAGGCCTTCGAGGCCGTCGCGGCTGGCCAGGTCGAGCGCCACGTCCAGAATGGCGGCGCGCGTCAGTTCACCCTTGCGCATGAATTTGATAGAGGTATTTATAAGAATGCACCAAGTTGTCGATCAATGGAGGGAAAATCATTGTCCTCCAGCTGAGCGCTCCGTGTGAAAAAAATTGCGAACGCTCGTACTATTATCCACCCGGTGATAAAAGTCAAACTGTAACGCCGGAGTTAGAGGTGCGGTTCTATTACTGTTGCGCGGCAAGACCGATCGCGGCCCGATGCGCGCGGATTCCGCGGTGGCGTCGCGGCCGGCCGGCGACCATCGGGGTCAGACCACGGTTTCGAATGCCCCTCTCGAAAC
>NZ_JANXMI010000212.1 GCF_025354735.1 Rugamonas sp.
CGTGGTCCATCTCGACCGGGCCGGACAGGTTGATGGTCTTGCCGATGTAGGCTTCCGGGCTCTTCAGGATGGCGGCGATGGCGCGGCCCTGGTCGGCGGCGGCGATGGGCGAGTGGCGGCCTTTGCCGACCGGCATGCGCAAGATGCCTTGTTGCAGGTAAGGCAGCTGCCATGGGTACATCAGCCATTCCAGGAAGTAAGTCGGACGCAAATGGATCACCGGCAGGCCCGACCAGTTGAACACTTCTTCGTTGAGGAAGGTGTCGCGGCAAGAGTCGCTGGTCGAGTTGCGGTTGGCCGAGCGCTGCGACAGGTTCAGCACGGCTTTGACGCCGTTTTCCTTGGCGGCCTGCACGAAGTTGACGGTGGCGGCGATCAGGCCGGGGGCGACCGGATAGACGAAGTAGGCGGCGTCCACGCCCTGCATGGCGGCCGACAGCGAGTTCAGGTCCAGCAAATCGCCGATGACGATTTCGGCGCCGGCCGCGGCCAGCGCGTTCGAGCGCTCGTCGACCTTGCGCACCAGGGCGCGCACTTGCAGGCCCAGGGCCAGCGATTCCTTGACGGCAGCGCGGCCCGTGTCGCCCGTTGCACCAGTGATGAGGACTTTCTTGCTCATGATCGTATTCCTTTAAGTTAGTGTGGAGGTTGTCGTTTCGATGCAGCACCGTGCTGCCGGTGATTGAAGAATGCGCCTTTCCGTGGTTATGCGGTAGCCGTCGAATTTCTCTATAATCTATGCTGAATCAGCATTAATTAACGCGGGCAGGGCCTGGGGGACGATCGTGAAAGATATACTGACGCTGCGCCTGTATTCGCGGGTGGCCCGCCTGGGCAGTTTTTCGGCGGCGGCGCGCGAGTTCGCGCTGGCGCAGTCGCAAGTGTCGCGCATGGTCGCCGAACTGGAGGCCAGCCTGGGCGCCAAGCTGCTGCACCGGACCACGCGCGCGGTGGTGCCGACGGAGGCGGGCAGCGAATTCCTGGTGCGCATAGAGCCGATACTGGCGGCGCTGGAAGACGCCGAAAACAGCGTGCGCGACAGCGGTGAATTGCGCGGCCTGCTGCGGGTGGGCATGCCGACGACGATGGGCTTGCGCATGGTGATGCCGCGGCTGGCGCCGTTCACCCAGCGCCATCCCCACCTCAACATCGAGCTGGTGCTCGACGACAAATGGCAGGACATGGTGCGCGAGGCGGTCGACGTCGGCATCCGGGTCGGCCCGCTGCCGGACGCGGCCGGCGTGGCCCGGCTGATTACGACGATACAGCGGGTGGTCGTCGCGGCGCCGTCCTATCTGGACCGGGCCGGCGCGCCGGCGACCCCGGCCGACCTGACGCGCCACAGCATCGTCGGCGGCCCGGCCACCACGCGCGCCGCCTCCTGGTACTTCGAGCGCGCCGGCGAAAAGGTCAATGTCGACCTGCATCCCCAGCTGACGACCAACACGCTGTCGGGCGCCGTGGCCTGCGCGGTGGGCGGCATGGGCATCACGTCGACGACGATCTGGGCCTGCCGTCAGGAACTCGACAGCGGCGCGCTGCTGCGCGTGCTGCCCGACTGGAACACGGTCGATTTACCCGTCAACGTGTATTTCCCGCAGGGACGCTCGACCCGCCAGGTGGCGCGGGCCTTCGCCGATTTCATCACCACCGAACTGCGGGCCGCTTCCTAGCTGGCCACGGCCGGCGTGCGCCACGGCTGGCGCGCGATCATCGTCAGCAGCAGCGCCAGCGGCAGCAGCAAGCCCCAGAAGCCGCAGCGCACATAGGCGTACGCGCCGCCGATGGCGCCGCAGCCGAAGGCCACCACCGGCCAGAAGAATTTGCCGCAGCGCGCCCGCACGGCCGGCGGCGCCTCGCCGCGCGCGATGTCGACCAGGTCGATCACCAGTTGCGTGACGTTGCCCGTCATGACGGTGGTCGGCGTCAGCGTGGGAAATTGCAGCTTGCTGCTGGCGTTGTGGATGCCCATGGCGGCCGCGCCCATCATGCCGGCCGCCAGCGCCCACGGCGTGCCGGTGTCGGTGCTGACCGGCGAGGCCATCACGCCGGCCGCCATGAAGCCCAGCAGCAGCAGCCACTGCACCGTTTGCACATAGGCCGCCGTCGGCCGGCCGGCCCGTTCCAGCGCCACCGTCAGCAGCCGCGCGACGACGACGCCGGCGATGAAGGCGGGGAAGGCCAGGAACTTGATGAGCAGCACGCCGTGCGAGGGCCGCGCCAGCTCGGCGCCGATCAGCACGAAGTTGCCCGTCACGTGGGCGGTGAACAGGCCGAACAGGGCGACGAAGCCGAGCGTGTCGACATAGCCGGCCAAAAAGGCCAGGCACATGGCCTGCACCGGTTCGCTTTGCGCGCCGCTCGCCGCGCTCGTCGTGATAGTTGTCGCCATCTCAGAACGCGAAGCAGCTGCAACCGAGCGCGCCCCAGAAGCCGCCGACGTCGGCCACCGGCAGCGTCGACTTGCGCGCCTTGTCGTGCGCGTGCGCGTGCACGCCGCAGGCGCCCCGGCACTGGTGCGCCGCCGGCAGCGCCGACTTGTGCGCGGCCGGCGCCACGGCGCGATAGTGTCCCGCTACTTTGGACACCGGCGACCAGTCCGGCAGCACCGGTATCGGCGGCGGCGCCAGCGGCGTGAACTCGGCCTGGCCGTAGACGATCTTGCCGCCGACGATGGTGAGCACCGATTCGATGGCCTTGATGTCGTCTTCCGGCACGCTGAAGAAATCGCGCGACAGCACCGACAAATCGGCCAGCATGCCTTCCTGGATGCGGCCCTTTTTCCCCTGCTCGCTGGAGAACCACGCGCTGCCGGCCGTCCATAGTTCGAGCGCGGTGTCGCGCGACAGCCTGCCGGCCGCTTCGTACAGCCGCAGGCCGCCAACTGTGCGCCCGGACACCAGCCAGTACAAGGCGGTCCACGGATTGTAGCTGGCCACGCGGGTGGCGTCGGTGCCGGCGCCGACCGGCACGCCGCTGCTCAACATGCGCTGGATGGGCGGCGTGTGGGTGGCCGCCTCGGCGCCGTAACGGTCGACGAAATACTCGCCCTGGAAAGCCATGCGGTGCTGGATCGCGATGCCGCCGCCGAGCGCCTTGACGCGGTCGATATTGTGCGGCGTGATCGTTTCGCAGTGGTCGAACATCCAGTGCAGGCCGTCGAAGGGGATGTCGCGGTCGACCTTTTCAAACACGTCGAGCATGCGCGTGATCGATTCGTTGTAGGTGGCGTGCAGGCGGAACGGCCAGCGTTTCGAGATCAGGTGGCGCACCACTTTTTCCAGCTCGTCCTCCATGCCGGCGGCCAGCTCGGGACGCGGTTCGAGAAAATCCTCGAAGTCGGCCGCCGAAAACACCAGCATCTCGCCGGCGCCGTTGTGGCGATAAAAGTCCGAGCCCTGGCCGGGCGCGACCATGTCGGTCCACTTCTCAAAGTCGCCCAGCTCCTTGCCCTTGTTTTGCGTGAACAGGTTGTAGGCGATGCGGATGGTCAGCTGCTCGTCCCTGGCCAGCTGGTCGACGACGGCGTAATCTTCCGGATAATTCTGGAAGCCGCCGCCGGCGTCGATGGCGCTGGTGACGCCGAGGCGGTTCAATTCGCGCATGAACTGGCGCGTGGAATTGACTTGCTGCTCCAGCGGCAGGGCCGGCCCCTTGGCCAGCGTCGCGTACAAAATCATCGCGTTCGGGCGCGCGATCAGCATGCCGGTCGGGTTGCCGGCGGCGTCGCGCACGATCTCGCCGCCGGGCGGATTGGGCGTGTCCTTGGTGTAGCCGACAGTCCGCAGCGCGGCGCGGTTGAGCAGCGCGCGGTCGTACAGGTGCAGGATGAAGACCGGCGTGTCCGGCGCGGCGGCGTTGATCTCGTCGAGCGTCGGCAGGCGCTTTTCGGCGAACTGGAATTCGGTCCAGCCGCCGACCACGCGCACCCATTGCGGATGCGGCGTGCGCGCGGCCTGCGCCTTGAGCATACGCAGCGCGTCGGCCAGCGACGGCACGCCTTCCCAGCGCAGCTCCAGGTTGTAATTGAGGCCGCCCCGTATCAGGTGCAGGTGGGAGTCGTTCAGGCCGGGGATGGCGGTGCGGCCATTGAGGTCGATCACCTCGCTGTTGGCGCCGCGATGGCGCATCACCTCGTCCGCGTCGCCGACGGCGAGGAAGCGGCCGTCCTGGATCGCGACGGCGCTGGCCTCCGGCCTGGATTTGTCGACCGTGTGGAAGCGGCCGTTCAGCAGGATCAGCGGATCTGGGGTCGGGGTAGTCATGATGGCGCTCCGGGAAATGGGAAGTACGTGGGGTACGGATATCATCGGGCCGGCGCCGGCGTCGCGCCACTGCACTGTAATAGTACCGCCACCGGACTTGTGTGACGATAGGGCGGGCTATAAATTTGATCGCGGCGGCGGCGCAGCCGGCCCGGCTATTGAAAGCGGACGGCGGCGCGGGAAGCGCGCTACACTTCCAGATCGGCGCGCGGTTGAAGTCCGGCTGGCCGCCCCGGCGCCGCATCAGTCGACACATCAATCAACGCGATAAATAAGGAGCTATTCATGGAAGAGTCGGAATTCGTCAGCCAGGAGTCAGCGCTGTACCAGCAAATCCGTCCGCTCACGCGCGGGCTGCGCGATTTGCACAAGGCGCTGATCGACGTCGAGACCCAATACTTCGGCAACGTCGGCAGCCCGCTCGAACATTTGCAGCTGGTCGCCAACCACTTTCATTTCGCGTGGCTGCACAAGCTGTCGGGCCTGATGACGGCGTTCGACGAGCGGCTCGACCAGAAGGAGCCCCTCACCGTGGGCGAGCTGGCCGACTTTCGCACCGCGATTGAAATCCTGATCGGCCCCGTGGAACCGGGCGACGCCGAGTTCCGCAAAAAATATCTGGCGCTGCTGCACGATGCGCCGGAAGTGGTGATGGCCCACGGCGCCGTGCGCAAGCTGCTGAGCGGCTTGCCGAAGCGCGCGGTTTAAGCGTGCCGCTTGAGCGCACCGCTTGAGTGCACCGCTTAAGCGCGCCGCATGGTAATTTCGCTTGCGGCGTAAAGCGGGTTTGCGGCCGCGCTGGGCAAGCATGTCGCCAGGAGAATCCGGTCGGTCAAAGAAATCGGAATAGTCGCCGCCGTGACGTCGGGGTCAGACCACAGTTTCGAATGAATCTCTCGAAAC
>NZ_JANXMI010000233.1 GCF_025354735.1 Rugamonas sp.
ATCTTCTATTTTGCCTTCTATTTCCTTCTGCTTTTTTCTGCTTTCTTTTATTTTGAACTTCGCCTGAATATGCAGGTCTAAATAGAGGAAAGCAGAACAAAATAGAAGGGGAAATAGAATGAAATCCACAGTGAGCCTGCAAGTCGACACCGACATCCTCCTCCAGCTGATCGAGCAATTGCGCCGTCTAGGCGGCGCGCAGGATGTCTCGGAAGCGATCACGGCCGCCATCGCATTCTGGCTGGACCAGGGGACCGAAGATCCGCCGGTCCGGCCTGTTGCCGAGCCCGCCTATCCGCGCGGTTACCAATGGAAATCGCTGTTTCTGCCGGAGGGCACGATTCTGCGCTCCTGGAGCTACGGCGAACACAACTACGCTTGCGTTGAAGGCGACCGCATCATCCACCAGGGCCGCGCCGTCTCGCCCAACCAGTTCGCGCAATCGTTCGCGCGCAGCACCCGCAACGCCTGGAGCGATTTATTTGTGCGCCGTCCCGGTGACAAACAATTCAAGCTGGCCCGCCATCTGCGCCGGGAATTGGCCGAACAAGAAACGAAGGCTGCGCAGGTAACCATCGCGGCGCCGCCATCGGATGGCGTCAGTGCGATGTTGGCGGCGCTCTTGACGCATGCCCGCGCTGTCGCCACGCCCACCACGCCCACCACGCCCGCCGTCGAGCCGTCCGCCGCCGAACCGCCGCCGGCCGTCGAGCCGCCACCCGCGCCATGCCGGGACAGCACACCCGCGCCCCGTTGGGATTTGCCCGAGCGCCGGCAATTCCGCTATCGGATTGAAGACGTCGCTTTTGATTGAGGCAGGCACCGAGTCGTCTGGCCCTCTGGATCAGTCTGACGTCTGATCCGGCCGTGCCCATGGTATGCCCGGGTTGTGGCTAATCCGAGAACAAAAAAAACCGCACCGGTCGGGGTGCGGCTCCGGCCATGCCGGGAAGGCGCTGAATTAATAGTTGCCGGGATCGATGCCGCGATCCGGCAAGTCGTCATCGAGATCGCGGTCGCGGCCGGCGACATTGCTCTGGCTCATGCTGCTGCCAGCGCCGCTTTGCAGGCTGCTGCTGCCCTGGCTCATCACGCTGCCGGTTGACGTCATCCTGCCCGGCATGTTTTGCTGGGTGCCGTAGAAGCCGTGGATCTGGGTGCCGAAATCGGCGCTGGCCATGTCGGGCCAGTTGTCCTTGTCGAATCCGGGGGCGGCTTTGAGCCGGTCTTTGGAGGTGTCGAGTATGAAGCGTTTGTTGCCGGTGTCGAGTTCCAGGCTTTGCCACGGCACGGCGAACAGCTTGTTGCCCATGCCGAGCACGCCACCGAAGGACAACACGGCATAAGCGATCTGGCCGCGCTGCATGTCGATCATGATTTCCTTGATGTCGCCCAGGCTTTCGTTTTGACGGTTGTAAACGTCTTCGCCGATCAGCGTGTCCGCGCCCATCAGGTGCGGCCCCGGCCCGTTGTTGGTGTCCCGGTAGATGCCTAAATTATCTCGATCCAAATAACTCATGATGGTCTCCGATCAGTGTTCAGGGGTGCCACTTCATGTCATGCGGCATGGATGCAGAATACTGTGTTTGACCGATTTGTGTACTTGCACGCGGGAATCGTGTGCGCCGCAGCGCCCGTGCCTGCCGGGCGCTGCGGCGCCGCGTCAGTGTTTTTCTTCCTCTTTGCGGTGCTCGTTGCCACCGCCTTCATGCGGGTGCGGCGGCTGCGGTTTCGCCTCTTGCTGCGGATGGTGTTCCGGCTGCGGTTTGGCTTGCGCCATCTGCTGCGGCGGCTCGCGGTGCTCAGCCTGTGCTTGCGGCTTCGGCGGCGGTGCGTGCTGCTCTTGCGCTTTGGCCTGTGCTGGATGCTGCTGTTCCTGCTGGTGTTGCTGCTCTTGCCGATGTTGCTGTTCCTGAGCGTGTTGTTGTTCGTGCAGTTGCTCGTGTGGTTGCGTCTGCACGTGTTGCTGCTCCTGCGCGCGTTGTTGCTCCTGAACGTGTTGCTGGGCTAGACGTTGCTGCTGTTGCTGCTGCTGCTGCTGTGGTTCCGGTTGCGGTGCTTGCTGTTGCGGCGTAATCCCCGGTGCGTGGTCCGCTTGCGGCGTGAAGGCGGCCACCGGATGCGGCGGCTGGTCGCGGTGCGCGCCGTTATCGTGATGGGCCGCTTGCGCCTGCTGCTGCATGCTTTGCTGGTCCAGCTGATGCGGCGGCGCCGCGACCGCCGGGCGCTGCTCGTGGGGCGGATGCTGCATGGCCGCAGTATTCGGCAGCGGCGCAACGGTGTTCGCCAGCGGCGCAGCGGCGGCGGGAGCGGGCGGATGCCCGGCCGGCGCATGGTCGGGCGCATGCGCCATGTGGAATGGCGGCGCCGCCTGCGCGGGAGCGCCATGCAGACGCGCCATCGCCTCGGCGTCGAGCGGCCGGCCGGCGCTGGCCGCCAGCGCCGGTTGACGACTGGCGAACGATGGCGGCGGCGCCGGCGGCGCGGTCTTGACGATGGCCGGCCGCGTCAGCAGCGCCTCGGCCGGGCGATGGCCCTGGCGCTGTTCGCCCAGGCTGTCGCGCTGCGGCGCGATGGCGGCGCCGGCCACGACCGGGGCGTGGGCCAGCATCTGCGACGACAGCGCCACGGCCGCGCGTCCTACCGGCTGGGCGTGGACGAAGGTGGCCGTCGGCACGGCCGTCACGGCGCCGCGCACGCCGCGGTTGACGTAGTTGATGTTGGTGACGTTGTTGTTATAGACGTTGGTGATCTCGGTCCGGTTGATGACGGTGTTGCTGGCATTGATATGGGTGAAGTAGTTCTGGCTGACGTGATAGGCGGGCCGGTACACTTCGCGCGGCGCCAGCGGGAACCAGGCCACGCCGTGGCTGCCCGGCCGTTCCGACAGCAGCAGCGCGGCGCCGCCGACAAATGCCACCAGCGCCGGCGCGTACACGGGCCGTTCGTGGATCGGCCCCGGCACCCAGCCCCAGCTGCCCTGGATATTGGTCCAGCGGCCGTAGTGGGTGACGGCGAAGCCCCACGGCTGGTCGTCGACCCAGGTCCAGCCCCACGGATCGACCCAAGCCCAGTGGCCGTCGTGATACGGCGCCCAGTTCGACGCCACGTGCGACGGCGTCCACACCGGGCCGTATTCGGGCACGGTGCGCCAGCTGCCGGCGTCGTCCAGGTCCTGGTAGCCGACGACGTCGGGCGAGACATAGCGCACCGCCTGCGAGTGGACCAGGCGGCGGTCGCGCGCGGTGGCCCAGCGGTCGAATTCGTCGGGCGCGCCGACCGTGGTGACGGTGTAATTGTGCAGGTCGGTGCCGCCGAAACGGTAGGACTGGCCGGCGTCGATCAGATAGGTGTTGCCTTCGCCGTAAGCCTGGCCCTGGCCTTCGCCGACGGTGACGGCCGTGGTGTTGCCGGCGGCGTCGACGTCGATGCGGTAGTGGCCGGGACGGCGTATCGTGAAGGCCAGGTTGGGCGTGTCGATTTCCATCACTTGGTCGGGATCGAGGTGGCCGACGCGCAGCACGACGCGGCCCTGCGACAGTTGCAGCTGGGTGGTGTTGTCGCTGACGTTGAGCAGCGTGAGCAGCGAGCCGCCATCCATGCGCACGGCGGCGCCGCCCACTTGCAGCTCGTCGCGCGCGCCGCTGTCGGCCCAGACCCGGTCGCCGGACGCGAGCGGCCGGTTGAGCGGCGCCTGCAGCCAGCTGTTGTCGCCGGCCGGCGAGAAGCTGACGGCGCCGTCGGCATAGGCCAGGCGCGCCACGCGGGTGGAGGGGTCGGCCAGCGCCGGGGCGCTCATCAGGCCGAGGGCGGCGGCCACGCAAAGGGCCGTCAGCGTGCGTTGGGGTAGGGCGGTAGGGGTCATGATGTCGCTCAGTGGTGCCGGCGGCGCCGGGCAGGAATCGGATGGGAGGAACCCTAACGCCTGGCGGCCGGCGCGACTGTGCGCCAGCGTACCGAGTGCGCGCCCCGGCCCCCATCTTGGGCATGTCAAACGGTGCCAAACGGTGTACATTGGCGGTTTCGTCACGCCGCGCACTCTATAAAAGGAACACCCATGACCGTCTCCGTCCTCCGCGACCGTTCGCTGCCGATGCGCCACATCGTCCACGTCCGCAACCACCTGATCTCGGCCGACAGTTCGGTGGAAGAGGGCGGCAGCGACGCCGGCCCCTCGCCGCACGACCTGTACGACGCGGCCATCAGCGCGTGCAAGGCGCTGACCGTGGTCTGGTACGCGCGCCACAAGGGCATCGCGCTGGAAAACGTCGACGTGACGCTGGAGCGCGACGCGGCCGACGAACGCAAGGGCGTCTACCGGCTGGCCGCCACGCTGCACCTGAGCGGCGACTTGAGCGAGGCGCAGCGCCAGGAACTGTTGTCGGTCGCCGTCAAATGCCCGATCCACAAACTGATGACGGCCGTGACGACCGAAATCACCACCGTACTGGGGTAAGCGACCATGACCATTTCCCATTTATTGAACGGCCACGAAAAGGATCTGGGCGGCGGCTTCATCGTGCGGCGCTACCTGCCGGCGGCGGTGCGGCAGGCGGTCGGGCCGTTCATCTTCTTCGACCATTTCGGCCCCATCGACGTGGCGCCCGACGCCAACCACGACGTGCGGCCGCACCCGCACATCGGCCTGGCGACGGTCACTTATCTGTTCGAGGGCGCGATGGACCACCGCGACAGCCTCGGCACGTTCCAGCGCATCGAGCCGGGCGCCATCAACTGGATGACGGCGGGGCGCGGCATCGTCCATTCCGAGCGCACGCCGAAGGACCTGGCCGGCCGGCCGCACCGCGCCCACGGCTTGCAGCTGTGGGCCGCGCTGCCGCGGGCGCACGAGGAAGACGCGCCGCATTTCGCCCACACGCCGGCCGCCGCCATTCCCGTGTACGCGGCCGACGGCGCGACGGTGCGGGTGCTGATCGGCTCGGCCTTCGGCCTGACGTCGCCGGTGGCCACCTACGACCAGACGCTGTACCTGGACGTGACGTTGACGGCGGGCGGGCGGATCGACCTGGCCGACCTGCCGGCCGAAGCGGCCATTTATGCCATCGGCGGCAAGCTGGCCATCGACGGCGCCGAAGTGCCGCCGCACACCATGGCGCTGCTGGACACGGCCGCGCCGGCGCGCGTGACGGCGCTGGAGGCGACGCAGTTCGTCGTCATCGGCGGCGCGGCGCTCGACGGCCACCGCTTCATCTCGTGGAATTTCGTTTCGTCGAGCAAGGAGCGCATCGTGCAGGCGTCGGAAGACTGGGAGGCGCAGCGCTTCGGCCAGGTTCCCGGCGAAACCGAGTGGATACCGCTGCCGGCCAAGCGTCCGCCGGCCTGAATCCGGGACGGCGCGGGCACCGCCCGCGCCGTCCACCCTGACAACGATTCCCTCCCGCAGCATCGCTGCGCCCACGGGCGCCGCCCTTCCCCTGTTCTTCCCCCTGATCGTCCGCTTCATCCTGCTCTAGTGCCGCCGCCATCGGCCGCGCGCGGCCTTGGCCATTGTCAAATTCCTTTGCTGATCGACAAGAAATACCGGTAGCTGAAACTTAATTCATGCAAGGAATTAAACCTTTCCAAACTGTAATGTTGCGTTTATTTTACGTCGCTACAATACGTTACAAAAGGTGATTCTTGTTAATTAGGTAATCTACCAATGGTATCAATATCGCATCTTTGTAATGATAAATCGATAAGGGTCTATATGATGGAAACGATAGCCGTAGGCGTGAAAGCGGGCGGAAGCGGGGGCGCGGCGCTGCGCCACTGGGTTGCGCGGGCCCGGCTGCTGGTGTGGAAACGCGCCGTGCCGCTGCTGCTGCATTTGCGCAGTCACCGGCGGCTGATGACAACGCTCAATCACCCCATCACCCGGCCGCTGCTGCACCGCTACCCCACCATCCGTTACAAGTATTTGCGCGAAAACTATCTGTTGCATTCGCTGTCGACGGCGCAGTCGCTGGAAGTGATGAACTATCACTATTCCGTGCTGGGCGCCTGCGTGTCGCCGAATTTCTTTCCGCAACTGCTGGGCCAGAGCCTGGTGCTGTGGCAAGAGGAGGTGAATGGCGCCACGTTCCGCGTGCGCCTGTCGTTTCCGCGCGACGCCAAGCTCCCGGATCGCCTGCACGATCATGAAGGCGATATCGCCATCATTTTCGAAAGCGACGCGGTGCCGCTGTCGGTGCTGTGCATGACCCTGGTGCCGGAAAAGATCGCGTTTCACTGCTGGGGCATCGCCGATGCGAGCCGGGCGCTGTTTGTCGGCCGCATCCAGGGCGTGCCGGGAAAATTCGATACGCTGCGGGCGGCCACCAAGGCGATGAAAGACATCATCCCCGCGCGGATACTGTTGTGCGCCGTCGAAGCCATCGGCCGCGCGCTGGGCGTCGACCGCATCGTCGGCGTGTCGACCACGCGGCAACTGTCGTACGGCAAGACGGCGGAGGTCGGCACCTTCTTCGACTACGACGACTTCTGGCGCCAGCTGGGCGGCGAGGAGCGCGCCGACGGCCTGTTTTTATTGCCGGCCTCGCTGGTCGAAAAAGCCATCGAGCAAGTGGCGCAAAAGCACCGTTCGCGCACGCTGGCCAAACGGCGCTACCGGAAATCGATAGAAGACGCCATCCACGCTAATTTCGCGCTCAAATTCATGGCCCAGCCGACTTCGGCCGTCTGACGTCACACCGTCGGTCCCGCGGCCACGGCTCCTTACCCAAAAAACGTAAGGCGGCCATTCCGCATCGTTGTTCCCACCTCGTCGTTCCCCTCATTGCTGCCCTCATTGCGCCCACCCCGCGCCGGATATGCACCGCCTGCGCGCCGCCGCCGGATTGCCCCGGCTTACCGGGCTTTCGTGCGGCCCTGGCCCAGCTGCGCGCGGGTGGTCGCGGTCGGGGCGGGCGCCTTGGGCGCGCTGCGGGTTTGTTCGGCCTGGGCGATGGCGGCGGCGCAATCGGTGTCGGGCACCCTGCCCAGATTGACCAGCGGCAGCGCGGCGGCCAGCGGCGTGACGGCCGCCGCCAGCGCGACGGCGGCGCCGGCCTTCAGCGCCAGCGGACCCTTGTAGGGGCCGACGTCGGGATGCTCGAACGTGCCCTTGGCGTACAGCGGCGTGCGCAGCGAGAAGATGCGCGCGCCCTTGGTTTGCGGCCGGATGTCGAGGTTGAGCTGTTCGCGCGCCAGGTCGACGTCGCCGTTGATGTCGACGACGGCGTTGTCGGTGTCGAGCACGAAGCGGCGCGTGTCGGCGCGGCCGTTGGTGACGGCGAAGTCGCTGACCATGCAGTTGAGCTTGATCTGCTGGTCGCCGAACAGCTTGACGAAGACGGCGTTGGCGACGTTGAGGCCGGCCGCTTCGAGGATGAAGTGGCTGACCGAACCGTTGCTGACGACGGCCCCCGCCTCGCCGTTCGCCGTCGCCAGCATGGCCGCGACCGAGTTGCCGTGGCCGCTCAGGGCGGCGTCGCCGTTGACCTCGCCGAAGCTGGCCTGCATCGATTGCAGCTTGGGGAACAGTTCGCGCACCTTGAGGTGGCGGGCCGCCACCTCAAGGTGCGCGGCGATGGCGGACTGGCGGCCGTCGAGCGCGATGTCGGACGCGATGGCGCCGCCGGCGAAGCCGAAGTTCAGCGGCGTCAGGCTGAGCACCTTGTTTTTCAGGTGGATGTCGGCCACCACGTTGTCGAGCGGGATGTCGTGGGTGCGCACCAAACGCTTGCCGGTGAACTTGACGTCGGCGTCGAGCGCGCCCCAGTGCGCCGTGTCGAAGGGCGCGACCGGCAGCGCCTTGCCGGCCGGCTGCGCGGGGCCGTGGTCGCGGGCGGGCTGGGCGTCGTCCGTGCCGGCGCCGATGGACGGGCCCAGGTCGGCCAGCCGCAGCTGTTGCGACGTGACGGCGCCGCGCAGCAGCGCGCGCGGCTGGCGCGGCAGGTATTCCAGCGTGCCGGCCAGGTCGCTGCCGCCGACGGTGCCGCTGAAGTCTTGATACGTCCAGTCCCAGCTTGCGCCGCCATGCTTGCCGATCAGGCGGCCGTGGATGGCGTAGGGCGGTGTTTCGGGCAGCAGCACGCCGGTCAGCGGATACAGCTCGGCCATGCTGGCGCCGGCCAGCGACAAACGCAGCGTCATGCCCTGGGGCGCGGTCGGCTCGGTCAGCGTGCCGGCGATGGCGATCCGGTTCTGGCCGATGCTGGCCTTGGCCTCGACCGGATAGACGGCGTCGGCATCGCGCAGCGCCAGCACGGCGCCGGCCTTGCCGCCGCCGCTGATGGGCGCCTTGCGGTAGCTGCCGCCCAGGGTGAACTGCATGCCGTAGGCGGGCGTCGCGGCGGTGGCCGGTGCGGCCGGAGTCGCAGGAGTTGGGGTTGTCGCGGTCGCGGTCGCGGTCGCGGCTGTGGCCGGCGCGGCCAGCGAGGTGGCCTTGGCCAGCAGGTCGAGGGCGATGCCGTCGTCGCGGTAGTGCACGCTGCCGTCGCTGAAGCTCAGGCGCTGCACATCGAACTGCCAGGTCGAGGGGCCGTTGTCCTTGAAGGTCCAGGTGTTGCTGCCGTCGGCGCGCCGTTGCAGCGCCAGCTGCGGCGCCGCCAGCGTCAAACCGGTCAGGACCACGTGGCGGTCGAACAGCGGCAGCGGCCGCACGGTGACGACGATGCGGCCCGCCTCGGCCAGGCGCGGGCCGACGGTGCTCCAGTCCGGATTGCCGATGCGGACCCGGTCTGCGCTGACCTGCAACTGCGGCACGAAGCGCCGCCAGCCGCTCGCGCCGCTGTGGTCGCGCACCAGGTGCAGGGCCAGGTCGCCGTCGATGGCGAATTCGCGGCCGGTGGCGGCGGAAACCTTGCGGTTGATATAGGGCCGCGCGTGGTTCCAGTCGAAAGTCAGCAGAAAGACCACGATCAGCAGCAGTAGCGCGAGCAGCGTCGCCAGCGTCCAGCTAACGAGCTTCAGTGGGGGCGGTGTGTTCATGGCTTCGCGGTGTGGTGACGGGATGAGCGCAGCTTAGCGCGCGCCGCCGCCGCCCGACCGTGCGTTACTGCACCGACGCCGGCAATGCGTCGACGCCCGGCGCGAGCCGGAGTAAACGTAAGAATAATAGTAAGGGGGAGGGCAAGCGCAGCGCGGCCGGCCGCGCCCGTCCGCGTCCGCCCGGGCGTCAGGTTTGCAGCAGCGAAATGACCAGCGAGGAGATGCTGTTGCTCTGCTTGAGCATCGTCGTGCCGGCCTGCAACAGCAACTGATTGGAGACCGAATTCGCGCTTTCGGCGGCGAAATCGGTGTCTTCCAGCCGGCCCGTGGCGATGATGGTGTTGGTGGCGATGTTGGACAGGTTGTTGTACGCGTGGTCGAGGCTGTTCGAGGCCGCGCCCAGCGCCGAGCGCACGGTGGAGACGGCGTCGATGGCGCTGGCGAGCGAGTCGATGAAAGTGCCGGCCGAGCCGCCCGTCATCTCGGTGCCGCCGGTGGAGGCGGCGCCGGTGCTGCCGTTGTATTCGGTGGCGGCGGCGCTGAAGGAGGAGTCGAGCGCCGTCAGTTGCGTGCCTAGCTTGACGGTGGTCGATTCGGCCGTGCTGGCGCCGATCTGGAAGGTGACGCCGCCGTTGGCGTCGGCCCCGGCCGTGCTGAACTTGCCGGTGCCGACGTTGAGCAATTTGGTGCCGCCGAAGGCGGTGTTGGCGACGATGTTGCTCAGCTCGCTGGTCAGGCTGTCGTATTCGGACTGGATGGCGGTGCGGTCGGTCGTCGTCGACGAGCCGTCGGCGGCCTGCGTGGCCAGGTCCTTCATGCGGCTGAGGATATTGGTCGTTTCCGACAGCGCGCCGTCGGCCGTCTGCATCAGCGAAATACTGTTCTGGGTGTTGCGCTGGGCCACGGCGATGCCGCTGGTCTGCGCCTTGAGGCGGGTGGCGATTTGCAAGCCGGCCGCGTCGTCCTGCGCCGAGTTGATGCGCAGGCCCGTGCTGAGCCGGGTTTGCGATACGGACAACGCCTTCTGCGTCGTCGAAATGGCGTTTTGGGCGGCCAGCGACGCGCTATTGGTATGGAGGCTAAGCATGGAAGAACTCCCCGCAGAGAAATTCGATGAGCAAGCAAAGGCGAACCATGCCCACTATACTACTGCGGCGGTGTACTTGGTAAAGCAGGGCGACCGGATCGCGCAAGAACTTAAATATTTCGCGAAATTTATTTCGACTGTGGCGGCGATGCCGCATCGCGGTCGACGAGCGCGCCGACGCGGCCCGGCGGTGGGTGTGCGGCCGGGTGTGGCGGGAACGGCGTGGACTTCGGTTTGGTCGGGCAACACCGGCTTAGGTTGGCCTCATCACGCCGTATGCAAATCCTGCGCCGCCACCGTGTTGTGCGCGTCCTGCGCGCCGGTGTGGATGATCCAGCTTTCCGGGTACGGCTCGCTGGCGAAGCGGTTGTGCCTGGCCACGCGGCTGAGTTTTTCCAGCGGCGTGGCCGGCGTCAGCGCCGTCTCCTTGCCGCTCAGCTGGTCGAGGTGCCAGAAGCCGCCGTCGTGGTGGATCAGCAGCGGCAGCGCCGCCGCGTTCGGCGCGGCCGCGAACGGCGGCATCGGATAGCCGGGATGGGTCTCCGGCGCCAGCAGGTAGTAGCACTCGGCCTGGGCGCCGCCGTCGATGCGGTGCAAAATCACGGCGTGCTTCATGATCGCCGTCACCGACAGCACGACGATGCCCTTGATGCTGGCGCTCAGCTCGATGCGCATGCCCAACCGCAGCGCCGTGGGCTTGTGCTTGCCGGGCCAGACGCCGTCGAGCAGGATGCCGTAGCGCGACACGTCTTCGATGTCGAAACCGTGGCCGTTGCGGCGGATCACGGCGTGGCGGCCGGACAGGCGGCGCGTCAGGCCGTCGCTGTCGGAGCCGTGCTCGCCGTAGTGCTTGAGCAGCACGTCCGCTTCCGGATCGACCAGCTCGAAGCGGCCGAACACGCATTCGTCGAGCGCGAACAAGCGGATCTGGCGCTGCGTGCCGGCGTCCGGCACGGCGTTGACGAGGCAGGCCGCCGTGCTGGGATGCGGGTGGACGGCGGCGGCGGCCGGCATGTCGATTTCGATCAAGTCCTCATCCCAGGCGATGGTCGGGAAGCCAAGGTCGATCTTGCCGGACGGCGTGCCCAGGTCGAGGTGGGCGATGCCGGCGTTGCGCGCCGTGACGGCGATGTCCATGCTCTCGCCGCCCTGCGCGGTGACGCGCGCGATCGAGGCGTCGTCGGCCATCACGCGCACATTCTTGTGGGTGCTCAGGAAGATGCGGTGGATGTCGCTCAGCGTCGCGTCCGGGCGCGGCACCAAAATCACGAAGGTGCAGACCCATTTGCGGGCGGCAGCGCCCGCGTGCTCGCTGAGCAGCTCGATGGCGATCTGGTACTGGCCGTGCTCCTGGCCGCGCGACGAGAATTCGACGAACGCGGGCCGCCAGTCGCCATTGGTGGAACGCACGAACTGCTGGCGCGACGCGCCGTTCGGTATCAGGTCGGACTGCAATTGCAGCGCCAGTTGCGGCGCGCAGGCGTCGGGCATGCCGCGCAATTCCATTTTCAGGGTCTGGCGGCCGCCGGCGGCGCGCGGGTCGAAGCCGCTGATGTGCAGCTGCGGCCGCGCCAGCGAACGGGGGATCGGACGCGCGTAGGCGGCGCTGGCGTGGATGTCGTGGGCGACGTTGGCGCCGGCGGCGGCCAGCGCGTCTGAGTCCGGCGCCGTGCCGTGGGCGTGGGCGCGCAGCGTGTGCAGCAGCTCGAAACTGGAGTTGGCGGGCGCCGCCGCGGCCGCCGCCGCAGTAGCGACCAGCGCCGACGCCGCCGCGTCAGGCTGGCCGTGGCCGCCTTCGCAGGCTTGCTGACCGGGCATGACCCAGTATGTGCAATGCGGGTGATCGGAGTTGCTGCATTTGTTCATGGCGTCGCGGACCTGTAATGTAAGCGAGAGTGTAGGCGCTTTTACTGGTCTTTGGCAATCGTACGTAGCCCTGTAGTCGATATATTCGGCGCCGCGCCACACTGTGGCGGCCTAAGTCATGAACAGCGCTGGAAACCCGCTCCTTACCGGTGATTTGGCAATGCCGTTTCGTCAATATTATCGTTTTGATCCGGCCGGCGGGATGGAAAACGGATCACGATGGCGGTCAGGTTATCGACATGCAAATCGGCCGGCGGATGGTCGCAAAACTCGCCGAACAGCGCCGCCAGCGTGGCCGCCGCGCGGCGCTCCGGCCGGCCCAGCAGCGCCGGCCAGCGCGCGATCCAGTTCTGCGGCCTCGGGCAGGCCCAGAAGCCGTCCGTCGCCAGCAGATAGACCGCGTCGTGCCGCACCGCCAGCGCGCGGCGGTCCGTCATCTGGCGCAGGAAGGGCGGCAGGTGGGCGGCGTCCAGCGTCAGCAGATCGTTGTCGAGCACTTGCGGATTGGCGAAGGCGTTGCCGAGGATGAAAGCCTGCGAAATCTGGGCCCGGTGCTCGCCATGCACCTGCTGCCACCATTCCTGGGCGCCGAGCAGGCCGTGCAGCGCGAACGACGTCGCCGGCACGTGGTCGATGGTCAGCGGCCGCACTTCAGCCGCCGTGATTTCGTAGAGCCGCGAATCGCCCACGTGGTACAGCAGCGGCGCCTGATCGGGCGCCAGCTCCAGCAGCGTCAGCGTGGTGCCGGGGCGGCGGAAATCGTCGTTGTCGCCGGGCTGGCGGAACTGCATTTGCAGGGTGCTGTGCAGCGCGTCGAGGCGGGCGCTGAGTTCTTCGATGGAGTCGCAGGCGGGGATGAGCAGCAGGCCGGCCGCCACCGCTTCGGCCGCCTCGCGTCCCTGGCCGTGGCCGCCCATGCCGTCGAGGACCGCCAGCCGGACGTGGCCGCGCGGCCAGCCGTCGAGCTGCACGCTGTGCTGGCGCTGGTCCCGCATGTAGACGGCGCGGCCGGCGGCGTCGATCAGCACGAAATTGTCCTGGTTTTCCGGCGCCTGCAAACGGCTGACGCTGGCGCGGCTGTCGGCCGCCACGTCCAGTCCCGCGCCGAACGCCAGCGTATCGCTCAATGATGTCATCGGTGTATTCGGCCCTGAAGCCCTGGTCGGGAATGGCCACAGCTTAGCCGAAATCGGGCCGCCGGCGTCGGCCGTTTGCGCCTGCGCACGCGGCGCGCTCATTCGCCGCTCCGGCGCAGCCACAGGCTGCTGACCCAGCCGACGCTGTCATGGCCGTCGACGCTGGCCTTGATCTGCCACCAGTCGCCGTCGCGCGCGCCGGTCGGGGTGACGGTGGCGCCGATCGGCACCACGGCGATGCGCGGCGCGTGCACGCCGGCCGAGGCGCGCAGGTTCAGATAGCAGTGGACCTGGAAGGGACGGCCGGCGATCAGCGCGTTCGCGCGCGGGCCGCCGGTGGCCGGCGGCTGCGGCGCTTCCGGCGGCGGCGGCAGGGAGACCGCGTAATCGGGCGCCGCGTCGGCCGCCTGCGCCGGCTTGATGTGCGCGAAGTACAAAATCGCGCTGCCGAAGCCCCACGCGCCGGCCACCAGTATCAGCAGCGCGCGCGCGTTGGGCCGCTTCCACCACGCGCGCGGTGTCAGGTAGGCCGCCAGGAACAGCGTCAGTATCAGGCCGGCCGCGAAGGCGCCGACGCCGTAGAATTTATCGAGCTGCATGCTGGCTCCCGGCCCGTTGATCCGCGTTCACGCGTCGAAGCGCAGCACGTAGTGGCCCGCCACCAGATGATGCCCGGCCGGCAGCAGATAGGGCGCGTCGGCGCCGGCTTCGCCGATGGCGGCGACGAATTCCATGCGCTCGTCGAGGTGGTACAGCGCCTGCGTCGCGGCCAGGCGGCCGATCTTGAAACCCTGCGGCGACGCCTCGAAACTAAAGGCTTTGCGCGACAGGCCGATGCGGTCGGCGCTGGCGGCGCCGGCATCGGCGGCGAGGTGGGCGCCGGGTTGCAGGAAGCGCGGCGAATCGAGCACGCGCAGCGCGGCCAGCATCGCCGAGCTGCGGCCGAAGGTGAAGCGCGCGCCGCTGGCGACGGCCACCGCCACCGGCTGCGCCAGGCACAGTGTGGCGCAGTAGCGTTCGGCCATCGCCGCCGGCACGGCCAGCAGCGCGATGGCGCGGGCGTCGACCGGCGCGAAGCTGGCCGGCGCCGTGATGCGCTGGCGGCCGGCGGCGGTGCTGGCGTACAGTTCATCGGCGGCGTTGACGGTGAAGCGGATGGCCTGGTCGGCGTCGCCGTCGGCGCACAGCGCCAGCGCGCTGTTGAACGGCAGTTCCAGCGCGGCGGCGCCGGTGTCGCGGTAGCGGCTCAGGCGCGGCAGCGCCAGCGCCACCAGGCTGACGCGCTGCTGCGAGATCGGCGCGTAGGTGGCGTCGCTTTCGCCGGCCTGATTGCTCGGCTGGTGGCTGATCGGGACCGCCGTCTGATCGATGGCGCCGTGCTGGCGCTGATGGCGCGTTTTGCCGCGCGGCTGATGCGGCCGATGGTCGGCGGCGGCCGCGCCGGAGCGGCTTTGCCACACGGCCGGCTTGGCGGCGGCCATCGCCGGAACCGTTGCGGCCAAGGTCGGCGCCATCGCCGGCATGGCGGGCATGGCCGCGCCGGCGACCGCCGGCTGCCGCGCCGACAGCGCGATCGGCGTGGCCGACCGCATCGCCTGCGGCGGCGGGCCGACGCGCGTCACCTTCAGCAGCAGGCGCGGGCTGCCGCCCAGTTCATCAATGCCGCCGCGGGTCGACTTGATGGTGTAGTAGCCGCCGCGCGCATCGTAGCGGCAGTCGAAGAATTCCTTGGGCCGCATCTGGACGATGGGCGGCGCGTCCGGGCCGTCGTTGATAATCAGGACCGCGCCTTCGGCGCCGAACGGCCAGGCCTGGGCCACGAAGCTGGCGTTGGCCGGGTCGCCGCCGACCAGCGCCAGGCGCTGGTTCGGATAGATGAGGCAGACCGGCTGCCAGATCGCGCTGTCGCGCGAAACGCTGACGTTGTAGAGGATTTTTTCGTCGGCCGCCGGCAGATAGACGGCGTGGCCGAACTTGACTTCGATCTGGCCCGGCGCCAGCGCCTCGGTGCCGACGACGTCGTAGCGCACCTGGTCGGCGCCGAGCAGGTCGCCGAAATCCTTTTGATGCAGCGCCGTCAGCGTCTGCGCCAGGTCGCGCGCCTTGGCGCCGCGCGTGAGGTGATAGTCGTCGTCGACCTCTTCCTGCGGCAGCATCAGCGTCACATGCGAGAAGCAGCGCGTGGCGGCGCGGCCCTTGTGCTCGCGCGGGCTGCGTTCGAGCAGGTCGCGCAGCAGCGGGCGGCGCGAAATCAGCGCCAGCCCCGGCGCCTGCCAGATCGCCTCGGCGTTGAAGACATCGGGAATCCGCCCTAGGACTTCGTGTTGGACGTAGATCGGCATGGTTCATTCTCCTCTAAAGATTGGGCGCTGATGGCACAAAAGGCTAGCAGGGGGCACAGGAAAAACAGCAGGTGGCTGCCGCCGGCCGACAAGAAACTCATCGGCTGGCCCATGATGGGGAAGATGGCGAGGTTGGTCCCCCACGACAGCAAGAAGTGGCCGAGCACGAAGGCGGCGCCGCCGCACAGCATGAAGTAGGCGAAGCGCCCGGAGCGGGCCTGGCGGAAGTCGCGCGCGGCCGCGCTGGCGCTGTAGGCGCGCGCCGCCAGCTGGGCGATGGCGGCCACGAACGCGGCCTGCACGGCCCACAGCAGCAGGGCGCCGACCAGGCCATGCCGGTTCAGGAAGAAGGCGGCGGCGAAATCGTCCTGCACCGCCGGGATGCGCATGGCGCCGCCGGCCGACAGCCCCAGGGTGCTGAAGCCGAGCAGGTGGTCGCTGCCCCACCAGCCGCCGTCGGTGATGGCGCGCGCGCCCAGCAGCAGCTGCTGGCCGGTGTGCGGATGTTCGGCCGGGTCCAGCCAGACCAGGAAACGGTCGGCATAGAAGCCCCATTTAATCAGGTCGTCGGTGCCGACGCAGCGCATGTAGACCACGCCGGCCACCGCCGCCAGCACCAGCGCGGCCAGGCTGGCGGCCAGCACCCGGTTGCGCGCCGCGATGGCGTAGGCGAAGGCCATCGCCGTGCTCCACACCAGCAGCAAAATGAGCGGCGAAAAATCGTCGACCTGCACCAGCGCGAGGCCCAGCAGCGCGAGGAACAGCAGCGCCGGCGCGATCAGCCGCAGCCAGCGCGCGCCCATGCCGGCCGCTCCGGTCTGCGGCGCGTGCCAGCTGAATCGCAGCGCCAGCGCGTGCGCCGTCAGCGCCGTCAGCGCCAGCTTGGCCAGTTCCACCGGCTGCAAATCGAAGACGCCGGTTTCATCGCCCCACAATACCTCGGCCGCCATCGCGCCCAGCGCCACCGCCGCGAACAGCGCCAGCAGCCATTCGATGCCGCGCTGGCCGAGGTGGGCGCGGTAGCGCCGCGCCCACAGCCGCCAGCAGCCGCCGGCGCCGACGCCGAGCGCCAGCAGCGCCGCGCTTTTCTGGAAGTAGTTGAGCCACGACGATTCGTTCACGCCCAGTCCCAGTTCCAGTTGCAGCAGCAGGCCGGTGGCCAGCAGCACGACGGCGGCGGCGGCGATCGGCGACCAGCGTCCCGGCAGCAGCAGCCACAGATACGCGGCGCCGGCGGCCAGCGCCATCGAGCAGGCGGCGCTGGGCGGATGGCCGGCCCGTTGCAGCATCAGCGCGGCGAGGCCGGCGCCCAGCATCAGCGTCGACGACGCCAGCGCGGCGCTCGCCTGCCAGCGCGGGCCGCTCGCCGTGGAGCTCAATATCAGCAGCATGGCCACGGCCAGCGCGGGCCAGATCGCGCCGCCGTGCGCGCCGCTCCACAGCGCGCGCTGCTGCCATTGCCAGCCGATTTGCGGCGGCAGCTTCTGTTGCGCCACGTTGAACAAGGCCAGGTGGCGGCTGGGCGCCAGCGTCAGATGGCCGCCCTGGTCGTCGAGCTGGAAGCGGGTGTGGCCGACGATGATCGCGCTCACGCCGGCCAGCGGCAGCTCTTGCTGGCGCAGGTCCACGGAGCTGGCGTTGGAACCTGCGCCGGTTTGCAGCGTCAGCGCGGCGCGGTCGCCATCGGGACTGCCGGCCGACAGCCGCAGCGCGCCGTCGTTGCGCGCCAGGTAGGCCGAACCGGGCGTGACGCCTTCGAGGCCGAGCCGGTTGTCGCAATACACGTTGCCGCCGAAGGACAGCGCGTGCGGCACCGTCAGCGCGCGCGGCACGGCGCGGTTCCACAGCGCCAGCGCGCGCGCCGACAGGTGGGCGTCGGCGCAGCCACCTTGGGCGTGGCCGTCGCGGTACAGGGTCGCGCCGTCGTAGCGCCAGTGCCGGCCCTGTTGCGTGAAGCTGATTTCATACGCGCTCGATGATTCGATATCGAACGATTTGTTCTCGACCAAAAAACGCTGCCCAGCCGCCAGCGTGACGCTGCCCATGCGCTGCTCGCCGGCCGCATATTGCAGCACCACCTGCTTGGCAGCGCTCAGGTTGCGCAACATCCAGGCGCCGTCCGCGTCGCGGCGCAGGGCCAGGTGGGCCTTGTCGGCCTGCGGCGCGGCCAGTTCGCGCTGGCCGAGCACCAGCGTCTCGCCGGCCTTCAGCTGTATCGTTATCAGCGACGGGAACCACGCGGCCGGCGCGCGCCACAAGGTCCATGCCTGCAAGGCGCACAGCAGCGCGAGCACGATGGCGGTGATGGTCGGCGCGGAATAGCGCCGCGCCGCACCGTACACCGACCGCAAAATATCGTACAGCGCGGAAGTGGGCGCGCTGTGCGGGGCGCGGAATGCGTAGCGGGGCGGCAGGCGGAAGGCGAGGTTCATCATCATCGTCCCCGGAGTTGATTCCAGCCGTTGCCGGCGGTCGGGCGGCCGATGCCGCGCACCAGTTCCGGCAGGCTGCCGTGGCGGCGGTCGAGCGCATCGCAGGCGCTGGCGAGCATGCGGCTGATCTGGATCGCGTGGCAGGGCCGGCGCGCCGGGTCGGTGTCGAGCAGGGCGCGCAGCAGCGCAAGCGCGGCGTCGCAGGCTTGCGGGTCGGTGGCGGCGATGCGCTCGACGAAGCGCGCCTCCTCATCGGCGTGCAGCGAGGCCGGGATGGCGCCGTTGTTGGCCTGCCTCAGGATGGCGGCGCCGCCGGTGTGGTGCTCGCGGTAGGCCGCGCCGCAGTCGTTGCAAAAGCGCAGCGGCTGGCCGCCGGTGACGAGGAAGTAAAAGATGGCGCCGAGCGAAAAATAATCGCTGCGCGCGCCGGTCTGGTAACCGTCGGCGGCGCCGAAGAATTGTTCCGGCGCCTGCCAGTTGGCGGTGCCGGCGTAGGAATGCGCGTGGACCTCGCCGAGCAGCCGGTTGGTGCCGAAATCGGCCAGCTTGACGGTGTTGAGCTGGGCGTCGAACAGCAGGTTGGCCGGTTTCAGGTCCAGATAGCGCCAGCCGTACTGGTGTACCTTGGCCAGCGCCTGATTGATTTGCCCTATCCAGTCGAGGATGTGGGGGAAGGGGAGCCGGTCGCCGCGCGCCCCGACGGCGGCGACGTGCTTGCCCAGGTCCGTCGCCATCAGCTCCAGCGCCAGCACCGGCAGGCCGTCGTGCCAGCCGCTGTCGAGCAGGCGCACGATGTGGCGCTCGTCCCACGGTTCCAGCGATTGCAGAAACGCGATTTCGTTGGCGGCGCTGGCGATCCAGCGTTCGCGCTGCGGCGGCAGGGCGCGCGCCATCTGCTCCTGGTTGATGAGCTTGAGCGCGACGTCGCGCGTGTTGCGCGGCCCGCTGGCGCGCCATACGACGCCGTAGGCCGAGCCGGCGATCTGCTCGCGCAGGCGGTAGTGGCCCAGTTCCAAAGTGATGATAGTGTCGGCTGCTGTCATGATTTCCCCGTCGGCGCATGTGTCATGCCGGTGTAGCGGGGGGAGCGGCGAAAAGCGCGCGTTTGTCATCATGGCGTCATGCGGCGCGGGCACACTGGCCGCATTCCTTCAGATCTCTCCCGATTTGAGAACGTTCGCCCGCGGCCGCAATGCCGCGGGTTTTTTTATTCCGCCGCGACGAGGCGGAAGCGCAGCTCCATCTGGTCTTGCACCGCCAGCGCGCCGCCCATCACGGCGAATGGCACCAGTGCGAAATCGGTCTGCTTCAGATTGACGCTGCCGCTGACCGTCAGCGCGCCGTCGCGCCGCTCCATCCGCACCGCCATCGTCTGCGTGCGCGTGACGCCGTGCAGCGTGATCGACACCGTCAGCGCGCCATCGCCGCCGCCTTCGGCATGGACCTTCACCAGCGGATAGTGCTCGGCGTCGAGCACGCGCGTGAGCATATTGGTGCGGGTGCCGTCGACGGCGTCGGCCGAGGGCTGGGTGTCGAAGCCGGCCTCGGTGCGCAGCGCCGCTTCGTCGACCGTCATCTGATCGAGCCGGAACTGGAAGTCGGCGCGCTGGCGCTGCGGCGCCACCCGGCCCTCGATGGCGCGCGCGGCCACCACGTGGTCGTGGCCGAAGCGCGCCAGCGTGCCGCCGCGCCGCACGTTGATGGCGATCAGCGAGCGTTGCGGATCGATGCGCAGCACCTGCTGGCCCTGGGCGCGCGCCTGCCGGTAATCGCTGTCGTCGAAGGCCGTCGCCGCCACCGCCGCTGCCGATGCCGCCGCCGATGTTGATGGCGAAGCGGTGCCGGCCGGCGGCGGCGAAGCGCAGCCGGCCAGCGCGATCAGCATCATGAGCAGCGCGGCACATGGCGCCAGCGGCGGGGCGGCGACGCGCACACGGGTGGCGCGGCGAGAAGGTGTCACGGTCGATGTCATCGATGATCCAGTCGGGCGGTTGCGGTTGCGGTGGCGCGCGGCCGCTGCGGAACGGTAACACGATTCCGTTGGCGGCGAACGTCATGGGGCCGTCATATTCAACGCTTATGATGCGTCTCGCTGGCACCAGCGCGCTTCAGCTGACACCGGGTCCAAGCTGGCACGGGATTCACGAAGCGCGACTCAGCAGGCTGGCCGATGGCCTTGACATCGGCACCAATTCCCCGGCCGCCGGCGCAGAAAGTCGTCCGACGCCCGCAAATGCCACTCCTTAATCAAGTCCTAAGCCTGGCGCCGGCGATTGCTGGCACAGTAGCACCTGTACCGCGCAATTCCAATTGCGCGCCAGGTTGCCGGACGATTAGACCGGCACAAATTCCCTCCAGGCGGCACCATCGCCGCCGGAAACAGTCATCCCTACGCTCACGAGCGTTTCTGACCAGCCGCCTCGCAAGAAGCGACTGGTTTTTTTTGCCTTTTTTCCGGTGCTTACAGCGCGTAGCCGGGCGGCGCGGCATTGTGGTGGAGCGGCGGTGGGATGCGGTGAGGCCCGGCGAATGTAAAACCAAAGCGATGGCTTGTCAATGAGGCAAGCATGGCGATACGCCACGCCATCGCCGGGGCGGGCGCGAACGGCGCTATGATGATGGTGGCGGCGTTGGCGCTGCGCTGCGACCGCGCCGGCGACGAAAAAACGCAGCAATTTGCGGCCGATGCGTGCAAAATACCAGAGACCGGAACATCCTCCTCGGGCCCGTCGCCCGACTTACCACCAGGAGTTGAAGCATGAAGCTGTACACCACCGCCCGCGCGCCGAACCCGCGCCGGGTTGAAATGTTCATCGCCGAAAAAGGCATAGCCGGCATCGAGTGCGTGCAAATCGACATCGGCGCCGACGAACATAAAAGCGCGGCCTACCGGGCCAAGAATCCGCTGGCGCGCGTGCCGGCGCTGGAACTGGCCGACGGCCGCGTGCTGTGCGAAACGCGCGCCATTTGCAGCTGGCTCGAAGGCGCGCATCCAGAGACTAACCTGATGGGCGAAGGCTACGACGAACGCGCCTTCATCGAAATGGCCGACCGCCGCGTCGAACTGCATCTGCTGCTCGGCATCGCCAACTGCGTGCGCCACACGCATCCCGGCCTGGCCAAGCTGGAACAGCCGCAGTTCGCCGAATTTGGCGCGGTGCAGGGCGAGCGGATGCGCGAAACGGCGCGCTGGCTCGATCAAACGCTGGCCACGCAAGCCTATGTCGCCGGCGCGCGCTTCACCATCGCCGACATCACGGCCTTCTGCGCGCTGGAATTCGGGCGCGGGCTGATGAAGTTCCGGCCCGGCGCCGAAGGCATGCCGCATTTGCAGGCCTGGCGCGACCGCATGGCCGACCGGCCCAGCGCGTCGGCCGGCCTGAAATGAGCTGACCGACATGCCCGGCGACGACTGGAGCGGATGGCGGCGGCGTCGCTTGATGACGGCGCTGGGCGCCGCCGCGCTGGCGTCGAACGGCGTGGCGGCGGCGCAAACCGGCGCGTCCGCCGGTCCGCAACTGGGCACGCGGGAACGCCCGCTGCGCATGGTCGCCCTGGGCATAGAGCCGTTCGGCCAGCTCGATAAAGCGGGCCTCGCCAGCGGCCTCGCGGTGGACCTGGCCGACAGCGTGTCGCGCGAAAGCGGCATCGTCATCACCAGCAGCGTGGCGCCGTATCAGCGCGCGCTGGCGATGATGTCGAGCGGCCTGGCCGACATCATGATTACGATATCCAATTCGCGGCTGGAGCAGGTGGCCACGCCGTTGGCGACGTTCTTCAAAGGCGACGTCGTCGTCGTCGGCCGCGCCGGCACGCGCTTTCACAGCCTGGCCGATTTGCGCGGCAAGATGGTGGGGCAGATACGCGGCGCCGAATATGTGGAGGCGGCCATCGCCGACGCCGGCATCATCAAGCATGAGACGAGCAGCCTGGAACAGACCATGCGCATGCTGCTGGAAGGACGCTACGAAGCGGCCATCGGCTTTCGCGGCGCGATGTTTTACGTGCTGCGCACCATGAACGTGCCGCGTGAAAAACTGGGGGCGACCCTGTTACTGAGCCAGCCCGATGTCTGGCTGTACCTGTCGCGCAAGGTGCAGGAGCCGGCCATCAACGCCGCGTTGATCAAGGCCGCCAACGCGCTGCGCGAGCGGGGCGCGGTCAAGGAACTGCTGGCCCATTATTTTGGCGGGCTGGCGAGCGAATGATAGGCCGGCCCGATTCGACATCATTAAAAATGGAAGCGATAACAATGCAATCAAGCGGTTTTCGGCGGGCGACGGTTGATGACATTCCCGCGATGTCCACGATTCGATTGAGCGTGAGCGAGAATGTGGTTCCGATCCGAGTCGCATTACCCAGAAAATGTATGAAGATTATCTGGACTTGCTGGGGCGCGGCTGGGTGGCGGAAGTGGACGGAACTATCGCGGGATTCTGTTATGCGAACCAGACAGATTCGTCGATCTGGGCGCTGTTCTTGGCGCAAAAATACGAAGGGCAAGGGCTGGCCAAGCAGTTGCTCGACCTGGCCACGGCCTGGCTTTTTGGGCAAGGCCGAGAGCTGGTGCGATTGAGCACCGGCATGGACACGAGGGCCGATCGATTCTATGCCGCGCAGGGTTGGACGCAGGAGCGGGTCGAAGG
Organism: Rugamonas sp.; assembly: GCF_025354735.1. Classification (GTDB taxonomy): domain Bacteria; phylum Pseudomonadota; class Gammaproteobacteria; order Burkholderiales; family Burkholderiaceae_D; genus Rugamonas. The sequence goes on from NZ_JANXMI010000233.1 coordinate 22,483, forward strand.
ACGCGACGTTTTTTATCTGCGGGCGAAGCCTCGCGCCACATCGCACGCTGGCAAAATCGTGGCCCCGGCAACCGGCGCCACGCCCATCTAAGCGACCGGCGCCGGATTGCCCGCCGTCGCCAGCGCTCGCTCAAGCCGCCGTCCGAAAACCAGCGCGAGAACGCCCCCCGTCGCCGCAATCGCCGCATGCATGGCCCAGAATTCCAGCGGGCTGAAACGCTCGTACAGGCTGCCTAGCCAGCCGACCATGAAATTGGCAATGAACAGGCTCAGGAACACGGTGCCCATCAGGATGGAGCGCACGCGTGGCGGGGCGGCGCGCGATACCAGCGCGAGCAGGGTGGGCCAGTAATATAGAAAGGCCACGCCCAGCAACACATCGTAGGCGACCGGCACCAGCACCGGCACGCGCTCGGTCGTGGCGCAGCCGATCACCAGCAGCAGGTTGGCGGCGCAGGCGATCCATGCGCCGATGCCGATCTTGGCGACTTCTCCCGGCTCGCCGCTGCCCCGCGCCTGGCGGCGCCACAGGGCCAGCAAAAAGGGGACGGCGATGATGCTGATCAGCGAGTCGATGGAGTTGAACCAGACCACGGGCACATGAAAGCCGAGCAGGTCGAGGTCGACACCGCTCTCGGTCCAGATCAGTGCGATGTTTGAATTCTGATAATAGGCGATCGATTGGAAGATGGTCAGCGCCATCACGGCAAACAGGCTGATGATGATGCGCCATTGCGCGCGGTCGAGCGGCGCCTGCGGCACGTCGGCGGGGTGCGCCGCGACGATGCTATCGGTCAGCTCGCGGTAGCCCATCAGGTAGGTCGCCAGGCCGAGCAGCATCAAGACGCCGGCCATGCCGAAGCCGGCGTGCCATCCGAAAAGTTGTGCCAGCAGGCCGCACACCAGCGGACCGGCCACGGCGCCCACGTTGATGCCGATCGAGAAGATGGAAAATCCGCGCGTGCGTCCCGGCCCGTCGTCCGGCGCATAGAGCGTGCCGACCTGGGTGGAAATGTTACCCTTCAAGAGGCCGCAGCCGACGATCAACAGGGCCAGAGCCAGCAGGAAGGAGGCATCGAAAGCCATCGCGATATGGCCGGCGCTCATCGACAGGGCGCCTATCGTCACCGCCGAGCGGCGGCTGAGCCAGCGGTCCGCGATATAACCGCCCAGCACCGGCGTGAAATAGACCAACGCGGTGTAGATGCCATACATCTGGGAGGCGAGCGCCAGTGTGCTCATCGGCCCGAAGATCGACTCCAGGCCGGCGCGCCATGTGGCGAATCCGGCGATGTGTTCCACGTGGCCGGGCAGGAACAGCGATTCGCTCATGTACAGCACGAGCATGGCGGTCATGCCGTAATAGGAAAACCGCTCCCATGCCTCGGTGAACGCCAGGTAGCCGAGCGCGCGCGGTTCGCCGAAGAATGTGCCTGATCGCGTGACGGGCAGGGGCGGCGCGACGGTGCTGGTCATGTGCATGAAGTGTAGTCTTTATTTATACGGAGGGATGAAAGCGACGTCCAGGATGGGCGGCCGCCGCCATCATACACACTCCGTGGCCGTGTTGTCTTCTAATAATGGCAATGCACGCGAACCGGCGCGCAGCGTGCATTAGCACCCGTTTGATATTCCTCAACGAGTTGAGCGTCCAAAGAAGAAGGTTTGTCCTCGTACAAAAAGCTATTTTTTCGCCTCTGTAAATTAAGAAATTCCCAGTCCCATTCGATGGAGGCTTGAAATGTCTCACGTTTATCCAAAAGCGGCAGCGCTTAAGGGGCAAGCAGTGGTGGGCACCCGTCAATGCGTCGCGCTGGTCCAGGAATAGGCAGGGGCTCCAACGACCCCGCACTGGCGTCAGGGCGAGGCGGTAGTCGGCAATAAAACTTTAAGGGAAGGCACGGCTATCGCCACTTTTGAAAATGGGCGTTACGCCAGCCATAGTCACGGTAATCATGCCGCGCTGTATATCCGCCAGGGTCCTAACGGTATTTTTGTCGCCGACCAGTGGAAACAAGCAGGGAAAACAAAAATTTCTGTACGGTTGCTGATGTCTTTGGGAAAAGAAAAAAATGGGAAGTTCAAACGCCCTAGCAATAATGCAGATGCATTCTTCGTAATCGAATAATGTCCATACGACGCCAGGTCGCAGGCAATTTCCCTCGCCGATTAGCGCTTGGTGCGGCGGTGCTCATGCTCACCGCCCCGGCCATATCGCAAGCCATCCCTCCAGACCTTGAGTGCCCTTCATCTATTCCAGAGAAGTCGGTACATTTTACGGACATGCCGTCTGGCTGGAAAATCTTTGTCGGCGCGCCGCTGTACCTGCATGCGGCAGCGCCTATGAGCACGCCACCCGAAATGCTTGGTGAACTTATACAAGACTCGGAGCGCAGGACCAAGACATCAATAGTGGATACTTACAAAATTGACGGCAACTTCCCTAATGGTAAATGGCTCGCGTGTAAGTATGGTGAGTCGGACCAAATGACTTTGGCGCGTCAATTGCCTGATGCTACCGATGTCTGCATTATCACAACCCGGCAAGGCAAATACGTCGGGCAGAACGACATCAAAATCGACTGCAAATAACGCCGATAAAAACGTTGGGCGGCGGAACTGAAGGAGAGGCAATTCAAGATTGCCGTCCTACCGCGTCAACCAGCTCGATCCTGGGCCGCCCATCGTGGCGCGCGCCTTCCTGCGGCGACTACGGCGGCTAGCCGCGAAGTACCCATATCGTCCACACCGCTTTTCTAAGCTAGTAAAACCTTAATTGCTGTTCTGGATCGATATGTCGCACAACGATATTACCCAGCGGATTATTACCGTATTGTTGTTCTTGCCCGTCAACTGATGGTAACGCCAACATGTAACCCGGCGACATCGACAAAATATTGCACAGCCCAACCATATCGAATATGCCGCAATTCGCATCGCCCGAATCAAAATTCATCTCGATGAATCTTGGTATTCCCGGCTTGCCATTTACAGGCGCTTCTCTATCTATGCTGCCATCCGCAAGGCGGGCTACTGCTCCATGGGGATTTCTGCAAGCTGTAGCCCGTCCCTCGCCTAATGAAATACCCCAATGGCAGGTCTGTTCATCGCCATTTTTATGCACAGAAAAAATGTGACCGCGCGGAATGGTATTCCAATAAGGTCTCGTCATGAGCGCACCCGACCCCAGATGCGACCAAACGGTTGTACTGGTCAGCTTAGACCCCTCCCGCGCCAGCCTGCGTCTCGATACAAACCCCGCAGCGAAAAGCCAGGAAGCGACGGCGTTGTAGCAAGTGGGGGATACCCCGAGTGTGGCATCCGTGCGCTTTCGCTTGGGAGCAGGAACTTGTGCGACGGGATTTTGCATGGCCTGTGCCACTGTTGCGAGGTCGCCCTTTATCGCATTGGGCCGTTTGATAAAGAGACGAATTTCGTTATCGATGAGGGCTAGCGGGCTCCCGAGCAGATCGGCGCAAATGCTTGCCAGCTCCTCCTCGGATACCATATCCATGGCAGCTTGCGGCGCTCGAAAGTAGCACAACGTGCAAAGTAACAGAGCGCGAAGAGCAACGTGCTCAGCTTCGGTCCCCCTGCTGAACGCTCCCTTTCCACTGAGCGACAGGCGCTGTTTTTCGGCCTCGGTCCAATTTCGGGTCAAGAGGGCCACATTGTTCCTCAATCCCTGGTCGATAGTGCCGATATGGGCCAAGGCATTTGGAAATCGCGTTTCATTGTTGGCCATCAATTACTCCGGTTGGTGGGAATAGGCCAATCGCGCGAGCATGCGCCGGCTGGCGCTCAGTTTGCATCATCCTCCACGGGAAATACAGCTGGAATTTGCTTTTTAAGCAAAATTTTAACAAGCAGATGTCCCAGGGGACTGGTGGGCCGCCAACTGAGGCAATCGCCGCATGCATGGCCGATAATTTCAGCTGGCTGAAAAGCGCGCCGTGCCCGTTAGCCGGTGCGCTTGTACCAGGGCTGGCCGGGCAGCAGCGGCTGATAGTGCGCGGCCAGGCCGTCGTTGGCGTCGAGCGGACGGTCTAGTCCCAGCACGCCGAACGGGGCCAGGCTGGCTTGGAACAGCTGGCGCACACGCTGGCGCAGCAGCGGTCCGAAATCTTGCAGGGCGCGGCGGCACACGATCAGCTGGAATTCGTTGAACGAGGCGTCCGTCACGAGATTGTATTGCGCCCATGTGATGCGGTCGCGCAGCTGCGGCAGCGGCATCGGGCCGGTGCGCTGGCCGTCCGCCGCGTCGTCCGCCGGGCCGGCCTGAAAATAATCGGCCAGCGTGCCGCTGCCGCCGCCGCGCGCATAGGCCAGTTGCGCCGCCGCCAGGCGTTCCGGCGGCAGCGACGCCTGCTGCGCCTCGGCCAGCAGTTCGTCGCTGGCCACGGTCGCATAAATTTCGGTGCGCGCTAGCAGGCCCTGTTCGTGCAGCAGGATCGCCAGCGTCCACGCCTGTTCCGCGCCGGCGCAATCGGCCAGCCACACGCGCGGCAGCGCCGACGCGTGCAGGGCGGGGCCGAGCAGGGCGCGCAGCTGCATCGATTCCTGGGCGTCGTCGAACAGGGTCGCCGCCGGCACGTGCAGCGCCCGCAGCAGGGCGCCGGCGGCGCCGTCGTCATGCAGCACGCTGTCCTGCAAGGACGAGAGGGTGCGCAGGCCGCGCCGCGCCATCGCGCCGCGCAGCTTGCGTTTCAGCGCGCTGCGCTCATGGCCGCGAAAGTCGAAGCCGAAGCGCTGCAGCAGCGCTTCGAGCAGCAGTTCGAGTTCCAGTTCCTCGACTTCCGGCCGGGCCGTCGCGCTGTCCGCCGCCGCCATCGGCCGCGTTGAAAAACCGGCGGCCTGGGTTTCCATCCGGGCCGCCATCAGTGCAGCCAGACCCGCATCAGCGACAGCAGCTGCGCCACGTCGACCGGCTTGGTGATGTAGTCGGAGGCGCCGGCGGCGATGCATTTATCGCGGTCGCCCTTCATCGCCTTGGCCGTCAGCGTGATGATGGGCAGCGACTTGAACTTGGGGATGCGCCGGATCGCGCGCATGGTGTCGTAGCCGTCCATCTCCGGCATCATGATGTCCATCAGGACGATCTCAATGGTCGGATCGCGCTCGAGCACCTCGATGCCGTCGCGGCCGTTTTCGGCGAACGAGACCTGCATCTGCTGGCGTTCGAGCAGCGACGACAGCGCGAAGATGTTGCGCAGGTCGTCGTCGACGATCAGCACCTTGCGGCCGGCCAGTCCGCCGTCGGCGGCGTGGATTTCTTCGAGCATGCGCCGTTGCAGCTCCGGCAGGCTGGCCTGCGAGCGGTGCAGGAACAGCGCCGTCTCGTCGAGCAGCCGCTCCGGCGAGCGCGCATCCTTGATGACGATGGTCTTGGCGTAGCGCTTCAGTTTCGTCACTTCCTTGCGATTGAGTTCCTTGGCGGTGTTGATGACGATGGGCAGATAGCGCAGCGAGCTGTCCTTGCCGATGATGTCGAGCAGGTCGAAGCCGCTGATGTCGGGCAGCGTCAGGTCCAGCACCATGCAGTCGAAATGGGTTTCGCGCAGCGCCGACAGGGCCGCCTCGCCGGTGGCGACGGCGACGATGCGCAGGTCGGCGTCGCCGATCAGGGCCACGATGGCGTCGCGCTGGGTCGCTTCGTCGTCCACCACCAGCAGGCTGCGTTTGCCGCCGAGGAGGAATTTCTGGATGCGGCTGAATTCCTCCTGCAGCACGTCGCGGCTCACCGGCTTGCTGATGTAGGAGATAGCGCCCTGGCGCAGCGCGCGTTCGCGCTCGCGCAAACTGGACATCACGTGGACCGGAATGTGGCGCGTGCTCGGATCGCGTTTCAGGCGGTCCAGCACCGTGAAGCCGTCGATGTCGGGCAGGTCGAGGTCGAGCAGGATGGCCGACGGCAGGTAGTCGCGCGCCAGGCTCAGGGCGGAGTCGCCACGTTGCGTGAGGATGCCCTTGAAATCGCGTTCGCGCGCGAAGTCGAGCACGATCTTGCCGAAGCGTTCGTCGTCCTCGATGATGAGCACCGACGGATCGCCCTGCGCCACCAGGCCGCGGTCGTCCAGCGTGCCGTATTCGGCCTGCTCGGTCTCGGCCTGCGGCGCCGCCTGCGTCACGCCGGCGCTTTCATAGACGGCATGGTGCGGCGCCGAGTAGACCACCTGGGTCGGCTGCGACGGCAGGCGCGCCTGCGGCTGGCGTCCCAGGTCGTAGTTGACGAAGCCGGCGCGGTTGTATGGCAGGAACAGGATGAAGGTGGAGCCGCTGCCGACCACACTTTCGACGCGGATCTCGCCGCCCAGCAAACGCGCCAGCTCGCGCGAGATCGACAGACCGAGGCCGGTGCCGCCGTACTTGCGGGCGGTCGAACCGTCGGCCTGCTGGAAGGCCTCGAAGATCAGTTGCAGCTTGTCGGACGCGATGCCGACGCCGGTGTCGCTGACGGCGAAGGACAGCACCGCGTCGGCGTGCGGCAGGTTGGGGTGGTCGGCGTTGAAGCCACTGGACACGAGGCTGATGGCCAGCGAGACCTGGCCGTGGTTGGTGAACTTGAAGGCGTTCGACAGCAGGTTTTTCAGCACCTGCTGCAAGCGCGTGGTGTCGGTCATCATCGCCGTCGGCAGCGTGTCGGACAGGTCGACCGAGAAGCCGAGGTGCTTGGCCTCGGCCATGTGGCGGAAGGTGCGGTCGACGTAGTTGCGCAGATTCTGGAAGCGGTATTCGGAGACGTCCAGCGTGACGGTGCCCGATTCGATCTTCGACAGGTCGAGAATATCGTTAATCAGCGTCAGCAGGTCGGAGCCGGAGCCGTGGATGGTCTTGGCGAATTCCACCTGCTTGCCCGACAGGTTGCCCTCCGGGTTGTCGCTCAGTTGCTGCGCCAGGATCAGCAGCGAATTCAGGGGCGTGCGCAGCTCGTGCGACATATTGGCCAGGAATTCGGATTTGTATTTGGACGACAGCGCCAGCTGGGTGGCTTTTTCCTCCAGCGCCAGCTTGGCCTGTTCCACTTCGCGGTTCTTGCGTTCGACCTCGATGTTTTGCTCGGACAGCAGGCGCGCTTTTTCGGCCAGCTCCAGGTTGGTCTGTTGCAGTTCCTGCGCCAGCGACTGCGATTGCGTCAGCAGCGACTCGGTGCGGCTGTTCGCCTCGATGGTGTTGAGGACCACGCCGATCGATTCCATCAACTGGTCGAGGAAGGAGAGGTGGGTTTCGGTGAAGCGGTCCAGCGACGCGATCTCGATCACCGCCTTGACCTGCTGCTCGAACAAAATCGGCAGCACCACGATGTTGGTCGGCGGCGCCGCGCCCAGGCCGGACGAGACGACGATGTAATCGCGCGGCACGTCGGTCAGCCAGATGCGGACCTTCTCCAGCGCGCACTGGCCGACCAGGCCTTCGCCCGGCAGGAAGGAGGTCGGCAGCTTGCGGCTGGAGCGGTAGCCGTAGCTGGCGATCATGCGCAGGCGCGCGTCGGACTCCTGCGAGTCCATCATATAGAACACGCCGTGGTGGGCCGACACCAGCGGCGCCAGCTCGGACAGGATCAGCTTCGTCACCGCCTGCAAATCGCGCTGGCCCTGCAACAGCCGGGTGAAGCGCGCCAAGTTCGTTTTCAGCCAATCCTGCTGCGCGTTTTTCAGCGTCGTGTCCTTCAGGTTGCGGATCATTTCGTTGATGTTGTCCTTCAGGTAGGACACCTCGCCGCGCGCCTCGACCTGGATCGAGCGCGACAAGTCGCCGCGCGTCACCGCCGTCGCCACCTCCGCGATCGCCCGCACCTGGTTGGTCAGATTCGCCGCCAGCTGGTTGACGTTCTCGGTCAAATCCTTCCACGTGCCGGCCACGCCGGACACATTGGCCTGGCCACCCAGCTTACCCTCAGTGCCGACCTCGCGCGCCACCCGCGTCACTTCCGACGCGAACGAGGACAGCTGGTCGACCATCACGTTGATGGTGTCCTTCAGTTCCAGAATCTCGCCCTTCACGTCGACCGTGATTTTTTTGGACAGGTCGCCGCGCGCCACGGCGGTGGTCACGGCCGCGATGTTACGCACCTGGCCCGTCAGGTTCGAGGCCATGAAGTTGACGTTGTCGGTCAAGTCCTTCCAGGTGCCGCCCACGCCCGGCACATAAGCCTGTCCGCCCAATTTGCCTTCGGTGCCGACCTCGCGCGCCACCCGCGTCACCTCGGACGCGAAGGAGGACAACTGGTCCACCATCACGTTGATGGTGTTTTTCAGTTCGAGAATCTCGCCCTTCACGTCGACCGTGATTTTTTTCGACAGGTCGCCGTTGGCCACGGCGGTGGTCACGTCGGCGATGTTGCGCACCTGGCCAGTCAAGTTGCCCGCCATCGAGTTCACGCCGTCGGTCAAGTCCTTCCAGGTGCCGGCCACGCCGGGCACGTTGGCCTGTCCGCCCAGCTTACCCTCGGTGCCGACCTCGCGCGCCACCCGCGTCACCTCGGAGGCGAAGGAGTTCAGCTGGTCGACCATCACGTTGATGGTGTTTTTGAGCTCTAAAATTTCGCCCTTCACGTCGACCGTGATCTTCTTCGACAAGTCGCCGTTCGCCACGGCGGTGGTCACGTCGGCGATGTTGCGCACCTGGCCCGTCAAGTTGCCGGCCATCGAGTTGACCGAGTCGGTCAAGTCCTTCCACGTGCCGGCCACACCCTTCACCTGCGCCTGGCCACCGAGCTTGCCCTCGGTGCCGACCTCGCGCGCCACCCGCGTCACTTCCGACGCAAACGAGGATAATTGATCGACCATCACGTTGATGGTGTTTTTCAGTTCCAGGATTTCGCCTTTCACGTCGACCGTGATCTTCTTCGACAAGTCGCCGTTGGCCACCGCCGTCGTCACCGCCGCGATATTACGCACCTGGCCCGTCAGGTTGGACGCCATGAAGTTCACGTTGTCGGTCAAGTCCTTCCAGGTGCCGCCCACGCCCGGCACATAGGCCTGTCCGCCCAATTTACCTTCGGTGCCGACCTCGCGCGCCACCCGCGTCACCTCGGAGGCGAAGGAGCGCAGCTGGTCCACCATGACGTTGATGGTGTCCTTCAGCTGCAGAATCTCGCCGCGCACGTCGACCGTGATCTTCTTCGACAAGTCGCCGTTGGCCACGGCGGTGGTCACCTCGGCGATGTTACGCACCTGCGACGTCAGGTTGCCCGCCATCGAGTTGACCGAGTCGGTCAAGTCCTTCCACGTGCCGGCCACGCCCTTCACCTGGGCCTGTCCGCCCAGCTTGCCCTCGGTGCCGACCTCGCGCGCCACCCGCGTGACCTCGGACGAGAACGACGACAGCTGTTCGACCATGGTGTTGGCGGTGGTGGCGGCGCGCAGGTACTGGCCCTTGAGCGGGTGGCCGTCGACTTCCAGCGCCATGGTCTGCGACAGATCGCCTTTGGCGACGGCACCGATGACGCGCGCCATTTCCGTCGTCGGCCGCACCAGGTCGTCGATCAGCGTGTTGACGGAGCTGATGATGGTGGCCCAGCCGCCCACCATATTGGGCACCGAGGCGCGCTGCGTCAAACGGCCTTCGCGGCCTACCACGCGGCTTACTTCCGTCACCACCTTGACCATTTTTTCCTTGGTCTCGATGATGTCGTTGAGGGTGTCGGCGATCTTGCCGGACATGCCGGTCCAGTCGGACGGCATGCGGGCCGAAAAATCGCCTTTTTTCAGCGCCATCAGGGTCGCCAGCAGCAGTTTGATGTCCAGTTGTTCTGCCATGTCGGTCATGTTGTTCATCGACGAAGTCCTTGTTGGTCTATATGGAATGCGGGTAGATGGTGTTGGGACGACGCGCGGGCACACGCGCTGCCGGCGATCGTCAGCGTCGCCATGACGTTTTCAAACAATACGCCGCCCTATCCGCTAGTCAAGCGGAGAAATATCTCATCATATTTCGACGCCTGTCACCACCGCCGATATTTTAATCGGATGCGGCGGTCAGGCAAGCGCGGAGCGCGGGCTTGGCGTGAAAAAGTTTATCGTAGGATTTATTTCTGGAGCGCACGATTGATGGGGCGGCCGGCGGCCCACATTCTCTCCAATACTCTCACTGAAGCGCGGCGTTTTTTGCGCGGCGCGGTACGCCACATTTGTTAGCTAAAATTACTCGCGGATGGGAATTAATAGTATGCTTCTGTGATGCAAATTTTCTTCGATCCCTGTTGCGCCGGCGCCAGCGAACGGCCGCCCGCCACGACCTGAAAAGTATCGGACGATGCGCAATCTACGCCAGTGGAAACCCAATCTAAAAACCTCGCGGGCGCTGATCTGGAGCGTCGGCCTGGCGCTGGCGCTGGCGATCGGCGTGGCCGCCTTCGCGGCCGCCGGCAAGACCGTCGAGGATGACGCCCAGCAGCGCTTCGACAATCTGACCCGCGGCACCCAGTACGCCATCTCGGCCCGCGTCAAATCGTATTCGGAACTGGTGCGCGGCCTGGTGGCGCTGTTCCGCGCCAACGATCATGTGAGCCGGGTGCAGTTCCACGATTACGTCGACACCCTCAACGTGGTCCAGCATTTTCCCGCCATCGACGCGGTGACCTACGCGCAGTCGGTGAGCGACGCCGAGCGCGACGCCTTCGTCGCCGCCATGCGGCGCGACCGCAGCATGAAGCCGGACGGCTATCCGGCCTTCGACATCGAGCCGCCCGGCCGCCGCGTCGACTATGCCGTGCTGACCTATCTGGAGCCGATGGAGCAGCACCTCGAACGGTTCGGCATCGACCTGACGGCCAGCCCCGAGGTCGACCGCGCCATGGACCTGTCGCGCGATACCGGCCAGGTCAGCGCCTCCGGCCAACCGATCATGATACAGATGCCGACGCCGCACATCGGCCTGGGCATGCGCCTGCCCGTGTACCGGCGCGACGCCGTGCCGACCGACGTCGCCAGCCGCCGCGCTGCCTATCTCGGCTCGGTCGGCATCGCCTTCAGCGTATCCAAGCTGGTGCAGGGCGCGCTCGACGAGATGGCCGAGCGTCGCGTCCACCTGCTGCTGTACGCCGACAACAGCAACGACGTCGAACAGCGCCGCCTGACCATCGTCAAAAGCGACAGCCTGCTGTTCAACGACGACGGTTCGATGGTGGCCACGCCGATTCCGGCGGGCGAGCAGGGCGAGTATTTCGAGGCGGTGCTGCCCATCGATTTCAACGGCAGCTTGTGGAAGGCCGATTTCCGCGTCCGCAAAACCGAGCTGCTGACCGCCTTCGACCGCTACTTCCCGTGGCTGGCGCTGTTGACCGGCTGCGCCGGCACGCTGCTGATCTACGGTTATATCTTTGTGCTGGTGGCCTCGCGCCGCCACGCCGACGAACAGCGGCTGCTGCTCGACACGGTGCTCAATAATATCGACGCGCGGGTTTACATGAAGGGCCAGAACCGGCGCTTCCTGTATGCGAACGCGCAGATGGCCGAGTCGATCGGGCTGCCGCGCGCGCAGGTGGTGGGCAAGTTCGACCGCGAGCTGATGTCGGCCCGCGCCGCCGACGCCGCGTGGGCCGAGGACAAGCTGCTGTTCGCCGACGGCATCAAGCGCGCCAGCGAAAGCCAGTACGTCGACGGCGACGGCGTGGCGCGCCACCTGTGGACCGTCAAGGTGCCGGTGGTGATCGACGGCGCCGTCACGGCGGTGATCGCGCTGGCCACCGACGTCTCCGAACTGCAGCGCCTCAAGCAGCAGGCCGACGCCGCCAACCAGGCCAAGACCGACTTCCTGTCGAACATGAGCCACGAAATCCGCACCCCGATGAACAGCATCATCGGCATGGCGCACCTGGCGCTGAAGACGGTGACGAGCCCCAAGCAGCGCGACTATCTGCAAAAGATATACCACTCGGGCCAGCACCTGCTGGGCATCATCAACGACATCCTCGACTTTTCCAAGATCGAGGCCGGCAAGATGGACCTCGAGGTGCTCGACTTCACGCTCGACACGCTGCTGGCCAACATCGCCAGCCAGCTGGGCGAGGACGCCGCCCTCAAAAGCCTGGAGCTGGTGTTCGAGATCTGGCCCGGCCTGCCGCTCCAGTTGCGCGGCGACCCGCTGCGGCTGGAGCAGGTGCTGCTCAACTTCACCGGCAACGCCATCAAGTTTTCCGAGAACGGCAAGGTCCACGTCCGCGTGCGGCCGCTGGAGGACCGCGACGCCAGCGTGCTGGTACGCTTCGAGGTGCAGGACCGCGGCATCGGCATGAGCGCGGTCGAAGTGGCCAACCTGTTCCAGTCCTTCCAGCAGGCCGACACCTCGACCACGCGCAAGTATGGCGGCACCGGCCTCGGTCTGGTCATCAGCAAGCAGCTGGCCGAGTTGATGGGCGGCGGCGTCGGCGTCGACAGCCGGCTCGGCGAAGGCAGCACCTTCTGGTTCACGGCGCGCCTGAACAAGGGCGCGCAGCCGGCGCAGGACGACGACGCCTTGCAGCCGAATGTACTGAACAGCATACGCGGCGCCGCCATCCTGCTGGTCGAGGACAATATCTTCAGCCAGCAGGTCGGCCAGGAATTGCTGGAGGACGCCGGCGCCACCGTCTGCGTCGCCAACAACGGCAAGGAGGCCATGGACCTGCTGCTGCGCAGCCGTTTCGACTGCGTGCTGATGGACGTGCAGATGCCGGTGATGGACGGTTTCGAGACCACGCGCCTGATCCGCGCCGATCCGGCGCTGGCCGCCATGCTGGTGATCGCGATGACGGCCAACGCCGGCCGCGACGACCAGCAGCGCTGCATCGACGCCGGCATGGACGAATTCGTGACCAAGCCGATCGCGCCCAAGCAGCTGTTCACCGTGCTGGCGAAATGGCTGAACCAGCGCGCCGGCGCCGGCGCCGCCTGGGCCAACCGCGTGCTGGCGGCCGGGCAGGCGGCGTCCGCGTCGCCAACGCCGACCTCGCCGACCTCGCCACCATCGCCGCCAATGCCACCAATGCCACCAATGCCATCAATGCCACCATCGCCATCATCGCCGACAACGCCGACAACGCCGGCGCCGGCCGTCGCGGCGCCGCCCGAGGCGGAACAGGACGCGGCATCGGCTGCGGCGCCGGCGCTGGACGCCATCGACCACGACGCCGAAATGTTCGACATCGCGGCCCTCGGCCGCACCTTCAGCAACCGCCAGGACAAGATGCGCAAGTACGCGCGGATGTTCCTCGACTCGGCGCGCGATGGCTTGCTCGAAATCGACGGCGCGCTGGCCCAGGCCGACGCCGTGCGCCTGTCCGAACTGGGGCACCGCATCAAATCGTCGGCGCGGGCGGTCGGCGCGATGCGCTTCGGGGAACTGTGCCTAGAGCTGGAACGGGGCCGCGCCGATATCGACATGAGCCACTCGCGCGAAGTGGTGGAGCGGATGCACGCCATGCTGGAGCAACTGGCCGACTTGATGGCGCAGGAATCGTACGCCGACGTCCCCGGCTGACGCCATCGCGGCGATAATAGCGCTTTCTGTTTTCGACGCGCCGGCCCGCCATGGGTCCACGGCGGCGTCGGCCCACCCAACGGACCTCCATGTCATCAACTGTCACGCCCGGCCTGCTCATTTTGCACGGCAACCAGATGGAGCAGCTGCGCGCGGCCGTGTTCCAATGGCTGCGCAACCATCCACTGGGGCCGCTGGAGCCGGACATCTTCCTGGTGCAGTCGAACGGCGTGGCCGAATGGCTGAAAATCGCGCTGGCCGAGGAAATGCGCGTCTGCGCCGCCACCCGCGTCGCGCTGCCAGCGCGCTTTTTGTGGGAGACCTATCGTGGCATGCTGGGACGCGAGCGGGTGCCGGTGGTGTCGGCCTTCGACAAGGCGCCGCTGACGTGGCGCTTGATGCGCTTGTTGCCCACGCTGCTGGCCGATCCCGTGTTCGCGCCGCTGCGCCACTTCCTGGCCGACGGCGAGGCCGAGCGCCGGCTGCAACTGGCCGAGCGCCTGGCCGACCTGTTCGACCAGTACCAGGTCTACCGCGCCGACTGGCTGGCCGATTGGGCCGCCGGCCGCGACCAGCTGCGCGGCGCGCGCGGCGAGGCCGTGCCGCTGCCGCAAGACCAGCGCTGGCAGGGACAGTTGTGGCGCGCCGTGATCGCCGACGTGCCGGAGCAGTACCGCGAGCTGGGACGCGCCACCGTCCACACCGAATTCGTCGCCGCCATCGAAGCGGGCGCGCCGCCGGCCGGCCGGCTGCCGCGCCGCATCGTGCTGTTCGGCGTGTCGGCGCTGCCGTATCAAAGCCTGCAGGCGCTGGCCGCGCTGGCGCGCCACACGCAGGTGCTGCTGGCGGTGCCCAATCCCTGCCAGTTTTATTGGGGCGACATCATCGAAGGGCGCGACCTGCTGCGCTCCGCGCATAAACGCCAGCAGCTGCGCAAGGGCCAGGACCTGGGCCAGATTCCGCTGGAAGAACTGCACGCGCACAGCCACCCGCTGCTGGCGAGCTGGGGACGGCAGGGCCGCGATTTCATCCGCATGCTCGACGAATTCGACGAGGCGGCCGCCGCCAACCGCAGCGAGGACGCGGCCGCCACGCTGCGCATCGACTTGTTCAGCGAAGGCGAGGGCGACACTTTATTGAGCCAGGTGCAGGCCGCGGTGCGCGACTTGCTGCCGTTGAGCGAACACGCCGGCATCGCGCCGCCGCGCGCGGACCAGTCGCTGGAGTTCCACGTCACCCACAGCGTGCAGCGCGAAGTCGAAGTGCTGCACGACCGCCTGCTGACGATGTTCGCGGCCGGTGATGGCGGCGACGGCGGCGACGAAAGCGGCGCGCCGCTGCGCCCGCGCGACGTGGTGGTGATGGTGCCCGACATCGACACTTTTTCGGCCGCCATCCACGCCGTCTTCGCGCAGCACAAGCGCAGCGACCCGCGTTATATCCCGTTCGAGATCGCCGACGTCAAGGACCGCAGCGTCAACCCGTTGCTGGTGGCGCTGGAATGGCTGTTACGTCTGCCGCAGCAGCGCTGCCGCCAGAGCGAGGTGCGCGACCTGCTCGACGTGCCGGCGCTGGCGGCGCGCTTCGGCCTCGACGAGGAGGACTTGCCGACGCTGGGCCTGTGGATAGAAGGCGCCGGCGTGCGCTGGGGCCTGGACCAGTCGCACCGAGGCGGCCTGGGGCTGGCGTCGGCCGGCGAACAGAACGCCTGGATCTTCGGCGTGCGGCGCATGCTGCTCGGTTACGCCAGCGGCGCCGGCGCCAGCTACGCCGGCATCGAGCCGTATGCGGAAGTGGGCGGCCTCGATGCGGCGCTGGCCGGCTCGCTGGCGCAGCTGGTCGAAGCGCTGCTGCACTGGCGCGCCGTGCTGGCGGCGCCGCACACGCCGGCCGCGTGGGGCGCGCTGGCGCGCGCGCTGCTGGCGCAATTCTTCAAGGCCGGCGAGGAGGGCGACCGCCTCACGCTGGCGCAGCTGGAGGAGGCGCTGACCAAATGGCTGGCCACCTGCGACGGCGCCGACTTCGACGAGGCGGTGCCGCTGGCCGTGCTGCGCGAAGCGTGGCTGGGCGCCCTCGACGAGCCGACCCTGAACCACCAGTTCGTGTCCGGCGGCGTGACCTTCTGCACGCTGATGCCGATGCGCGCCGTGCCGTTCCGCGTGGTCTGCCTGCTCGGCATGAACGACGGCGACTTCCCGCGCCGCGCGCCGAAAGCCGATTTCGATCTGTTGGCGCAGCCGGGCATGGCCCGTCCCGGCGACCGCTCGCGGCGCGACGACGACCGCTACCTGATGCTCGAAGCGCTGCTGGCCGCGCGCGACAAGCTGTATATCAGCTGGGTCGGCCGCAATGTGCGCGACAACTCGGAGCAGCCGCCGTCGGTGCTGGTGTCGCAGCTGCGCGATTATCTGAAGACCGGCTGGCACATGACGGACGACGATCTGCGCGCGCGCACCACCGAACACGCCTTGCAGCCGTTCAGCCGGCGCTATTTCGAGGCCGGCGGCCTGCTGACCTATGCGCGCGAATGGCGCGCCGCCCACGCCGTCGACGCCGACGAGACGACGCTGGCCGAGACGCTGGCGCCGTTCGACATCGACGACAAATTCCGCCTCAAGCTGGTGGCGCTGACGCAGTTCCTGCGCCAGCCGGTGCGCCATTTCTTCCGCCAGCGCCTCGGCGTCCACTTCGGCGAGAACGCGCTGGTCGGCGAGGACGAGGAACCGTTCTCGCTCAACGCGCTGGAACGCTATCTGCTGGAAGACGTGATGCTCGACGACGGCGGCGCGCCGGAGGCGATGCACGAAGTGCGCGCCAACCTGGGCGCGCGCGCCGAACGCCTGGGCCGCGAAGGCCTGCTGCCGATAGGCTTGATCGGCCAGCAGTGGCAGCAGCAGCTGGTCGAGGCGCTGGTGCCGGTGCGCAGCGCGTGGCTCAATCTGTGTTCGCACTATCCGCTGCCGGCGCCCAAGCTGGCGGTCGATCTGCAATTCGGCGGCGTGCCGCTGGAAGACTGGATCGACCAGCTGCGCAGCAACGGCGACGAGACGGTGTGGCTGGCGCAGATGTCGTCCAAGGTCACCGATAAACAGCAGCAGCCGCGCGGCGACAAACTGATCGCGATGTGGTTGCGCCAGCTGGCCATCGGCGCCATGGGCGTGAACGCCACCGGCATCCTGGTGGCGCGCGACGCCATCGTCGCCATGCAGCCGCTGGCGCAGGCCGACGCGCTGGCGGCGCTGGAAACGCTGGTGACGATCTGGCGCGACGGCATGGGCCGGCCGCTGCCGGTGGCCTGCAAGACCGCGCTGGCGCTGGCGCAGGCGGGCGACCCGCGCGCGGTCTACGACGGCGGCTTCGACCTCGCCGGCGAAAGCGCCGACCTTTGCCTGGCGCGCCTGTGGCCCGACTTCGCCGCGCTGTCGGCCGAGGAGGAATGGGCCGACTGCTCGCTGGCGCTGTACGAGCCGCTGGCGATCTGGCTCAGGGACTACATCACGATCACGCCGATCAGCGGCGAGGACGCATCATGAAACTGGAAGCACTGACATTCCCCCTGCACGGCTCGCGCCTGATCGAGGCCAGCGCCGGCACCGGCAAAACCTGGACCATCGCCGCGCTCTACGTGCGGCTGGTGCTGGGCCACGGCGGCGCCGACGGCTTTGTGCGGCCGCTGCTGCCGGCCGATATCCTGGTGATGACGTTCACGCGCGCGGCCACGCGCGAGCTGTCGAACCGCGTGCGCGAACGGCTGGTCGAAGCGGCCGCCTATTTTCGCGGCCAGCTTGAAAAGCCGGACCCGTATCTCGACGCGCTGCTCGACTCCTATCCCTCGCACGCCGAGCGGCAGCGGGCCGCGCACCGCTTGATCCTCGCGGCCGAGACGATGGACGAAGCGGCCATCTTCACCATCGACGCCTGGTGCCAGCGCATGCTGCGCGAGCACGCGTTCGACAGCGGCAGCCTGTTCGACGAGGAACTGGTCAGCGACGAACACGCGCTGTTCGAGGACGCGGCCCACGACTACTGGCGCCAGCAAGTCTATCCGCTCAAGGAGCAGGCCTTGACGCCGCTGCTGGAATGCTGGGCCGATGTCGGCGCGCTGAAACAATCGGTGCGCGAACTGGCCAGGCGCAGCGACGCCGCCGGCGAAATCCGTGGCGCCGGCGCCGCGATGGTGGAAGGCGAGTCGCTCGCCGCGCTGATCGCGCGCGTGCAGCTGGCGCAGCGCGCGCAGTTGGACGGCTTGAAGGCCGGCTGGATCGAGCGCGCCAACCGCATGGAACAGTGGATCGCCCGGCACCGCGAGGCGGCGCCGAAGTGCTTCAACGGGAACAAGCTGCGCGCCGCGTCGCTGGTCAGCTGGTTCGACGGCCTGCGCGCGTGGGCCGCCGACGATTTCCTGGTGCTGCCGAAAATCTCCGACACGGCCTGGCACCGTTTGACGCCGGACGGCATGACGGACGCTTTTTCCAAGGGCTTCAGCGCCGTGGTGCCGGACGATTTCGAGATGACGACGACGCTGGCCGACGGCTTGAAGGACATCGCATCGCTCAATCACGCGCTGTATCTGCACGCGGCGGCGTCGGTCGCGCAGCGCATGGCGGAGCTCAAGCGCCGCAGCCGCCAGTTCGGTTTCGCCGACATGCTCGAACGCTTGAACGGCGCGCTGCAAGGCGAGAACGCCGAGGCGCTGCGCAAGCGCATCACCGACCAG
The DNA here is from genome assembly GCF_025354735.1 of Rugamonas sp. Classification (GTDB taxonomy): domain Bacteria; phylum Pseudomonadota; class Gammaproteobacteria; order Burkholderiales; family Burkholderiaceae_D; genus Rugamonas. The sequence continues at coordinate 40,658 of NZ_JANXMI010000233.1, forward strand.
TATCCGATTGCGATGGTCGATGAATTCCAGGACACGGCGCCGAACCAGTACCAGATTTTCGACCTGCTGTACCGCGTCGCCGACAACGATGGCCAACGGGGCCTGTTCCTGATTGGCGATCCGAAGCAGTCGATCTACGGTTTTCGCGGCGCCGACATCCACAGCTATCTGGCGGCGCGCGCGGCCACCGAGGGCCGGCACTACCAGCTCGGCACCAATTACCGCTCGACGGCGGCGCTGGTGGACGCGGTCAACCGCCTGTTCCTGCGCGCCGAGGGCGATGGCACGCACAGCGGCTTCGCCTCCGGCGCGTTCCGCTTTCGCGGGCGCGATGGCAGCAATCCGCTGCCGTTCGACGCGGTCGACGCCATGGGCCGCAAGGAAAAGCTGGTCGGCGTGGACGGCGACCTGCGGGCGCTGACGGTGGCGCTCAGCGCGCAGGACGACATGAAGGCCGACGGCTATCGCGACTTCTTCGCCCACCACTGCGCCGAGCATATCGTCACGCTGCTCAACGATCCCGAGGCCGGTTTCCGGCACGGCGACAAATTCGTGCGCTTGCAGCCGGCCGATATCGCGGTGCTGGTGCGCGACCGCAAGGAGGCGGCGGCAATCCGGCGCGCGCTGCAACGGCGCAAGGTCGCCAGCGTCTATTTGTCGGACAAGGATTCGGTGGTCGACAGCGAGGAGGCGGCCGACGTGCTGCGCTGGCTGTCGGCGCTGGCCAATCCGCTCGACGGCGCCCTGGCGCGGGCGGCGTTCGCGACGCGCACGGCCGGCCTGACGCTGGCCGATCTGGCGCGGCTGTCGTCGGACGAACTGGCGTGGGAGGGCCGCGTCGAGCAGCTCAAGGCGCTGCATATCGTGTGGCAGCGCCAGGGCGTGCTGGCGATGCTGCGGCGCTTCATCCACGAGCTGCAACTGCCGGCGGCGCTGTTGCGGCAGGCCGGCGGCGAGCGGCGCCTGACCAATCTGCTGCACCTGGCCGAGCTGCTGCAATCGGCCAGCCGCCAGCTCGATGGCGAGCAGGCGCTGATACGCTGGCTGGCGGAGCAGATCGAGAGCCGCAGCGACGGCGGCGACGAGCGCGTGCTGCGCCTGGAAAGCGACGCGGAGCTGGTCAAGGTGGTGACGGTGCATAAATCGAAGGGGCTGGAATATCCGCTGGTGTACCTGCCGTTCGCGGTCACGGCGCGCAAGGTGGAGCGGCGCAACCGCAGCTTCTTTGAATACACCGACGGCGATGGCGTGCGCCACATCGACCTGGCCCTGTCCGACGCGGCGCTGGCGGCCGTCGAACGGGCCCGCATCGAGGAGGATTTGCGCTTGCTGTACGTGGCGCTGACGCGCGCGCGCCACTTCCTGTGGCTGGGCGTGGCCGCGCTGGCGGCGCGCAAGGCCGGCGAGAATACGCTGCACGATTCGGCGCTCGGCTATCTGCTGACCGGCGGCGCGGCGCTGGCGTCGGAGCTGCTGGCCGAGCGCTGGCAGCGGGTGCGCGGCGATTGCGCGGCCATGGACGTGCGCGCGCTGGAAGCGGCGCAGCCGCTCGCGCCAGGCGCCCCGCAAAAAATCACGCTGCTGAATCGCGTCGAACAGCGTCCGCCGCTGGTCGACGCCGGCGTGTACGGCGGGCGTTTCGAGCGCGATTGGGCGGTCGGCAGCTTTACCTCGCTGGCGCGGCGGGTCGGGCCGGCGGCGGCCAGCCATGTGCCGCGCGACGCCTTGCAGGAAAAGCTGATGGAGAACGAAGACGCGCCGCCGCCGGCGACCGGCGGCGCGCGCACCGACGACGCGCCGTGGCACCGCTTCCCGCGCGGTTCCGTGCCCGGCAATTTCCTGCACGAGCAGCTGGAGTGGATGGGGCAGGAGGGTTTCGCCAGCGTGGACGAGGCCCATTTCGACGAGCGGCTGGTCAAGCGCATCGCCCGCGCCGGCTGGACCAACCGTCAGGACGACGCCATCGCCTGGCTGCGCGCCATCGCCGTCACGCCTTTGCCGGCGCTGGGCGTGGCGCTGCGCGACATCGCGTCGGCGCTGCCGGAGATGGAGTTCTGGTTCCCCAGCGAGCGCCTGAGCAGCGGCGCGCTCGACCGCCTGTGCTGCGTCCATCTGCTCGACGGCATCGCCCGGCCGGCGCTGCCGGAGCGCCAGTTGCATGGCATGTTGAAGGGCTTCGCCGATCTGGTGTTCGAGCACGAGGGCCGGTTCTGGGTGCTGGATTACAAATCGAACGCGCTCGGCGCCGGCGACGCGGCCTATCACCGGCAGGCGCTGGCCGGCGGCATGGCCGAGCATCGCTACGATATCCAGGGCGCGATTTACATGCTGGCCCTGCACCGGCTGCTGCAAAGCCGGCTCGGCGACGCCTATGATCCGGCGGCGCAGCTGGGCGGGGCGATATTCTTCTTCTTGCGCGGCATCGGCAATGCGCACACGCGCGGTTGCTACGTGCTGGAGCCGGACCTGGCCCTGCTCGATGGCCTGGACACTTTACTCGACGAGGCGACGCAGCTTGAGCACCACCATGATGAATGATCCATCCTCCCCCAACGCGGCGTTGCTGGCGCAGCTCGACCTGCTGACGGACGCCGGCAAGCTGCGGCGCCTGAGCGGCGCGTTCGCGCGCTTTATCGGCACGGTCGGCCAGGCCACGCCGCCGTTGCTGCTGGCCTGCGCGTTGCTGTCGGAGCTGGAGGGACGCGGCCACAGCTGCTTGATGCTCGACGAGCTGGCGATGGACCCCTGCGGCCTGATGGGCTGGAGCGAGGAGGAGTGGGCGGCCGTGCGGCAGGCGGCGGGCGGCGTGCCGGAGCGGGCCTCGGCATGGCGCGAGGCGCTGGCGGCGGCGCCGCAAGTGTGGCCGGTGGCCGAGCCCGACCAGCGCGAGCCGCTGGTGCTGGCCGGCGAGCGCCTGTATCTGCGGCGCTACTGGCGCGACGAGACGGCGGTGGCCGACACGGTGCGGGCCCGAGCGCTGGAACTGCGGTCGCCGGATCTGGCGGCGGTGCGGCACTGGCTCGATCTATTGTTCGACGAGATGCCGGCCGCGACCGCCGCCGCTGCTGCGGCCGACGTCGACGGCGCCGGGCCGGACTGGCAAAAGATCGCCTGCGCGGTGGCCGTGCACGGCAACCTGGCCATCATCACGGGCGGACCCGGCACCGGCAAGACTTACACGGTGGCGCGTCTGCTGGCGCTGTTGTTCGCGCTGGCGGGGCGCCAGCGCGACCAGCTGCGCGTGGCGCTGGCGGCGCCGACGGGCAAGGCGGCGGCGCGGCTGAAACAGTCGATCGACCACGCGCTCGACGGCCTGGCCGGCAAGGTCGGCGCGGCGCTGCCGCTGCGCGAGCTGGCCAAGCGCATGGGCTCGGCGCGCACCCTGCACAGCCTGCTCGGCGCGCGGCCCGACACGCGCGCCTTCCAGCACCATCGCGGCAATCCGCTCGACGTCGACGTGCTGATCGTGGACGAGGCCTCGATGGTGCACCTGGAAATGATGGCCTCGCTGATGGAGGCCCTGCCGCCGCACGCGATGTTGATCTTGCTCGGCGACAAAGACCAGCTGGCGTCGGTCGAGGCCGGCGCCGTGCTGGGCGACCTGTGCCACGAGGCCCAGGCCGGCGGCTACACGGCGGCCACGCTGGACTATGTGCGGGAAGCGGCCGGGCAGGATATTCCGCCGCAGTACCGGGGCGACGCCGGCGCGCTGGCGCAGCAGACGGTGATGTTGCGCCACAGCCGGCGTTTCAGCGGGCCGATAGGCGCGCTGGCGCTGGCCGTCAACGCCGGCGACGGCGAGGCGGTGCGGCAAGTGCTGCGCGGCGACAGCGGCGGCAAAGTCGCGTGGATCGAGCCGGCGCAGCAGGCCGACGTGTTGCAGCTGGCGTTGGCGGGCCGGGCAGGCGCCGGCGGCTACCGGCCGTATCTGACGCTGGTCAAGGATGGCGCGGCAACCATGGCGCACGAGGACTGGGTGCGGGCGGTGCTGGCCAGCTTCGAGTCGTTCCGCATCTTGTGCGCGGTGCGCGACGGCGAGTGGGGCGTGTCGGGATTGAATGCATCCATTGAACAATCGCTGGAAAAGGCGGGATTGCTGCCGCGCCGCGGCGAGTGGTACGTAGGACGGCCCGTAATGGTGACGCGCAACGATTATGGCACCCAGGTATTTAATGGCGACATCGGCCTGACCTTGCCGGACCCGGCGCGGCCCGGATATTTGCGCGTCTATTTTTCGGATGGTGAAAAAGTGCGTAGCGTGCTTGCGACCCGCTTGCGGCATGTGGAGACGGCGTTCGCGATGACGGTGCATAAATCGCAGGGCTCGGAATTCGGGCATACGGTGCTGGTGCTGCCCAGGGATGGCGCGGCCGTGATCGCCCGCGAGTTGATTTATACGGGTATCACGCGGGCCAGGGACATGTTTACGCTGGTGTCGCCGACGCCGCAGCTGCTGCTGGAAGCGGTGGCGTTGAGGACGCACAGGGCCTCGGGCTTGCGGGGTTTGATCGGGGCTTGAGCTGGGGTGAGCGGTGTTGATGGCGGGCGGGCTGGATGGATGCGGCCCGTTTTTTTGGCCTCATTTAAGCTAGTTATTGGTATGTATATACCAAAAATTGGTGTGAAATGTTGGCGGGATCGCGCGGAAAGCGAGTGTCCATGCGGGTTTGCGGCCGAGGAGGAGTTTGACGCGGCTTTTTGTTGACCCGGTGACGCCAAGGCGGCCGCGAACCTCATTTGGGGTCAGATCCTGCTTGAGGGCGGTGGCCGAGGTCCGCGCCAGCGCAGCACGGTCTGACCCTGGTGGTGCGGCCGCTTGAGTTTCCGGCTTTGTTTGCGCAGTCTATTCACGCCGCGCGGGCGTAAAAAAGCCGGGCGTGCGGCCCGGCTGTTTATCTGAATATTGAAGCGACTACATCGCGGCGCGGCGGTGGCGGCTGTGGTGGTGGTGATGCACGACGCTGCTGGCCGGCAATACTTCTGGCTCGTCGGAACCGGCGATGAAGCGACGGATGTTGAGCGCGTCCATGATGCGCGCCGAGCTGGCCTTGGCGTTGAGCAACACCAGCGTCGCGTTGTGGCCGGCCGATTTGATGCGCATGATGAGGCAGCGGCCCGCTTCTTCCGTGTAACCGGTCTTGGACATGCCGATGTCCCAACCCTTGGCGCCGACCAGGCGGTTGGTGTTGTGGTACTCGACTTTGCGTCCATTGATGCTAATGATGTCTTTGGTGTCGGTCGTGATGCGGCGGATATCGGCGTATTGGGACGCGGCCGTGGCCATCTTGACCAGGTCGGCGGCAGTCGACATATTGTGCGGCGACAGGCCGGTCGGCTCTTCGATGACGGTCTGGCTCATGCCCAACACCTTGATTTTGGCGTCGACGGCGCTGCGGAAGGCCGGCATGCCGCCCGGATAGGTACGCGCCAGCGAGGCGGCGGCGCGGTTGTCGGACGACATCAGCGCCAGTTGCAGCACGTCGCGGCGGGCGATGGTGGCGCCGACCGGCACGCGCGAGGTGCTGTGCTTGAGCATGTCGACGTCTTGCTTGTCGATGGCGATGGCTTCGTCCATGTTCGGCTTGGAGTCGAGCACGACCATTGCCGTCATCAACTTGGTCAGCGAGGCGATCGGGACTTGCACGTTGGAATTTTTTTCGAGCAGCACTTTGCCGGTGCCGTCTTCGACGACCAGCACGGACTGCGAACCAAGCGGCACGGCGAAAGCGGCCACGGTGAACGAGCTGAGCAATACGGCGACAATTTTCTTGAGCATGGAATGTTCTTGGGGTCGGGCGTCTATCGGGCGCCGGGAGGAGGCGCTGCGCATAACTACTCTAGCTATACAGCAATATTATCCTAAGGATAGACAATAACATTAAAGTAGTTTCGAGTCTACAGTGTGGCTATCATGCGGCCTGTCCGGTGGAAAAAAAGCCCTGAAGGGGGAGCTTCAGGGCTTTTCAAGCGGTGCGGCCTGCGGCGAGCGGCCGGCGGGCTGGCGCTGCTCTTGCTTAGGTGTATTTGGGTCTTATTTGCTCTGGTAAATCTTGTCGAACTCGCCGCCGTCGTCGAAGTGCTTCTTTTGCGCCTGTTTCCAGCCGCCGAAGACCTCGTCGACCGTGAACAGCGCGATCGGCTTGAAGTTGGCCGCGTATTTCTTGAACACGGCGTCCGAGCGCGGCCGCAGGTAGTGCTTGGCGATGATTTCCTGGCCGGCGTCCGAGTACAGGAAGTTCAGGTAGGCGGTCGCTTCCTTGCGGAGGTTGCGGCGGTCGACCACCTTGTCGACGACGGCCACCGGCGATTCGGCCAGGATGGAGGTGGCCGGGTAGACGACTTCGAAGTTGTCGCCGAATTCGGCGCGCACCAGTTCGACTTCGTTTTCAAACGTCACCAGCACGTCGCCGATCTGGCGCTGGGTGAAGGTGGTGGTGGCGGCGCGGCCGCCGGTGTCGAGCACGGGCACGTTCTTGAAGATCTTGCCGACCAGCTCGCGCGCCTGCGCCTCGCTGCCGCCTTTCTTGATGACCGAACCCCAGGCCGCCAGATAGGTGTAGCGGCCGTTGCCGGACGTTTTGGGATTCGGCACCACGACTTTGATGCCGGGCTTGGCCAGGTCGTCCCAGGTCTTGATTTGCTTGGGATTGCCCTTGCGCACCAGATACACCATGGTCGAGTAGAAAGGCGCGGCGTTGTTGGGGAATTTTTTGGCCCAGTCGGTGGCGATCAGGCCGCGGTCGGCGATGACGTCGATGTCGTTGGCCTGGTTCATCGTCACCACCGACGCTTCGAGGCCGTCGGCCACCGAGTGCGCCTGCTTGGACGAGCCGCCGTGCGACTGTTTGATGACCAGGGTTTCGCCGCTGCTTTTCTTCCACGCTTCGATGAAGGCGGGGTTGATATCTTTGAACAGCTCGCGCGTGACGTCGTAGGAGACGTTGAGCAGCGCGACCTCCGGCGCGGCCCAGGCGTTGCCGGTGGGCGCCAGCGCGAGGGCCGCCGTGGCAGCGACGGCGGCCACGGCGCCGCTCAGCAAGCGGCGGCGGCTAAATGCGGAATTTTCATGGTTCATGGTGTACTTTCGTAAAAAACAGATATCAATGGTGTAAAATTTCCCGCGAAAAAGATACGTTTTTTTCGTTATATGCTTAGAACCAAGCGTAAAAAGAACAATACAGCAGCGCACAGCGCCTGTATGCAAAAACGCTATATTGATGCTCGAAAACATGATTTGTCTATCGCCGCCGGTGGGACTACTGTGGCGCTAGTCGGCGGCGCTGGCCGCTGGCCCGGGAGCGCGCCGTTGCGGGCGCCGCCGGACCGGTTTCGGCGGCTTGGTGTATAGTCGGATTACGCATCGAGTAGCCGGGCCGACGCTGGCGCGGCAGGCTACACCTGCTATGGGAATATTTTGTGAGCGTACATGAGTCTTGAAATTCGTATTGCCGCTTCGACAGATGCGTTTGCCGCGTGCAATGTGTTGCGTCGTTCGATTTCGGAATGTTGTGTTCTGGACCACCGTAACGACGCGGCCATATTGAACGCCTGGCTGGGCAACAAAACGCCGCACATGGTGGCCAGCTGGTTCGGTTCGCCGACCAATTTTTCACTGGTGGCCGTCATCGAAGGCGAAGTCGTCGGCGTCGCGCTGCTGACGGGCGCGGGCAAGCTGGCGCTGTGCTATCTGTTGCCGGAGGCGCGGGGCAAGGGCGTCGGCCGCGCCCTGCTGGCCAAAATGGAAGAGCAGGCTTGCGCCTGGGGCGTCAAGGCCTTGCAGCTGCACAGCACGGCCAGCGGCGCGTCTTTCTTCGCGGCCCGCGGCTATGTCGATTCCGGCAAGGTGCGCTCGCCCTACGGCGTGGACACCAGTTTCTTTTGGAAGCAGCTGGCGGCCGGTTCCGGCGAGCCGGTGGCGGGACGCAAACGTTTTTGCAACTGCAACAACCTCTAGAGCTTTTCCAGCGGCAGGTCGAAATCGAGCGCCGTGCCGGACTGGAGCCGGTAGATGTGGAGCGCGGCGCCGATTTTCGCGGCCCGCGAGCGCATATTCGCCAAGCCGTGGCCGGTCGGCTTGTCCGCCGGCGCGAAGCCGATGCCGTTGTCGCGGATGCGCACGCTCAGCTGCTGCGGCGAAAAGTGCAGGTCCACCGTCACCAGGCTGGCCTGCGCGTGGCGCAACACATTCGCCAGCGCTTCCTGCAACACGCGCAGCACTTGCAGGCCGTCATGCGGCGCGATGGCCAGCGAGTCCGGCAGCGCGTGGTTGGTCCAGCGCAGCTGCAAGCCCACACCCTTGAAGCGCGCTTCCATGCGATAACGGAAGTTGCCCAGCACGGGCAATAGATCGGGCTCGTCCGGCGACAGGGAATCGATGGCCAGGCGCATGTCGTCCATGCATTCTTGCAGCAGACCCACGGTTTCGGCCTGGGTGGCGCCGCCGCTCTGCACCATCATCAGCGTCGACAGCAGCTGCGAGCCTACGCCGTCGTGCAAGTCTTGGACGATGCGCAGCCTTTCGTCGTTGACGGCGCGTTCGCGCTCGAGCGCGCGCACCTGTTCGAGGCTGGCGCTGCGTTCGCGCCAGAAGCGCAGCAACGTCAGCGCCGCGCCGCCGCTGACGGTAAGGCTGAGCAACATCAGCGCCAGCGCCACATATAATTCCTCATACCATTTCTGCAGGTAGTCGGCGCTGGCCAGGCCGACGCTGAAATAGAGGTTGCGCGGCGCCAGCAGCACCGGCTGGTCGAAGATGCGGCGCAGCGAGATCAGCCGTTCTACGCCGTCCAGTTTCGACTGGAACATATACGCGGCCGGTTGCACACCGCTGGCCACATAGTCGCGCAGCTTGACCGACTTGATGCTTTTGCCGGTCAGGCTGGGATCGACTTGCAGGCTGGAGTAGCGGGCATAGACTTGTTCGTCGGAGCTGCTCAGCGTCATGGCGCCGTGCGGGCCCACTTCGACCAGCGCGAAGGCGCTGGTCAGGCGCTGCAAGTCGACGCGGGCGGCGAGCACGCCGCCGAAGCCGCCGTCGGCCGTGCGTAGGCCGCGCGCGAAGACCACGCTCCAGCGCCCGCTGCGGTCGTCATACATCGGCGGGCTGAGGGCCAGGCCGGGCGCCGAATTGTCGCGCAGGGCCTGGAAGTAATCGAGGCCGGTGGCGGCGGTTTCTCCGCTGGCCAGCGGCGTGCCGTGGCTGAGCCGGCCGCCGGCGTCGTACAGGCGCAGCGCGAGTAGTTCCGGCTGGCGCTGGCGCATCTGCGCCAGCAGCGCATCGATGGCGCCGCCATGCCCCGGCGCCGGCGCCAGCAGCGGCTCGATGTCTTCGCTGGCGGTGCGCAGGGCGACGTCGATCTCGCGCACCGTGGCCGAGATATTTTCCTTGAGTACGATGGACAGGTTTTGCGCCGTAACCACGGCGTGGCGTTGATATTGGCCGTGGCTTTGTTGCAGCACCAGGGCCAGCAGCGCCGCGATCAGCAGATTGAGCAGCACGACGCCGCCGATCACCGTGCGCAGCAAGGCCGAGCGGCCCGGCGCCATCAGAGCAGGCCCAGGGCGGTCGCTTCGTAGACGGCTTCGCCGCGCGAGTGGACGGCCAGTTTCTTGTAGATGTTTTTGACGTGGCGCGCCACCGTGTGCGGCGAGATCGCATACAGCTCGCCGATCTCGTTGAAGCTCAGGCCCTTGGCCAGCGTGCGCAGCACTTCGATTTCGCGCTCGGTCAGCAGCGACGGCGGCACCGGCTGGACCGTCTTGCTGATGTGGAAGCGTTGCAGGATTTTGCGTGCGATCACGGGGCTGACGGGCGCGCCGCCGTCGCGCAGCGTGCGGATGCAGGCCACCAGTTCGGCCAGCGAGGTGTCTTTCAATAAATAGCCGGTGGCGCCGGCTTCGATGCTGGCCATGATGTGGGCGTCGTCGGCGAAGACGGTGACGACGACGACGTCGCAGTCGGGATGGCTGCGCACGGCATGACGGATCACTTCCACGCCATTCAAATCGGGCAGGCCTAGGTCGATCAGGTAGACGTCGGCGCGGCAGCGGTCGACCAGGGCCAGGCCGTCGCGGCCGGTGGTCGCGCTGCCCAGCAGTTCGACGTCGGGCGAGGCGCTGATGATGTCGCTGTAGCGACGCAGAAATTCCAGATTGTCTTCAATGATTGCGATCGTGATCGGCATGGAGGTCGGCAATGTTGAAGCTGTGAAGGTTGTGGCAGGTCAAGAGATGCATGGTAGCCGATTCGGCCGCCTGCGCGCAATATGTTTGTTTCTATATAAGGTTTCCCGGGCTGAACCGGGCCTTATGCGGAGTCCATCTACGCATGCGCGAAACGATTCCTTCCCGCGCGTGGCGGGCCGGCTTACGCTGGGGTCTTTGCGCCGCCGCGCGTCCGATGGAGGAGTTGTATGTCATTTCCGGTCTTGCAAAATTATCTGGCGCGGCTGTCCGACGCCGGCCGCGCCGCCACCAGCATCTGGCTGGACGCCGACGGCAAGGCGCAGGGACGCTTTTTCAACAGCACGATGAGCAGCGCCTTCCAGCCGGTGCGCCGCCTCGACGACGGCCGCGTGCTGGCCTATGAAGGGCTGGCGCGCGGCGTGGCGGCGGCCGATCAGGGCCTGTCGCTGTGGCGGCTGCTCGACCACGCGGCCAGCGACGACGAATCGATAGAGCTGGACCGCCTGTGCCGTATGCTGCACGCGATTAATTTCTTCCGCCAGCACGCGGCCGACGATGGGGCCGATCTGTACCTGAGCGTGCATGCGCGGCTGCTGAGCGCGGTCGGCGGCAACCACGGCCACGCCTTCCAGCGCATCCTCGACGCGCTGGCGCTGCCGACAGCGCGCATCGTGCTGCAACTGCCGCAGGTGACGGCGCAGCAGGGCTGGCTGCTCAACTATGTCGCCGACAATTACCGCCGCAACGGATTTCGCTACGCCATCAATGCCGCCGGACCGGGCGAGGCGCTGGCGCTGCTGGACCGGGTGCGGCCGGCGGTCGTCAAGCTCGACGCGCGCCATTTTCCGTCCGTCACCGCCGATGCGGCCGATGCCGCCGCGCACGCCGCGCACGCCGCGCACGCCGTGACGCTGCTGCGGCGCTGCGCCGGCGAAGGCGTGCGCGTGGTGTTCAAACGCTTGGACAGCGCGGCGACGCTGACGGCCTTGCGCGCCATCGCCGGAGAGGCGGGCGTGGCGTTGCTGGCTCAGGGCCATCTGCTCGACCAGCCCCACGCGGTCTTGCTGGCGCCGGACCGTCCCGAGCTGGCGCCGCCGGCGCTGTATGGCTGATGCGCCGGCAACGCGGCCGCGGTATCGGCTGATGCGCGGCCGGCGCGCGGGAAAATATTTCACGATTTCGTTTCTGCGGTTTTTCATTTCCCTCCGCTATCGACTATAGTAACCATATTGTTTCAATGGATTAGCTATGGCGTCGCGCAGAGAGTTTTTACAACAGGGTTTGGGTTGGTCGGCAGTGGGTTTGCTGGGGGCGCCGATGATAGGTTGCGCATCGCGCGGCGCCGATGTGGCGGCGGCGAAACCGGCCCACGCGGCCATCCTCCACCCCAACGCGCCGCCACCGTCCGTGGCGCGCGCGCCGGCCCCGGCGGCGGCCTCGGCCACCGAACTGGAACCGCCGCCCGACATCTTCGATGCCCAGGCGCTGGATCTGGAATTCTGGCTCAAGCCGCGCACGCTGGACGTGATCCGGCCGGCCAGCGGCGAGCGCGCCAAAATCCTGTACTGGAAGGATGGCGAGGTGATCGACTCGGCCTATCAGGAGTTGTGCCACCTGATGCGCGACGTCAACGGCAAGGCCACCATTCCCATCGATCCCAAACTGTTCGAGACGCTGTGGGGCACGCAAGCCTTCGTGGCCCGCTACGGCATCGACCATCCGCTGGAAATCCTGTCCGGCTACCGCACGCCGTCGTCGAACCAGAAGCTGCGCGAGGCCGGCGTGCCGGCGGCGCGGCAGTCGCTGCACATCGAGGGGCGCGCCGCCGACATCCGCATCGCCAACCTCAATTCCGAGGTGCTGGGCGGGCTGGTGCGCAGCTTCCGCCAGGGCGGCGTCGGCTTTTATTATCGCGAAGGCCCGCGCGGCGGCTGGATCCACACGGACACCGGCCTCAAACGCACCTGGAAGGGCTGAGCGCCGGCCAGCGGCGGCGCTTTTTCTCCGCGCCCAGGAGCCAGTCGTCAAACATCGAGTAAACTGGCGCCGGATTCGTGGAGAAAGTGATTATGCAGGATAGTGAAGAGAAGGCGGCGCCGCGCTTCAAGCCGGTGCCGTGGAGCGGCCTGGAGACGGCGGCCGACGTCGAGCTGTGGATAGAGGAACATAATCGCAGCATGCAGGATAATATCGGCCGCAACGAGAGCGGCTACGGCGTCTGTTTTACGCTGGCCGAGGGCGGCGATGTGTTCTTGCAGACGACGCAGGATGGCTATCTGGTGCTCGATGTGACGCCGGACGCGGACTGGATCGCGCCGCTGATCATGGCCGTGGCCGGCATCGAGCGGCCGAAGGCGTCGGTGTGGATCATGCCGGATGACAAGCTGATCGAGCTGATGATGGGCTTGAGCAGTTTGATCGCCAGTTCCATCCTGGTGGTCGGCCACCATTTCGGCGCGCGCCACCGCAAGCAGCCGCTGCCGCGCTGATGGTGGGACGCATGGTTGAACGCGCTGTATCGCCAGCGCGATTTTTTTGCGCGATTTTTTTGAATGAACAGGAAACCCATGCCGACAGCGCGCATCGCAGATCGTTTTAATTGGGGCCGCCAGTTGGCGGCCGCGTCCTTGCTGGCGCTGCTGGCCGGCACCGCGTCGATCGCCGGCGCGGCCGACTTGCTCGACACCGTCAAGGCGCGCGGCACGCTGAAGATCGCCACCGAGGGCACGTATCCGCCGTTCAACTTCAAGGACAAGAGCGGCCAGCTGACCGGCTACGACGTCGACGTCGCGCGTCTGCTGGCGGCCCGCATGGGCTTGAAGGCGGAATTCATCGCCAGCGAATGGTCGGGCATCCTGGCCGGGCTGTCGGGCAATAAATACGATGTCATCGTGGCCCAGGTCGGCGTCAATCCCAAGCGCGAACAAGCCTTCGACTTTTCCCAGCCGTATATCTATTCGGTGCCGCAGCTGCTGGTGCGCAAGGATTCCACCGCCAGCTACGCGGCGCTGGCCGACTTGAAAGGCAAGCGCCTCGGCGTCGGCCAGGGCAGCTTGTACGAGCAGCAGGCCAAGGCCGTGGCCGGCATCGACGTCAAATCCTATGCGGCCGCGCCCGACACCCTGTCCGACCTGGCCATCGGCCGCATCGACGCGGCGCTCAACGACAGCCTGATGGCGGCCTATCTGCTGAAAAATTCCACGCTGCCCATCAAGGCCGGCGCCCACGTCGGCCAGGTCGAACACATGGCCATCCCTTTCCAGAAGGGCAATCCGCAATTCAAGGCCGCGCTCAACCAGGCCATCGACGCCATCCGCGCCGACGGCAGCCTGAAAGCGGTGTCGCTGAAGTGGTTCGGCACCGACGCCAGCGTGGCGCCGTAAGCGATGGACTTGTTTGAGCTGTTGCGGGAAGCGGCGCCGGTCATGTTGCGCGGCGCCGGCTATACGCTGATGTTCGCGCTGGCGGCGATGGCCGGCGGATTGTTGCTGGGCTTTCCGACCGCGATACTGCGCATCGTGCCGTGGCGCGCGCTGCGCTGGCCGGCCACGCTGTACGTCAGCCTGATGCGCGGCACGCCGCTGCTGGTGCAGATGTTCGTCATCTATTACGGCTTGCCGACCATCGGCGTCGAATTCGCGCCCGTCACGGCCGGGATACTGGCGCTGAGCCTGAACGCCGGCGCCTATCTGTCGGAAAGCCTGCGCGGCGCGATCGGCGCCGTCAGCCGTGGCCAGTGGGCCGCCAGCTACAGCCTGGGACTCGGTTACTGGCGCACGCTGTACCACGTGGTGCTGCCGCAGGCGCTGCGGATCGCCGTGCCATCGATGAGCAACACGCTCATCAGCCTCATCAAGGATACCTCGCTGGTGTCGGTCATCACGCTGACCGAGCTGATGCTGTCGACCAAGGAAGTGATCGCCACCACCTTCCGGCCGCTGCCGCTGTACCTGGCCGCCGCCGCCATCTACTGGATGATGAGCCTGGCCTTCGAGGCCGTGCAGCGGCGCGCCGAGCGGCGTTTGAACCGGGGCTGAATCGCGGCTGCAACCTCGGCTGCAACCTCGGCTGAAATCGCGGCTGAGTGCGCGGCTGAGTGCGCCCGCCGCAACGCCGCCGCCGCTCTCTTTCCCCCGGACGCAGCCGGCGCTCGACAGCGCCCGGCATCAATGCTAGTCTTAAGCGGCCACTAGTTGTTGCCTATATGGCACAGCTTGGCCAGCGCGCTGAACGGCGCGAAAGGGGGGGGTATGGAAAACGAACCGCAAGCGCCAGCCGTCGAGGCGGCCCACCGCAGCCGCGTGCCGCTGGTGCCCGGCGTGAGCCATCTGACGGGCTTGACGCCGGGGCAGGCGATGCTGGCCGCGATGGGCGGCATCCCCGGTGGCGCGGCCTCGCAGCTCAGCGCGGAAGACGTGGCGCTGTCCCCCGAGCGCCTGCTGCGCGCGCGCGAACAGGCGTATTTCAACGATATCTATCTACTGGCGCCGGTCGGCTATTTCGTGCTCGGCTTCGACACCACGGTGTTGCAGATGAACGTGGTCGGCGCCGACCTGCTGGGCCTGAAGCGCGACAATCCCGGCCGGGCCCAGTTCCGCAACTATGTCAGCGCGCGCTTCGTCGACGACTTCGACCGCTTCGTGCGCGACGCGCTCAACAACGACGCGCCGCAGCGCTGCGACTTGCAGATGGTGCGCTCGCCACACGACCCCGGTTATCCGGCGACCTTGCGCGCCAGCGCCGACGGCAGCGGCCAGGCCTTCCGCGTGGTGCTCGAACTGGCCGAGGGCAAGCTGGCCGCGCTCGAACGCAGCGAGGAACGTTTCCGCCGCATCGTCCACAACGCCGAGGAGGGCATCTGGGAAATCGACGCCGGCGCGCGCACCAGCTTCGTCAATCCCAAGATGGCGCAGATGCTGGGCTACACCATCGAAGAAATGCTGGAGCAGCCGCTGCCGGCCTTCATGGACGACGAGGGCCGCGCCATCCTCGAGCGCAATATCGCGCGGCGCCAGCAGGGCATCGCCGAGCGCCATGAATTCAAATTCCTGCGCAAGGACGGCAGCGCGCTGTGGGCCACGCTGGCCACCAATCCCATCTTCGACGCCGAAGGCTGTTACATGGGCGCGCTGGCGCTGGTGAGCGACATCACGGCGCGCAAGGAGTCGGCCGAGCAGATCTGGCACCAGGCCAATTTCGACGCCCTGACGGCGCTGCCGAACCGCCACATGTTCCAGGACCGGCTGCGCCAGGAAATGAAGAAGGCCCAGCGCGAGGGCTTGTTCCTGGCGCTGCTGTTCATCGACCTCGACGGCTTCAAACAAGTCAACGACACGCTCGGCCACGCCCAGGGCGACGCGCTGCTGGTCGAGACGGCGCACCGCATCGGCGCCTGCGTGCGGGCCTCGGACACGCTGGCGCGGCTGGGCGGCGACGAATTCACCATCATCCTGTCGGGCCTGGACCACGTTTCCAGCGTCGAGCGCATCGCGCAAAACGTGATCGCCGGGCTGAACCGGCCATTCTTGCTGGAAAACGACAGCGCCTGCGTGTCGGCCAGCGTCGGCATCGCGCTGTATCCGTCGGACGCGGTCGAGGCTGAGCAGCTGCTGCGCTGCGCCGACCAGGCCATGTACGCGGCCAAGCATGGCGGGCGCAACCGCTACAGCTATTTCACGGCCGATCTGCAACTGGCGGCGCAGGCGCGCTTGCAGGCGGCGCTGGACTTGCGGCAGGCGCTGGCGCAGCAGCAGTTCGAGCTGTACTACCAGCCCATCGTCAACCTGCGCAGCGGCGCCATCGAGCGGGCCGAGGCGCTGCTGCGCTGGCGGCACCCGGAGCGCGGCCTGCTGGCGCCGGTCGACTTCATGCCCTTCGCCGAGTCCAGCGGCCTGATGATAGAAATCGGCGACTGGGTGTTCCGCCAGGCGGCGCGGCAAGTGAAACAGTGGCAGGCCGAGCTGCATCCGGCGTTCCAGATCAGCGTCAACCAGTCGCCGGTGCAATTTCGCGGCGACGCGGCGCAGTGCCAGGGCTGGGTCGACCATGTGGCGGCGCTCGATTTGCCGGAAAGCAGTCTGGTGATCGAAATCACCGAAGGCGTGCTGCTCGACACGGCCAGCCACGTCAGCCAGCGGCTGCGCGATCTGCGGGCCATGGGCTTGCAGGTGGCGCTGGACGATTTCGGCACCGGTTATTCCTCGCTGGCCCATTTGAAGCATTTCGACATCGATTTCCTGAAGCTGGACCGCAGCTTCGTCCACGAGCTCAGTAGCGACTCCGGCGACCTGGCGCTGTGCGAAGCCATCATCGTGATGGCGCACAAGCTGGGGCTGAAAGTGGTGGCGGAGGGCGTCGAGACGGCGGCGCAGGCGGCCCTGCTGGCGCACGCCGGCTGCGACTACGCGCAGGGTTTTGTGTTTGCGCGGGCCATGCCGGCGAAGCAGCTGGCCGTGCTGGCCCGCAAGGGACCGCTGGGCTGGGCGCAGACATAGGGTAGGGCGATGCGCGGCTGAATCTGGCTGAATCTGGCTGAAGGTGGGCGTATCCGGCGGCGGTGTGACGGCGGCCACCGGCCCCAATTGAGGCCGGCGCCGCCACCCACTTCAGGCCAGCGACAGCAGCGACACCACGCGTTCACGGCTGATGCCCACCAGCGCCGAACTGACCGACAGCAGCGACTGGTAGCCCGGCTGTCCCGTGCTGGACACGAAACTCTGCGCCACCTGCGTCATGCTGACGGGCGTGGCGGCCACCGACTGGCTGCTGTCGACGCGGCTGCTGGCGGCGCTGAGCGCGTCGCTGACCTGCGATTGCGCCTGCTCGACTTGGGCCAGCGCCTGGATCACCTGTTGCAGCGTCTGGCGCAGCCCATCCGTGTCCGACGTTTGCCAGCTGTCGGGATCGATGGCCGGCGCGGTGGCGTCGGCCTTGACCCGGCTGAGCTGGCCGGCCGGGAAACGGATGCCGCCGCCCTGCACGGCGAGGCTGTCGCGCACCGTGTTCCAGCTCGATTCGGGCGTGGAAAACTCCAGCGTGCCGTCGTCGTCGGCCGCCACGGTGATGTCGGACGGCGCCAGCGCCGTGTTGAAGGCTTGCACGATGTCGCCGTCGCTCATGCCCGATTGCAGGGTGACCGAACGCAAGCCCTGGGCGCTGCCGCCGACCGACATGCTCAGCGTTTCGCGGCCGCCGGCGCGCAGGTTGCTCAGCGTCATGCCGCGCACAGTGAAGCGCTGGCGCGCCGGCGCGCGGCTGAAATGCAGATTGGAATCGAGGGTGCCGCCGGACGACTGCTGGCGCTGCTTCCACGTCGAGCTGAACTGGCGGATACGCGCCTCGACGGTGCCGGCGCGCTGTTGCAGCGTGGCGATCTTGGCGCTCAGCTCGGCCTTCAGGCTGCGCAGCTGGGAGGCGCTCTGTTCGAGGAAATCGAGCGCTTGCTGGGCGCTGGCGATGTCGCCCTGCAGGGGCGCGTCCCAATTGCTCAGGCCGCGTTGCAGCGGGGCCGACGCGGTCGGCGTCGGCGTCACCGGCGTCTTGGTCGCGGCGTTTTCGCCAGACAATCCCAGCGCGGTCCCATCGACCGCGGCGGCATTGCTGGCATTGCCAGGAACAATGCCGATGGGATTGGTGGCTTGAGCGATTTGCATATGCTGTTACGCAACGATCATCATAAAATGTTGAAAAGCGACAAGGAACTGATCTTGGCGTAGGCCTTGTACGACGCTTGTAGTGCGGTACTGTAACCGTTGAGCTGGGTCGACGCCACCCCGTAGTCGAGCTGGCCGATGTCGGTCATCGCCGTTTCGTTCGACAGGCTGACGTTGGCGTGGTTGGTGTCCAGCGTGCTGAGGATGTTTTGCGCGCCACCCAGGTCGGCGATCTTGCCGGACACCAGGCTCAGCGCCGCGTCGCTGCCATCCAACGCCGTTTTCAGCACGGCCCGCAACGCCGGGTCGGTGCCGTTGATGCCGGGCGTTTGCAACTGGTCGATGGCGGCGTCGAGCTGGTTCAGATAAGTGTCCAGGCCCTGTACGTTGACGTTGGCGGTCTGGGTGATGCCGTTGCCGACCACCACTTTCTGCTCGCCCTGGTCGCCGCTGTAACTGTAGCGCGAACCGGCCGCCGCGCCGGCGTTGAAGCTGAGCGAGGGCGTGCCGGTCTGGTTGCCGGAAAACAGGTAATGGCCTTCCGCGTCCTTGGTGTTCGACGAGTAATAGATGCTGTCGCGCAGGGACTGCAAGGTCTGCACCATGGAATTGAGGTCGGATGACGAGTTGCCGCCGTCCGAGGCCCAGACCAGCTGGTCGTGGGCTTGCGTGACGTCGTTGACGACGCCGGTCAGATAGGTTTCGTTGTTGCTCAGGCGGATCTTGACGGCGCCGATATTGGCGCGGTACTGGTTCAAGGTGTCGTCTTCGCGGGTCAGGCGCGACAGGCGCACGGCCGTGATCGGGTCGTCCGACGGCACCTGGATTTTATTGCCGTCGGCGAGCTGCTCGGTCAACTTGGAGATATTCTCCTGGTTGAACTCCAGACCACGGTTCATGGTCGCTTCGAATTGGCTGCTGGCGATACGCATGGTGCTTCCTTAATTATCCGAACATTTGCAGGGTGGCGTCGAACAGGGTGTTGGCGACGGCGATCACCTTCATATTGGCCTGGTACATATTCTGATAGGCGACCAGATTGATCGCCTCCTCGTCCGAATTGACGCCGCTGGTCGACTTCCAGTCGTCCTCGGCCTGCTGGCGTATGGTGGTGGCGGTGCCGAGCAGGGCGTGGTTTTGCTGGCTGTCGATGCCGAGCTTGCCGACCAGCTGGGTGTCGGCGTCGCCGATCAGCACCGTGCCTATCGACGTCAGCGTGACGTTTTGCTTGTCGATGCCGATCAGCGCTTGCAGATTGGTGGTGTCGCCGGGCGTGCCGTCGCCCGAGAAGGCCAGCTGGGACGACGTCAGGCCGGGCACCACTTGCAGCAGGCCGCTGGCGCTGGCGGGATTAAATTGCAGCAAGGCCTGGCCGGGATTGCCGGCGGAGTCGAAGCCGGCCGCGAACTGCGTGTTGACCTTGGCCGACAACTGGCCGGCCAGGTCGGAGATCGATTGTTGCAGCGGCAGCAGCGTGCCTTTCAGATAGTTGCTCAGGCCGCCGAGCTGGCCGCCGACCTGGGTATCGTCGACCTGGAAGCCGGACTTGCCGAAGGTCAGGTGCAGCGTCGGCGAGCCGCCGACGGTGTTGTTGAGCGTCATCGTGGCGGCCAGGTTGCCGTCGACCAGAGGCTGGCCGGCCGTCAGCGACACCGAGCGGCTGCCGTCGTTCTGGTTGGTCACTTCGATGCCGACCAGCGAGGCGAGCTTGTCGATTTGGCCGTCGCGCTGGTCGACCAGGGCCGAGCTGTTGCTGCCGGTGGCGTTGGCGGCGACGATTTGCTGGTTGAGCGCGGCCACCGAGGCCGTGATCTGGTTAATCTGCGGTATCGCCGCGCTGCGCTGCTGGTTGACCGACAGCACCTGGGTGGTGGTGACGTTGTAGACGCTGTTGAAGTGCTGCGACATGGCGTTGGCCGCCGTGATGACTTGCTGGCGCAGCGGGGTCGAGGTGGGGTCCACGCCGGCCGCGTTGAGCGCCGCGAAGAACTGGTCGACGCCGGCGCTGATGCCGGATTTGTCGTCGCCCAGCACCTGTTCCATCTGTGTCAGATAAGGCTGGGTCTGGGTGCGGGCGCCGAGGTCGGAATTGGAGCGCCACAGCTGCTGATTCTTGTAGTCGTCGGAAAAGCGTATCAGCGACGTCACCGTCACGCCATTGCCGGCGTCGCCGCCGCCGGCCGCCGGCCCCACGGCCGACAACAGCGTGCCCTGGCGCGTATAGCCGTCGGTCTGCGAGTTGGCGATGTTTTGACTGGTCGTGTTCAGCGCC
>NZ_JANXMI010000242.1 GCF_025354735.1 Rugamonas sp.
GTTTCGAATGCATCTCTCGAAACCGTGGTCTGACCCCGATTAACGTTAACGCGGCGCCGCCTTGGCCCGCAGTCTGCCCCCTGGTTACGCGCGGCTGATCCGGCGTCACGCCTGTCGGTTTTTCAAAATTCGCCGCAATGCTAAAACATCGGCAAAGCCATGTGCTATCCTGCACCGCGCCCGTTCCGGCGGGCTTCCGTCCCCCTTGCAGAGAACCTATGCCTACTTTGAAACCACTGCGCCTGCTGGCCGGCGCGATGGTGTGCGCGGCCGCCGCCGCCCATGCCGATCCGCTCAGCTACGCCCGCTACGACCAGGTCCGCACCGCCGACCTGCACCTGGACCTGAAGGCCGATTTCAGCCACAAGACCCTGACCGGCTACGCCGAACTGACGCTGAACTGGATCGATAAATCGGCCCGCGCGCTGGTGCTCGACACGCGCGACCTGAGCATCGCCAAGGTGCAGGTCTTGAACGCCGACGGCACATGGGCGCCGGCCTCCTACCTGCTCGACAAGCTCGATCCCGCCAGGGGCCAGGCGCTGCGCATCGCGCTGCCGGGCAATGGCGGCCAGCCGAACGGCCAGCCGAACAAGGTCCGCATCTACTACCACACCGCGCCCACCGCCACCGCCTTGCAGTGGATGTCGCCGCAGCAGACCATGTCCGGCAAGCGTCCCTTCATGTTCAGCCAGTCCGAGGAAATCAACGCGCGCTCGTGGGCGCCGGTGCAGGACACGCCGGCCGTGCGCTTCACCTACAGCGCCCGCATCGACGCGCCGGCCGGCCTGCGCGTCGTCATGAGCGCGGAAAACGACCAGAAGGCGACCGGCGCCGGCGGCTGGAAATTCACCATGCCGCAGCCGATACCCTCCTATCTGCTGGCCATCGCCATCGGCGAGATCGACGTGCGCAACCTCGGTCCGCGCACCGCCGTCTACGCCGAACCGGCGCGCATCGAGGCGGCCGCCTACGAGATGGCCGACACCGAAAAAATGGTCAGCGCCGCCGAGGCGCTGTACGGCCCGTACCGGTGGGGGCGTTACGACATGATCGTGCTGCCGCCGTCCTTCCCCATAGGCGGCATGGAAAATCCGCGCCTGACCTTCGTCACGCCGACCATGATCGCCGGCGACCGCAGCCTGGTCGACCTGATCGCCCATGAACTGGCCCACTCCTGGTCCGGCAACCTGGTGACCAACGCCTCGTGGAAGCACTTCTGGCTCAACGAAGGCTTCACCACCTACGTCACCACGCGCGTGGTCGAAAAACTGTACGGCGCCGAAGTGGCCGACATCAACCTGCAAGTGGAGCAGGAGGAGGCGATGGCGTCGCTGCCGGAAATCGCGCCGGCCAAGCAGGCGCTCATCACGCGCGACGCCGACGTCGACCCCGCCACCTACACCGACGGTGGCCTGGTTTATCCCAAGGGCGCGTGGTTCCTGCGCACGCTGGAGCAGCGCGCCGGCCGCGACGTCTTCGACCCCTTCCTGCGCGGCTGGTTCGACCAGCACGCCTTCCAGTCGGCCACCACCGACGAATTCCTGGTCTACCTGCACAAGAATCTGCTCGACGCCCATCCTGACATCATGAGCGACGCGGAAGTGAACGAGTGGGTCTACGGCGCCGGCATTCCGGCCGCCGCCAAACACGTGGCGTCGCCGCGCCTGGCCGCCATCGACATCGCGCGCACCGCCTGGCTCAAGGGCGAGCTGCCCACCAAGGATTTAGATCCCAAGAACTGGATCGCGCTGGAGTGGATGCACTTCCTGAACGACATCGACGGCAAGGCCACGGCCGCGCAGATGAAGGATCTGGATGCGGCCTACGCGCTGGGTAAAAGCGGCAACGACGAAATCGCCTACCGCTTCTTCCTCAGCTCCATCAAGGCCGGCTACAACGTGCGCGGGCCGCTGGAAAAATTCCTGCTCAGCGTGGGCCGCCAGAAGTTCGTCGTGCCGCTGTACACCGCGCTGCTGAAGACGCCCGATGACCGCGCCTGGGCCAAGGCGGTCTACGCCACGGCGCGCCCGCACTATCATCCGGAGACGCAGGCGTCGGTCGACAAGCAGTTCGCCAAAAAATAAGGTCGGCGCTGCCCGAGCTCACAGCCTGCTCGCGCGTCCATGTATGGGCACCCGCCGTCCGACTCGCAGACGGCGGGATGTCCTACATGCGGCCGCCTGAGGTGTGAAAAAATGTCTGCTCTTAACGATAAAACCAAGGAGCTGACATGAAAACCTCATTTGCCAAAGTAGCGGCCGCGGCTGCGGTCCTGTGCTTCAGCATCGGCGCCGGCGCGCAAACCCAGTCGGACACCACACCCAATCCACCGGTCGGCACCGGCACCATCGACAACGATCAGGGCGCGGCGGCAACGCAGAACAAGGCGGTCATGCCGAAGAAGAGCAAGGCCATGCGCAGTAAATCGAGCGGCTCGTCCGGCACGCGCGGTTGCGCCGGCGGCACCGGCAACAAGAGCGGCGCCTCCAACAGCGGCAACGCCGACGGCGCCGTGGGCGGCAATCCCGACTGCACCAGCCCTTCGGAGCAGAGCAAAATGAAGTCGGCGCCGAACACCAACGGCCAGACCAACGCCGGCACGGCCAACGGCAGCACCAACGATCCGACCAACAAATAGACACCGAGAGACACTGAGTAGCGTCCGGCAAGCTAGCGTTTTTAGCTAAGCCGGCGGCAGCCCGGGCGCCGCGCGAGCGGCGTGCCGGGCTGTCCGCGTTCAGTTGCTGCGCACTTAGTGGTACGATGTCGCCCGCGAATCGAGGACCGGGCTTCCCGCCGGTCCAGCGGGACGGCAGGGCGCTGTGCCGGCGCGCCCGGCGTTCCGCCGGGAATCACCACTAATTGAAGGATCAACAACGATGTCTATGCAACGAGTTATGCTGCGCGCCAAGCTGCACCGCGTCACGGTCACCCAAGCGGACCTGAACTATGAAGGTTCCTGCGGTATCGACCAGGATTTGCTGGAAGCGGCCGATATTTGGGTCAATGAAAAAATCGAACTGTACAACGTCAACAACGGCGAGCGCTTTTCGACCTACGCGATTCCCGGCCTGCGCGGCAGCGGCGAAATTTCGCTCAATGGCGCCGCCGCCCGCCGCGCCCACCTGGGCGACCTGCTCATCATCTGCACCTACGCGTCGATGACGGAAACCCAGATCGCCGACTACAAGCCGAAAATCGTTTTCGTCGACGAAAACAACAAGATCACCGGCATGAAAAAGTAATCCGGCGCCGGCTCCTTCGAGCCACGCTCCGACGGCGCCTGCGAGGGCGCCGTTTTTATTTGCTTCTTCACGGAGCGGAGGGACGCGGCGCGCGGCATGGCGCCGGAGGTGGTGGGTGCGGCCCTGAGCGCGCGTGTGGAAAACCCTCTATTTTGCCTTCTATTTTCTTCTGCTTTTTTCTGCTTTCTTCTATTTTGAACCGCGTCTGAATTTGCCGGTATAAATAGAAGAAAGCAGAACAAAATAGAAGGGGAAATAGAATGAAATCCACAGGGAGCCTGAAGGTCGACACCGACCTCCTGCTCCATGCGATGCGCGCGCGGTTCCGCTCATCCGTGAAGAACCGTTGGCACTGTCTTGACGCCGGTGTCAGGATTTAAAGACAAACCATTTGGCGCCGATAAAATTGAGCAGCATGCCCGACAGCGAGCCCACCGCCACGCCCAGCGCGGGCAACCAGGGCGCCGGCGGCAGCAGCGCCAGCGTCAGCGTGTAGGCGCCCAGGTTCAGGACGGCGCCGCCCGTCATGGCGGCCAGGTAGCGCCACCATTCGGTCCATTGCGAACCGGACGGCGTGAAGGTGTAGCGGCGGTTGATGCGCCAGGTGACGCAGACGGCCGCCAGGAACGACAGCAAACGCCCCGCGTACGGGCCGGCGCCCAGCGCCAGCGCCGCGTACAGCACGGCGACGTCGGCCGCCAGACCGACCACGCCGGTGATGCCGAAGCGCAGCAGCTGGCCGGCCATGGCCCTGGCTTTCATGTCGCTCAGTTTGTTAGTCATGCGAGGAGGGCGGCGGCGCCGCTGGTTCAGGGTGTTGCATATTGTACGTGAAGCTAGGTGTGGCCCCGCCACGGGCATCGGCGTTGAAAGATTGTCCATAAAGTAAGGCGCGCGGCGGTGGCTGCGATCGCCGCCGCGATTATTTCTTCGCGGAAGTAATTTATAGCGGCACGATGCAAATCTCGATATACAATCGACCACACGCCGGATTGTGGTTGCAGCGTTTTTTATTTGAGCCGCGGTCGCGGCAATTCGTCAATTTACGATAGAGTTTCACTACGGCAGCTACGCGGCCGGGTGGGTTTTTATGGGATGGCGTCCGGTGAAAAATCTCTTCAGTCCGAATCTCGACATGGCGTGCGCGCTGGCCCTGGCCGTGGCCGGCGCGGCCGGCACGCTGGTCGCCGGCGGCCTGCATTGGCTGCCGATTCTGTGGGCCATTGTGCTGCTGGCCGCCGGCGTCGCGCTGGCGCTGCGCGGCGGCGCGGCCGACAATTCTCAGCATGAAATGATAGAACAGTATCTGGCCGCGCGCGAGCAGTTCAGCGAGCAGGTGATGCCGGTCTGGAGCCGCCACATCGAATCGTCGCGCAGCCAGATGGAAGAGGCGGTGGCCGAACTGGCCGGCCGCTTTTCCGGCATCGTCGACAAGCTCGATCGCGCCGTCCAGGTGTCGAGCATGGAGCAGACCGGCGGCGGCAGTTCGATGGTGACCGTGTTTTCCAGCAGCGAGCGGCAGCTCGGTTCCGTGGTGGCGTCGATGAAATCGGCGCTGGCCGCCAAGCAGGGCATGCTCAAGCAAATCCGCCAGCTCGAAAGCTTCACCCGCGAGCTGCGCGACATGGCCGAGGGCGTGGCCAGCATCGCCGCCCAAACCAATCTGCTGGCGCTTAACGCCGCCATCGAAGCGGCGCGCGCCGGGCCGGCCGGACGCGGCTTCGCCGTCGTCGCGCAGGAAGTGCGCAACCTGTCGAGCCGCTCGGCCGAAACCGGCCGCAATATCGCCGAACGCGTGGGCCAGATCAGCAGCGCCATCGTCGGCGCCTGCCAGGCCGCCGGCGCCTCGGACGAACAGGAAAACCAGTCCATGCAGTCGGCCGAGGCCATGATCGAATCGGTGCTGAGCGACTTCCGCGGCATCACCGACGCGCTCGTGCATTCGTCCGACCTGCTCAAGCAGGAGAGCGTGGCGATCCAGGGCGAAGTGTGCGAGGCGCTGGTGCACCTGCAATTCCAGGACCGCGTCAGCCAGGTGATGGCCCACGTGCGCGACAACATCGAGCTGCTGCCGTCGGTGCTGCGCGATAACCGCGAGCGCTACGACACGCAGCAGCAGCTGACCGCGCTCGACGCCGACGTGCTGCTGCACGAACTGCAAAAAACCTATGCCATGGCGGAGGAGCACGCGGTCCACCACGGATCGGCGCCCGCGCCGAAAAAGGCGGCGGCCGTCGTGGACGATGAGGTAACGTTTTTCTAAGAGGGACGACAAATGGGTAAAACGATCATGGTGGTGGACGACTCGGCCTCGCTGCGGCAGGTGGTCGGTATCGCGCTCAAGAGCGCGGGCTACGACGTCATCGAGGGTCGCGATGGACTCGACGCGCTCTCCAAATGCACCGGGCAGAAAATCAATCTGGTGGTATGCGACGTCAACATGCCGAATATGGACGGCATCACCTTCGTGCGCCAGTTCAAGCAGCTGCCCAACTACCGCTTCACGCCGGTCATCATGCTGACCACCGAAACGCAGGAGTCGAAGAAAATCGAAGGCAAGGAGGCCGGCGCCAAGGCCTGGGTGGTCAAGCCCTTCAAGCCGGAGGTGCTGCTCAACGCGGTGCAGAAGCTGGTGCTGCCATAAAGTGGTTGGCGGCGATCCCGTAGTCCCGTAGTCCCATAGTGAACTTCGCAAGGGAGCATTCCCATGTCCGAACCCACCGGCGACGCCGTCGCCCGCTTCGTCATCGATGGCGAGATGACGATCTACCGCGCCGCCGACCTGAAAACCGAAGTGCTCGAAGCGGTGCGCAAGAACGCCGTGCTGGAGCTGGACCTGTCCGGCATCAGCGAACTCGATAGCGCCGGCCTGCAAGTGCTGATGGTGGCCAAGCAGGCCGCCACCGCCGCCGGCCACCGCTTGCACCTGGTGGCGCACAGCGCCGCCGTGATTGAAATCTTCGAGATGCTGGACATGGGCGCCTTCTTCGGCGATGCCCTGCTGATCCCCGCCGCAAGCCACTGAGCACAGGAGGCGTCAATGAATCTGGACGAAGCGCTGCAAACCTTCATCGCGGAAAGCCGCGAACTGCTGGAAGACATGGAAAACGCTTTGCTCAACGTCGAGCATAGCGGCGACCAGAGCGAGGCGATCGGCGCCATCTTCCGCGCCGCCCACACCATCAAGGGCTCGGCCGGATTGTTCAGCCTCGATCACATCGTCGGCTTCACCCACGTCGTCGAAAGCCTGCTCGACGAAGTCCGCGAGGGCAAGGTGGCGCTGGGCGAGGACATGACGGTGCTGCTGCTGTCGTGCTGCGACTTCTTGTCCGGCCTGACCGACGGCCTGGCCGCCGGCCAGACCGAGGCCAACGAACACACCACGGCCGCCGGCGACGCCCTGATCGAACAGCTGCGCCGCCACATGAGCGGCGCGCACGGCGCCGCCACTGCCACCACGGCGGCCGCGCCGGCGAGCGACGCCGGCAACCTGGTGGCGACCCACGCGCCCGACCTCGAACGCATGGGCGGCGGCGGCGGCGACAAGGACCACTGGCACATCTCGCTGCGCTTCGGTCCCGGCGTGCTGCAAAACGGGATGGACCCGATCGCCTTCCTGCGCTACCTCGGCAAGCTGGGCAAGATCGTCGGCATCGCCACCGTCGACGCCCTGCCGCCGGCCGACGAGATGGATGCGGAGCTGTGCTACCTCGGCTTCGAAATCGCCTTCGACAGCGGCGCCACCAAGGAGGCCATCGAGGGCGTGTTCGAATTCGTGCACGACGACTGCGTGATCCACATCCTGCCGCCGTACAGCCACACCTCGCAGTATATGGACTTGATCAAGGCGCTGCCGGAACAGACGGCGCGCCTCGGCGAGATCCTGGTGCGCTGCGGCAGCATCACCGCGCGCGAACTGGAACTGGCGCTGCAACAGCAGCACCAGAGCCAGATTCCGGGCCCGGGCCAGGACGGCGCCGACGCGGCGCCGTCGCCGCAACAGCAGCTCGGCAGCATCCTGGTCGACAGCGGCAACGTGCCGCCGGTGGTGGTGGAGGCGGCGCTGGCCAAGCAGAAGCAGGTCAGCGAGCAAAAGGCGCAGGAGAGCCGTTCGGTGCGCGTCGATTCCGACAAGCTGGACCGCCTGATCGACCTGGTGGGAGAGCTCATCATCGCCGGCGCCCGCACCAATATGATAGGCCAGCACCTGCAAAACGTGGAGCTGCAAGAGTGCACGTCGACGCTCTCGGGCCTGGTCGAAGAAGTGCGCGACGCCGCGCTCGAACTGCGCATGGTGAAAATCGGCGCCACCTTCAACCGCTTCCAGCGCGTGGTGCACGACGTCGCGCGCGAACTGGGCAAGGACATCGGCCTGGTGGTCGACGGCGAGGACGCGGAACTCGACAAGACCGTGGTCGAGAAGATCGGCGACCCGCTCATGCACCTGGTGCGCAACGCCATGGACCACGGCATCGAGCCTGGCGACGTGCGGGTGGCCAACGGCAAGCCGGCCAAGGGCATGATCAAGCTCAACGCCTTCCATGAGTCGGGCAGCATCGTCATCGAAGTGTCAGACGACGGCGGCGGCCTGCGCAAGGAAAAGATCCTGGCCAAGGCGGTCGAGCGCGGCCTGGTCGACGCCGACCGCAAGCTCACCGACGGCGAGATCTACAACCTGATCTTCGAGGCCGGCTTCTCGACCGCCGAAAAGATCACCAACCTGTCCGGGCGCGGGGTCGGCATGGACGTGGTCAAGCGCAACATCACGGCGCTGCGCGGCAGCGTCGACGTCTCCAGCAAGGAGGGCGCCGGCAC
>NZ_JANXMI010000246.1 GCF_025354735.1 Rugamonas sp.
GACGAGGAGAAATTGAGCTGGATCTGGCCGTCCGACGGCAAGGTCGTCGCCACCTTTGACGAGGGCAAGAACAAGGGCGTCGACATCGCCGGCAAGATGGGCCAGCAAGTCGTGGCCGCCGGCGCAGGAAAAGTCATGTACGCCGGTAGCGGCATCCGTGGTTATGGTAATCTCGTTATTGTGAAGCACAGTAATAGTTTATTGTCGGCGTATGCGCACAACCGCACCATCCTGGTCAAGGAGGGGCAGAGCGTGACGAAGGGACAGGCGATCGCCGAGATGGGCGATTCGGACACGGATAGCGTCAAGCTGCACTTTGAAATCCGGCAGCAGGGCAAGCCGGTCGATCCGTCCCGCTTCCTGCCGTCGCGCTGACGCTGGCGGGCCGCCGCCGATGTCCGTGGCGGTGGCGCGCGCTTGCCGTGGTGAATAATCGTTGCAAATGAGCGCCATAAATAAGCGCCGCGAATACATGTAAGCTTCCACCGTTGTTGTTGATCGCTGCTCATCATCGCTGTTTTGATTGTTGATCGCCCATGTCAAAGACGCCGCACCCACCGCAGGACGACGAGACGGCACCGGATGATTTTCCGGAGGAGTCGGGTGATGAACTCGCCGTCGATGGCGCGGACAGCGACGACGATGGCGACGGCGAGGTGGCCGAGGTCGGCGCCGTGCTGGCCAGCGTCGACGAACTGAAAAAAGTGCTGGCGGCCGAACTGTCGACCGACACCACGCAGCATTATCTGAACCAGATCGGCACCCGGCCGCTGCTGACGGCGCCGCAGGAAGTCCACTACGCCACGCTGGCCAAGGCCGGCGACTTCAGCGCCCGCCAGACCATGATCGAACACAATCTGCGGCTGGTGGTGTCGATCGCCAAGCATTACATCAACCGCGGCGTGGTCCTGCTCGACATGATAGAGGAGGGCAACATCGGCCTGATGCGCGCCATCGACAAGTTCGAGCCCGAGCGCGGTTTCCGTTTTTCCACCTACGCCACGTGGTGGATACGCCAGAGCATCGAGCGCGCCATCATGAACCAGGCCCGCACCGTGCGGCTGCCGGTGCACATGGTGCGCGAGCTGAACCAGATCCTGCGCGGCAAATACCACCTCGAAGCCCAGCACCACAACGGCAAGGACGCCACCGCCGAAGACATCGCCGAGCTCGTCGGCCGACCGGTCGAGGAGGTGCAGGACATCCTCGCCCTGTCCGAGCACGCCACCTCGCTCGACGCGCCGCTCGACAACGACCCCCAGTCCTCGCTGATGGACATGCTGCCCGGCGCCAGCGAAGACAGTCCCGACGCCCGCGCCGAACACCACGAAATGACGGTGCTGGTGCGCGACTGGCTGACCAAGCTGCCGGACAAGCAGCGCATCGTCATCATGCGGCGTTTCGGGCTCGACAACGACGACCCGGCCACGCTCGAAACGCTGGCCGAGGAAATGGGCGTCACCCGCGAGCGCGTGCGCCAGATCCAGCAGGAGGCGCTGGTCAAGCTCAAGCGCGCGATGGCGGCGCGCGGCGTGGTGCGCGATTCGCTGCTGTAGTCGGCGGCGTCACGCCGGCGACCCTGCATCGGCGGCGATCGACAATCTGATATCATATGCCCCGCCTCGGCGCCCCGCCCTGGCGCCGCGACGCCGTCGCGGCCGCGCCCACTCGTCCCCAATCACATTGAACGCTATGCAAGAAGACATCATCCTCGACATCAAATCGCTCGACATGGACGCCCGTGGCGTCGGCCATCTGACCAATGAAGACGGCTCCCAGGGCAAGGTGGTGTTTGTCGAAGGCGCGCTGCCGGGCGAGCGCGTCAGCTTCTACACGTTCAAGAAAAAGAAGAACTGGGAAATGGCGCGCATGACGGCGCTGCACCACGAGTCGGCCATGCGCGTGCAGCCGAAATGCGTCCACTTCGACAACTGCGGCGGCTGCTCGATGCAGCATCTGGAGCCGTCGGCCCAGGTCGCGATCAAGCAGCGCGTGCTCGAAGATAATTTGCAGCACATCGGCAAGGTCCGCCCGCTCAACATCATGCGCCCGATGTACGGGCCGACGTGGGGCTACCGCTACCGCGCGCGCCTGTCGGTGCGCCACGTGCCGAAAAAGGGCGGCGTGCTGGTCGGCTTCCACGAAAAGAAATCGGTCTACGTGGCCGACATGGACAGCTGCGAGATCCTGCCGCCGCACGTGTCGGCCATGTTGTTGCCGCTGCGCGCGCTGCTGGCGTCGCTGTCGGTCTACGACAAGGTGCCGCAGATCGAGCTGGCCGTCGGCGAGGACGTCACCGCGCTGGTGCTGCGCATCATGGCGCCGTTGACGGCCGACGATGAAGTCCAGCTGAAGGCCTTCGCCGACGTCCACAACGTGCAGTGGTGGTTGCAGGTGAAGGGGCCGGAGACGGCCGCGCCGTTTTACCCGCTCGACCGCCAGCTGCACTACCTGCTGCCCGAGTTCGGCGTGCGCATGCCGTTCAAGCCGGTCGATTTCACGCAGGTCAACCACCACATCAACCGGGTGCTGGTGGGCAAGGCGCTGCGCCTGCTGGACGTGCAGCCGGACGACCGCGTCGCCGACCTGTTCTGCGGCCTCGGCAACTTCACCCTGCCGCTGGCGACGCAGGCGCGCGAGGTGGTCGGCATCGAAGGCAGCACCACGCTGACCGAGCGCGCGCTCGTCAACGCCAAGGCCAACGGCCTGTCGGCGAAGACCTCGTTCTCGACCCGCAACCTGTTCGACGTCAGCGCCGCAGACCTGGTCGCGCTGGGCAAATTCGACCGCATGCTGATCGACCCGCCGCGCGACGGCGCCGCCGCCGTCTGCACGGCGCTGGCCGAGCTCAAGCTCAGCCATCCCGAGCTGCTGCCCAAGCGCATCGTCTACGTGTCGTGCGGCCCGTCGACGCTGGCGCGCGACGCCGGCATCCTCGTCAACGGCGGCGGCTATGTGCTGAGCAAGGCCGGCGTCGTCAACATGTTCCCGCACACCTCGCACGTGGAATCGATGGCGGTGTTCGACCTGGCCTGAGCGCCCTATCCTTCAGCGGCGTAACGTCGGGGGGG
>NZ_JANXMI010000251.1 GCF_025354735.1 Rugamonas sp.
CCAGCAGCGTCGCCGCCGCGCACCACGCCAAAGCGGCCCGGACCATGGTCTTAAACGCCCAGCAGTTCGACGTCGAAGATCAGCGTCGCGTTCGGTGGAATCGCGCCGCCGGCGCCGCGCGAACCGTAGCCCAGTTCCGACGGGATAATCAGCTGGCGGGTGCCGCCGATCTGCATGCCTTGCACGCCTTCGTCCCAGCCGCGGATGACCATGCCGGCGCCGAGGGCGAATTCGAAGGGGTCGTTGCGGTCCTTGCTCGAATCGAATTTCGCGCCCTTGCTGCCGTCGTCGTTGCGCAGCCAGCCGGTGTAGTGGACGGTGACGTTCTGGCCGGCTTTGGCGACTTCGCCTTCGCCGACGACTGCGTCGATATATTGCAGGCCGGATTCGGTGGTGATGGTGGTCATGATGTTCCTTTGAGGACGGGATGGCTGAATCCTGAATTGTAGAGCAAGCCGTGGCAAAGCGCCATTGACGGCCGGTTTGCCCTTAGAATGGGCGGCGCGCGGTGCGCGGGCCAGAACGAGTGCGATAGCGACGATGACGACGATGACGACGATGACGACGATACGGAAAAAACTGAACTGATGGGCGCGCTGATCCATGCTTACGGCCGCGCCGTGCTGTCCCAGCTGCACGGCAAGATGCTGTTGCTGAGCGTGCTGCCCTTCCTGCTGTCGGTGGCGCTGTGGGCCGGCCTGCTGTATCTCGGCTTGCAAGCGCTGATCGACGCCGTACAGGCGCAGTTCGTGCAGCACGACGCCTTCCGGGCCAGCAGCAGCCTGTTGACCTCGCTCGGCCTGGGCATGTTCAAGACCGTCGTCGTGCCGCTGATCGCCATGCTGTTGCTGCTGCCCTTGATGATATTGACGGCGCTGATCTTCATCGGCGTGGCCGCCATGCCGGTCATCGTGCGCCACGTCGGCCGCCGCCATTACCGGCAGCTGGAACAGAAGCGCGGCGGCAGCGTGCTCGGCAGCGTAGGCACGGCGCTGGCCGCCTTTGCGGTCTTCGCCCTGGCCTGGCTGGCGACGCTGCAGCTGTACGTCTTTCCGCCGGCGGCGTTGGTGGCGCAGGTGCTGCTGTGGGGCTGGCTGACTTGCCGCGTGATGAGCTACGATGCGCTGGCCGCCTACGCCAGCGTCGACGAGCGTGTCGAGCTGCGCCGGCGCCACCGCTGGCCGCTGCTGGCCATCGGCGTCGTCTCCGGCGCGGCCGGCGCGATACCCGGCGCGCTGTGGCTGGGCGGCACCGTGCTGTCGGTGGTGTTCTTCCCCTTCCTGGCGGCGGCCTCGATCTGGCTGTATGTGCTGATATTTATCTTCACCGGCTTGTGGTTTGAGTATTATTGTCTGGCGGCGCTGGCGCGGCTGCGCGCCGAATCCGAAGCCGACGCCGACGCCAGCGCTTTCCTGACGCAGACTGATATATAGACATAGAGACCAGCCATGACCATCGGACTCATCATCATCGGCGACGAAATCCTGTCGGGCCGACGCACCGACCAGCACTTTCCGAAAGTGGTGCAACTGCTGGCCGCGCGCGGCTTGCAGCTGGGCTGGGCTGAAGTGCTGGGCGACGATCCGGCCCGCATCACGGCCACGCTCCGGCGCACCTTCGGCGGCGACGACATCGTGTTCTGCTGCGGCGGCATCGGCGCCACGCCGGACGACCACACGCGCCAGGCGGCGGCCGACGCGCTGGGCCTGCCGCTGGTCCTGCACCCGCAGGGCAAACACAACATCGAGCAGCGCATTCTGCAAATGGGCCGCGAAGCGGGCCAGGAAGCCGACTTGACGTCGGCCGAAAACCTGCACCGCCTCAAGATGGCGGAGTTCGCCGAAGGGGCGGCGCTGATCCCCAACCCCTACAACAACATCGCCGGCTTCGCGCTGCGCCGGCATTACTTCGTGCCCGGTTTTCCGGTGATGGCGTGGCCGATGATCGAATGGGCGCTCGACACCCATTACGCCGACCTGTTCAACCGCGAGCCGCGCGTCGAGCAGGCCGTGCTCGTTTATGAGACGGCGGAGTCGGCGATCACGCCGCTGATGGTGGCGATCGAGGCGCGCTTCCCGCGCGTGAAAGTGTTCAGCCTGCCGAGCGTGGGCGACGCCCACACGCGTCGCCACATCGAGCTGGGCGTCAAGGGCGAGCCGCGGCAGACGGCCCAGGCTTACGCCCACATGTGCGCCGAACTTCAGCGTTTGAATGTAGAGTATCTGGCCTTTTAAGCGGGCGCGGCATGGGCTGTGGCGGCACGGGCGGCGTTCCATCGCGCGGTGGAATGCCGTTGTTTTTTTGCGAAAAAGGGCCGCCCGGCAAATTTTTTCTGCGTGGTGTCCCGTCGCCGCGCTGCCGTTGTGGTGGAATGGATGGCAGGCCGGTATGCGTTGGACGGCGCGGTGAACGGTGAGCGGTGAACGGCAGGGCGGCGGTAAAGATCACGACGGCACTCACTCCAGATCGTATCGCGTGCGGGCCTTTCGTACTCGGCGGGTGGCAGTCAGTTTGACAAGCAACGATGTAGTTTCAAGATCATGGGTTCAGGTATGTTAAGCAATCGACGTTTCCGCCGGCCCCGTATTGTTGTGCGCGCGGTGCGCAAATTGCGCGCCAGCGCCGCCGCCATGGGCTACGGCCGTGGCCGCCATCTGCGCGCCGTGCCGCCGCTGGCCAGGGATGAAGTCCACCTGGCGCACGCCCAGCCGGCCGCGCCGCCGCCGTCCGAGCCCACCCCCAGCAAGCGCACCCGCAACGCCTTCATCATGGTGCTGCTGGTGGCCCTGTCGCTGCTGGTCTGGTGGGGCGCGCACGAGGTGCAGACGTCGAACCTGCAGGCGCGCTACTTCTCCGGCCTGGTCGGCAAGCTCAGTTATAAAGTCGAGCCGGGACCGAGTTCGGCCATCCGCTTCCCGAAGGACAGCCCCTACGACGAGCGCCTGGGCTACGCCAGCCTGCCCGATTATCTGGGCAAGCTCAAGGCCAAGGATTACACGGTGAGCGCGCAGGCGCGCTTCTCGCCCAAGATGGTCGAGCTGGCCGACATGGGCGTGTTCGCGACCTACCGCGAAAAGACCAAGACCGGCTTGCAGATCAGCGATTGCCGCGCCGAGCCGCTGTTCGCGGCCAGCTACCCGGAGCGCGTCTACGGCCGCTTCGGCGAGGTGCCGGCGCTGCTGGTGAGCAGCCTGCTGTTCATCGAAAACCGCGAGCTGCTCGACAACCGCCATCCCAAGCGCAATCCGGCCGTCGAGTGGGACCGGCTCAGCAAGGCGATCCTGGAAAAAACCGTCAGCACCGTCAGCGGCGGCCACCGCCCGGCCGGCGGCAGCACGCTGGCCACGCAGATCGAAAAATACCGCCACTCGCCGGAAGGCCGCACCAGCTCGCTCAAGGATAAATTGCAGCAGATGATCTCGGCCACCCTGCGCGCCTATCAGCAGGGCGAGGACACCTCGGCCGTGCGGCATCAGATCGTCGTCGACTACCTGAACACGGTGCCGCTGTCGGCCAAGACCGGTTACGGCGAAGTGAACGGCGTCGGCGACGGCATGTGGGTGTGGTACGGCCGCGATTTCGCCGAGGTCAACCGCCTGCTGGGCGGCAAGCTCGACCAGCCCGACAGCGCGCTGGCCTTCAAGGAGGCGCTCAGCCTGATGATCGCGCAGCGCCGCCCCACCTATTATCTGGGCGACGGCGAGGCCGACCTCGAAACGCTGGCCAACTCCCATCTGCGCCTGCTGGCCCAGGCCGGCGTGATCCCGCCGGCCCTGCGCGACGCGGCGCTGGCCGTCAAGCTGCATCCGGCCCTGGGCACCGGCGTGCCGCCGACGCCGGTCCAGACCTTCGTCACGCGCAAGGCCTCGAACGCGGTGCGGGTCCACCTGGCCAGCCTGCTGGGCGATAATCGTTTATATAATTTAGATCGTTTGGACTTGAGCGTCGTCAGCACGCTGGACGCGCAAGCCCAGCGCGCCGTCACGCAAGTGCTGCGCGACCTGCGCGACCCCGACATGGCCAAGGCCGCCGGCCTGACCGGCAAGGGCATGCTGGGCAACGGCGACCCCTCGCGCGTGGTCTACAGCTTCACTTTGCTGGAAAAGGGCAAGGAGTCGAACTACCTGCGCCTGCAAACCGATAATTTCGACCAGCCGCTCGACATCAACGAGGGCGCCAAGCTCGACCTCGGCTCGACCGCCAAGCTGCGCACGCTGGTCACCTACCTCGACATCGTCGACCAGCTGCACACCAAGTACGGTGCCATGGACAAGGGAGAGCTGGGCCAGGTCGTGGTCGATCCGCAAGACCACATTTCACAGTGGGCCATTGAATACTTCAAGGCGCTGCCGGTGGGCCGGGGCCGCGAGCTCAAGCCCATGCTGGACGCGGCCATGGAGCGCAAGTATTCGGGCAATCCGGGCGAGGGCTTCTTCACCGGCGGCGGCCTGCACCACTTCGGCAATTTCTCCAAGGACGACAACGGCAAAATCCTCACCGTGACCGAGGCGCTGCGCCACTCGACCAATCTGGTGTTCGTGCGCCTGATGCGCGACGTCGCCAAGTTCTACATGTTCCAGTCGCCGGGCTCGTCGGCCTCGTTGCTGGCCGACGCCGACGACCCGCGCCGCGCCCAGTACCTGGCCCGCTTCGCCGACAAGGAGGGGCGCGAATTCCTCAACCGCTTCTACGCCAAGTACAAGGGCAAGGACTG
This sequence comes from Rugamonas sp., assembly GCF_025354735.1. GTDB lineage: Bacteria > Pseudomonadota > Gammaproteobacteria > Burkholderiales > Burkholderiaceae_D > Rugamonas. The sequence continues at coordinate 4,715 of NZ_JANXMI010000251.1, forward strand.
GGACGAGCAGCAAAAGACGCTGCTGGCCAATGTCCGTTCGACGCCGGTGCGCCTGGCCGTCATCTACCGCACCCTGTATCCGGAAGGGACGCTGGAGCAGTTCGGCGCCTTCCTGCAAGCGTATCTGCCGTCGCAGAACGAGGTCGAACCGGAACGCGTCGAGAAGCTGTATGGCCAGTACGGCATCGAGCAGTGGTCGCTGGCCGATCGCGGCTACCTGGCCAGCATCCACCCGCTGGAACTGTGGATGGTGGCCTACCTGCGCGCGCACAAGGACGCCACGCTGTCGCAGATGACGGCGGCCAGCGACAAGCAGCGCCAGGAAGTGTACCAGTGGCTGTTCAAGACCCACCGCAAGCACGCGCAGGACAAGCGCATCGTCGGCCTGCTGGAGGTGGAGGGCTTCATGGAAATCCACAAGCAGTGGAAGAAGATGGGCTATCCCTTCGATTCGCTGGTGCCGTCGTACGCGACGACGCTGGGGGCGTCGGCCGACCGTCCGGCCGCGCTGGCCGAGCTGATGGGCATCATCGTCAACGGCGGCGTGCGCAAGCCGAGCGAGCGCATCGCCTCGCTGCACTTCGCCGCCGGCACGCCCTACGACACCATGGTCACGCGCGCGCCCGTCATCAACAGCGAGCAGGTCATCGCGCCGGAAGTGGCGCGCACGGTGGCCGACGCGATCCGCGGCGTGGTGTCGGACGGCACGGCCAAGCGCGCCCGCATGGCCTTCGTGCAGTCGGACGGCACCGTCATACCGGTCGGCGGCAAGACCGGCACCGGCGACCAGCGCTTCGACATCTTCGCCGCCGGCGGCCGGCTGATCGAGTCGCGCTATGTGAACCGCTCGGCCACCTTCGTGTTCAACATCGGCGAGCGCTTCTTCGGCAGCATGACGGCCTATGTGCGCGGGCCGGAATCGAAGAACTACGATTTCACCAGCGCGCTGCCGGTGCAGCTGCTGGTGGTGCTGGCGCCCAGCCTGATGCCGCTGATCGAACCGAACGCGCCGCATCCGGCGCCGGCGGCCGGCAAGCCGCTGCTGGTCGACAGCGTCAGCCAGGCCGGCGATGGCGTGGTCGCGGCCAAGGCGGTCGGCGCCGCCCGCCCGGCGGCGGTGGCGGCGCTGCGCGCCTGCGGTAGCTGAGCGGCGGTCCCGGAATCGGGGTCGGACCGCGCCGGGGTGGCGCTGGCCACGGCCGCCGCGCTGTGGCGGGGGGCTGACCCCGGCCTTGACTCCGAAGTCACGCCGCCGTCGCTCGACGTCACGCCGCCGTCGCGCCGCGCTTGCATAGTTGTCCATTTGTTGGCATCGTACGGGCCATGAAACCTATGCGCCACTCCATGTCCAAATTTTTGCAGCTGAGCCGCTTCAGCCGCTTTTCCTTCCGCGACCTGATCGTCACCGCCGGCCCCACGCTGCTGGCGCTGGTGGCCGTCTGCGCCATCGCCTATGTGGTCGTCGACCCGACGCCCCCGCGCCACGTGACCTTGTCGACCGGCCAGGAAAACAGCGCCTACGAAGAATTCGGCAAGCAGTACGCGGCCGCGCTGGCCAAGCACGGCATCCAGGTGACGCTGAAACCGTCGGCCGGCTCGGGCGAGAATCTGCACCGGCTCAAGCACGGCGAAGTCGACATGGCGTTCGTGCAGAGCGGTTCGACCGACGAGGCCAAGGCCGAGCGCGAAGGCCTGGTGTCGCTGGGCAGCCTGTTCACCGAGCCGGTGTGGCTGTTCCTGCGCGAGACCAAGGCCCATCCGATCACGCAGCTGTCGCAGCTCAAGGGCATGAAAATCAACGTCGGCCCCAGGGGCGCGGGCGCGCCTCGGCTGTTCAAGCAGGTGCTGGCGCTGAACGGCGTCGAGCCGGCCGACCTGACGCTGGGCGCGCTGGCCAACACGCCGGCCACGGTCGAGCTGCTGGAAGGGCGCATCGACGGCCTCGTCTTCACGTCGGCGCCGGAAGCGCCGCTGATCCAGATGCTGCTGCAAACGCCGGGCATCAAGCTGTTCGACTTCATCCAGGCCGAGGCCTACGCGCGCAAGCTGCCGTTTTTGACGCACGTGGTGCTGCCGCAGGGGATCGTCGACCTGGGCCGCAACATCCCCGACGTCGATTACAACCTGATCGCGCCGACCGCCACCCTGGTCGCGCGCGCCGACCTCCATCCGTCGCTGATCGACTTGTTCGTGCAGGCGGCCAGCACCATACACGGCGGCGCCGGCTGGTTCCAGCAGCAGGGCCAGTTCCCGTCGGCGCGCTACACCGAGATACCGGTGGCGGCCGAGGCGGCCAAGTTTTACAAGGATGGTCCGCCCTTGTTGCAGCGTTATATAGGCAGCTTCTGGCTGGCCAATTTCTTCGACCGCATGTGGGTGCTGGTGGTGGCGTTCGGCGCGCTGCTGCTGCCGCTGTCGAAAGTGGTGCCGCCGCTGTATGTGTGGCGTATCCGCTCGCGCGTGTACCGCTGGTACGGCCAGCTGCGCACGGTCGAGCAGGCGCTGGAGGATGTGCCGGACGCGCGCCGCGCCGAGATTTACGCGGCGCAGCTGCGGCGGCTCGATGAAATCGAGGAACTGGTCAACCAGGTGTCGGTGCCGCTGTCGTTCGCGGACGGGCTGTACGGCTTGCGCAGCCATATCAACTTCGTGCGGCAGCGCGTGCTCGGACTGATGGCCGACGGCGTGGCCGACGCTCCGCAGGCGCTGCCGGCGTAGCGGCGTAGCGGTATGGACGCGTATGGACGCGTATGGACCTAGGCGTGTGGATTGCGCGGTTTGAGCGCCGATGCGCACGCGGCCCGGCCATCGGGCTCTGACCCCGGTTTAGTTTGCGGCCCCCAACATCGGCCTCGCCGTCACGCCCCCAGCCACGGCAAGCCGGCCTTGCACCAGCCGCCGACCTGCTTGCGGTGGCCGTCCGCATCCTTGTCGCCCTCGAAACCGCCGAGGATGTCGTAGCAGTGCTGGTAGCCATGCTCGGTCGCCAGCTTGGCCGCGTGGCGCGAGCGCACGCCGGAGCGGCACAGGAACAGCAGCACCTGGTCCGGCCGCGCCGTCGCCTGCAGTTGCGTCATGAAGTCGGGATTGACGGCGCCGCCCGGATACGTGTTCCACTGCACCGCGCCATGCTGGGCCTCGGGGATGGCGACCCGGCCCACCCAGTCACGCTCGGCGTTGGTGCGCACGTCGATCAACAGCACGCCGGCGTCCAGCCCGATCAGCTCATGGGCTTCCTGCGGCGTGACGGCGCCGGCGTAGGGCCAGCCTTGGTTGCGGCCTCGGGCCGCGGTCAATAGTTCATCGCGCGTGTTCATATCGCTCCCGGAAAGATTCACGTTTATTATAGATGGGCACGATGTCGATGCGCGGCGCGCACCAATACCATGCAAATTTTCCACTTTGAAAGAAAATGCACAAAATCAGTGCGAATTTGATTGATTGCACCGTTGTTGTGCGGTATTAATCTTGTGTACATAAAGCCAATTAGGCCACGCTGTCGATTTTAGAATCTTTTGTCTGCATGATGCTAGCGCGTTGTTGTCGCGGCGCGCAAGTTTAGGCTGGCACAGATTCTGCTTATTTTTGTTACGAGCTCAGGTCGTTTCTGGTGCGGTGTGCACCACCATCCGTCGCCGTCCGGCCTACCCACACATTTCTTAGGAGAAACGCATGGCAATGACAGCCGCAGAAGTATTGAAGATGGTCAAGGACAACGAAGTCAAATTCGTTGATTTCCGTTTTGCCGACACCCGTGGTAAAGAACAGCACGTCACCGTGCCGGTGTCGCACTTCGACATCGACAAATTCGAGTCCGGCCACGCGTTCGACGGCTCCTCGATCGCCGGCTGGAAGGGTATCGAAGCGTCGGACATGATCTTGCTGCCGGACCCGAACACGGCCAATATCGATCCCTTCATGGAAGAAACGACGCTGTTCATGCAGTGCGACGTGATCGAGCCGTCCGACGGCAAGGGCTACGACCGCGACCCGCGCTCGATCGCCAAGCGCGCCGAAGCCTATCTGAAATCGTCGGGCATGGGCGACACCGCCTACTTCGGCCCGGAGCCGGAATTCTTCATCTTCGACAGCGTGCGCTGGAGAATCGACATGTCGGGCTGCTTCGTCAAGATCGATTCCGACGAAGCGTCGTGGTCGACCGGCGAAAAGCTCGAAGGCGGCAACAGCGGCCACCGTCCTACCGTCAAGGGCGGCTATTTCCCGGTGCCGCCGGTCGACTCGTTCCAGGACATGCGTTCGGAAATGTGTCTGATCCTCGAATCGCTGGGCATCCCGGTCGAAGTGCACCACCACGAAGTGGCCGGCGCCGGCCAGAATGAAATCGGCACCAAGTTCTCGACCCTGGTCGAGCGCGCCGACTGGACCCAGAACCTGAAATACGTGGTCTGGAACGTGGCCCACAGCTACGGCAAGACCGCCACCTTCATGCCCAAGCCCATCGTCGGCGACAACGGTTCCGGCATGCACGTGCACCAGTCGATCTGGAAGGACGGCGTCAACCTGTTCGCCGGCGACGGCTATGCCGGCCTGTCGGACACGGCGCTGTACTACATCGGCGGCATCATCAAGCACGCCAAGGCCCTCAACGCCATCACCAATCCGGGCACCAACTCCTACAAGCGTCTGGTGCCGGGCTTCGAAGCGCCGGTCAAGCTGGCTTACTCGGCCCGCAACCGTTCGGCCTCGATCCGCATCCCGCACGTGGCCAATCCAAAAGGCCGCCGCATCGAAACCCGCTTCCCGGACCCGCTGGCCAACGTCTACCTGTGCTTCGCCGCGCTGCTGATGGCCGGCCTGGACGGCATCCAGAACAAGATCCATCCGGGCGAAGCCGCCTCGAAGGATCTCTACCATTTGCCGCCTGAGGAAGACGCGCTGATTCCGACCGTCTGCTCGTCGCTGGAAGAAGCTTTGGACAGCCTGAACAAGGACCGCGAGTTCCTGACCCGTGGCGGCGTCTTCAGCGATTCGATGATCGATGCCTACATCGAACTGAAAATGCAAGACGTGCAGCGCATGCGCATGACGACCCATCCGGTCGAGTTCGACATGTACTACTCGCTGTAAGCGGCGGCGCCGGTTCGCCGGCGCGGTGGCACCAGCATGGCGCGATATGGCGCTGGAACGCGAGGGGGCTCAGGCTTTCCTCGCGTTTTTCTTTGGATGTTGTATATTCGGGATGGACTGACGCTCTCGATGGATATTGAATGACAACTCGCTTCACACGATGCATGGCCGCGCTGGGACTGGCCACGGCGCTGGCGCTCGCCGCCCGGCCCGCCACGGCCCAGATTTACCTGTGCGTGGACGCCAACGGCCACAAGGAACTGACCGACACCAACAAGAACAATAATTGCAAGGCGCTCGATGTGCCGGGCGCGATTTCGGCGCCGGTGCGCAAGCCGCAGGCGGGACCGCGCGCCGCCGCCGCCGCACCGCCGCCGCCGGGCGACTTTCCGCGCGTCGACGGCGCCGAGCAGCGCGCCCGCGACAGCGACCGACGCGCCATCCTGACCGACGAGCTCAACGCCGAGCTGCAAAAGCTGGCCGACTTGCGCAAGGAATTCAACAACGGCGAGCCGGAGCGGCGCGGCGACGAGCGCAACTACGCCAAATACCAGGAGCGGCTGGCGCAGCTGCGCGTCGACATCAGCCGTTCGGAAAAGAATGTGGAAGCCCTCAAGCGCGAGATCGCCAATATCCGCTGATAGATTGCACGCTGCGCCGCCTGCGCACGCCAACGAACACCAGGGAGTGCCACCATGAGTTTAGTCACCAATATGACCAATATCGCCCGCGCGGCGGCCGCCATCGCGCGGCCGCAGGCGCTGGCCGGGCTGGACTTGCTGGCCTCGGCCGTCGTCCTGCTCGACGGCCAGGGCAAGATCACCTACGCCAACGCGGCGGCCGAAAACCTGCTGGAAAGCTCGCTCAAGGCGCTGTCGCGCCAAAAGCTGGCCGCGCAATTCCTCAATTCCGACGAGCTCGAGAACATCTGCGCCCAGGCCCGCGAGCACCGCTTCGCCGACCTGCGCCAGGACCTGACGCTCGAGCGCGCCGGCCGCGACCCGCTGCACGTGCACAGCATCGTGTCGGCGCTCGACGATCCGCACGACGGCTTGCTCATCGAGCTGCGCGAAAACCAGCAGCACATCAAGCTCGAGCGCGAGGAGCGCATCCTCGACCAGAGCCAGGTCAACAAGGAGCTGATCCGCAACCTGGCGCACGAGATCAAGAATCCGCTGGGCGGCATCCGCGGCGCGGCCCAGTTGCTGGAAATGGAGTTGCCGGCCCTGCACCTGGGCCAGTTGCGCGAATACACACAGGTCATCATCAAGGAGGCCGACCGCCTGCAAACGCTGGTCGACCGCCTGCTGGCGCCGCACCGCCGGCCGCACATCGTCGGCGACGTCAACATCCATGAGGTGTGCGAACGCGTGCGCAGCCTGATCCTGGCCGAATTCCCGGCCGGGCTGACCATCTTGCGCGATTACGACGCCTCCATCCCCGAGTTCCGGGGCGACAAGGAACAGCTGATCCAGACCGTGCTCAACATCGCGCACAACGCCGCCCAGGCGCTGTCGCAGCGCATCATCGCCGGCGACGCCCAGCTCACTTTCAAGACCCGCGTGGCGCGCCAGGTGACGCTGACCAAGGTCCGTTATGGCCTGGCATTAGACTTGCATATCATCGACAATGGACCGGGCATCTCGCCCCAGATCCGCGATCGCATTTTCTACCCGCTGGTGTCGGGGCGGGATGGTGGCAGCGGCCTGGGCCTGACCTTGGCGCAAACCTTCGTGCATCAGCACATGGGCGTCATCGAATGCGAGAGCCGGCCTGGATACACGGACTTCAGGATCTTGCTGCCATTGCCATAAGCGCTGGCCGCCGCTGCTGTCGCCGAGTCCCTTGATTGATGATCCATCCGCGGGATACACATAACACATGAAGCCAATCTGGATAGTTGACGACGACGAATCGATCCGCTGGGTACTGGAAAAAGCGCTGGCCCGTGAAAATCTGGCCACCAAAAGTTTTGCCAACGCGCGCGACGCCATCGCCGCGCTCGAATTCGAGACGCCGCAGGTGCTGGTGTCGGACATCCGCATGCCGGGCGATTCCGGCCTGGACTTGCTGCAACTGGTCAAGTCGCGCTTTCCGGGCTTGCCGGTCATTATCATCACGGCGTTTTCCGACCTCGACTCGGCCGTCGCCGCCTTCCAGGGCGGCGCCTTCGAATACCTGGCGAAACCGTTCGACATCGACAAGGCCGTCGAGCTGATCCGGCGCGCCCTCGACGAGAGCCTGCGCGAAACGAGCGTCGAGTCGGGCCCGTCGGAAACGCCGGAAATCCTCGGCCAGGCGCCGGCCATGCAGGAAGTGTTCCGCGCCATCGGCCGCCTGTCGCAGTCGAATGTGACGGTGCTCATCACCGGCGAGTCCGGCACCGGCAAGGAGTTGGTGGCGCGCGCGCTGCACAAGCACAGCCCGCGCGCGGCCCAGCCCTTCATCGCCCTCAACACGGCCGCCATCCCCAAGGATTTGCTGGAATCGGAATTGTTCGGCCACGAGCGCGGCGCTTTCACGGGCGCCCAGACCACGCGCCGCGGCCGCTTCGAGCAGGCCGAGAACGGCACCCTGTTCCTCGATGAAATCGGCGACATGCCCTTCGATTTGCAGACGCGGCTGCTGCGCGTGCTGTCCGACGGCCACTTCTACCGGGTCGGCGGCCACCAGCCGCTCAAGGCCAATGTGCGCGTCATCACGGCCACCCACCAGAACCTGGAACAGCGCGTGCGCGACGGCCTGTTCCGCGAAGACTTGTACCACCGCCTCAATGTGATCCGGCTGCGGCTGCCCAGTTTGAGGGAGCGGCGCGAGGATATCCCCATTTTGGTGCGCCATTTCCTGGTGCAGAGCGCCAAGCAGCTGGGTGTGGAAGCAAAGCGCATGAGCGACTCCACGCTGCAATTCCTCAGCGGCCTCGACTTGCCGGGCAATGTGCGGCAGCTGGAAAACCTGTGCAACTGGATCACGGTGATGGCGCCGGGGCAAACGGTGGAAGTGAAGGATTTGCCGCTGGAACTGACCCAGGGCCAGGGCCTGGACCAGCCCGGCCACGCGCCGCCGCCCGACAGCGGCGCCGGCGCCCATCACGGCACGGTGTCGCTGACGGCGGCGCCGGAAGCCGCCGCCGCCTCGCCGGACGGCTGGCTGGCGTTGCTGGAATTGCAGGCGGCCAGCATGCTCAGCAGCGGCCAGCAGGAAGTCATGGGCGTGCTCGGCCGCCAGTTCGAATCGGCCCTGATCCGCACCGCGCTCAAGCACACGCACGGCCGCAAGAACGACGCCGCCGTGCGTCTGGGCATAGGCCGCAACACCATCACGCGCAAGATCGCCGAACTGGGCATCGACGGCGCCAAGGACGACTAGGCCCGGGGGCGTCCACGGCGTCCGCGCCGGCGCGGGATCGGTTAAGCTCTTGGCTGACGAGGCCAAGAGCTTTTTTTTATGGTGAGACGAGTATGCTGATTAATTGCGTTGCGTATCAAGACGGCCGTAAGCTGGCCGACATTCCGGTGGAACAGATCAGCGATTATGTGGAGCGCCCCGAGTGCTTTGTGTGGGTCGCGCTGCGCGACGCCGAGCCCGACGAGCTGTCGGTGATGCAGAGCGAGTTCGGCCTGCACGAACTGGCCGTGGAAGACGCCCGCAGCGGCCACCAGCGGCCCAAGATCGAGGAATACGGCGATTCCCTGTTCGTCGTCGTGCAGACGGTGGAACTGGTGGACGGCAAGCTGACGCTGGGCGAGATCGACATCTTCGCCGGCCGCAACTATGTGCTGTCGGTGCGCAACCGCAGTTCCCAGGGCTTTCTCGGCGTGCGCGCGCGCGCCGAGCGCGAACCGAACCTGCTGAGCCAGGGGCCGGCCTTTGTGCTGTACGCCCTCATCGATGCCGTCGTCGACCGCTATTTTCCCGTGGTCGACGCCTTCGAGTCGGAACTGGAATTGATCGAGGAGCGCATCTTCATCCCCGGCTCGCAGCGCGCCAACATCGAGCGGCTGTACGAGCTCAAACGCAAGATCATGATATTGCGCCATGCCGTGGCGCCGTTGATGGAGGCGGTCGGTAAACTCTACGGCGGCCGCGTGCCCACGCTGTGCCGCGACACGCAAGAGTATTTCCGCGACGTCCACGACCATTTGTACCGCATCAACAGCACCATCGACACCATCCGCGACATGATCAGCACCGCCATCCAGGTCAATCTGTCGATGGTGGCCATCGATGAAAGCGAAGTGAACAAGCGCTTGGCGGCCTGGGCCGCGATCTTCGCCGTGGTGTCGGCCTTCGCCGGCATCTGGGGCATGAACTTCAAGGCCATGCCCGAACTGGAGTGGGCCTACGGCTACCCGGCGGCGCTGGGCGTGATGTTGGCTGTGTGCACTTATCTATACTACTTGTTCAAAAAATCGGGCTGGCTCTAGCCCTCGCTTCATCCCGGCGGCGCGATGGCGCCACCGCGCGGCCGTTCCGCGCCCCGCAAGCATCCCCGGCAGTGCCGGCATCGACGCCGATTTAACACGCCTTATTTAACCAAAAGTAGCTATCGCGCCGCTGCTTTCGCCCGCCGTCCATTTTCATGCCTCCCTTGTAACATACTGTGTGGACACACCCCGGAACCAGGAAACCTGTCACTCTTATGTCACATTTATGCAACAAAGAGTCATACTTAATTGACATGCAAGACCAATGAGTGATTCCATGTTGGATCAAACAATATTTTTAATAATATGTTTGACAGCTTTGCTTAAGAGGCAATAAAAATGTTGTCTTTGAGATTAAAGACGGCGATTAACATTCAATAATCAGAGGTCATAATGATTGCAAAAGAAACAGTCTTGTCTCGCTCATTGCGCCTGATGTTCTCGGGTAGCGTTGCAGTAGGCTTCGGCTTGATGTCGCATACCGCGCTGGCGCAGCAAGCCGGCGACCAGGATGCCGCCGCGCCTATCCAGCGCGTCGAAATCACCGGTTCGTCGATCAAGCGCATCAACAAGGAAGGCGCGCTGCCAGTGCAGGTACTGACCCAGGAAGATATCAAGCGCACCGGCGCCACCTCGGTCACCGACCTGTTGCAGAACATGCCTGCGATGCAAGGTTTCGTGCCGGCCGCCAGCTCCATCAACACCGGCGGCGGCGGCTCGACCACGGCCGCGCTGCACTCGCTGCAATCGAAATACACGCTGGTGCTGCTGGACGGCCAGCGCATGGCGCCTATTCAGCAGGGTAACGCCCAGGGCGGCGGCTTCGCCGTCAACCTGGAAAGCATCCCGCTCGACGCCATCGAACGCGTTGAAATCCTGACCGACGGCGCTTCGGCCCTGTACGGCTCCGACGCCATCGCCGGCGTGGTCAACTTCATCACGAAGAAAAACAAGACCGACACCAGCGTCTTCTTCAACAATCAGACCCCGCAGCACCCTGGTGGCCGCGCCTACAGCGCCGGCATCAGCAAGGGCTGGGGCAATCTGGACACCGACGGTTACAACGTCCTGGCGTCGTACAGCCACGACTTCCAGCACGCCATCCAGGCCACGGACCGCGATTTCTCCCGTGCCGGCGGTTACATTCCGTTCAGCTACAAGGGCCAGAAATACGTTCAGATCGCCACCAGCGCGAACAATGAACCAGGCAACCTGAGCATCCCTGCCATTCCGCACGGCGCCTCGCAAGACACGGCGCCGACGGTGTATCAGTTCAGCCCTTACTACAATGCGCACGGCAACTGCGGCAACGGTTACTCGCAGTTCCTGGCCTTCCCGGCCTCGGACGGCGTCGCCGCCGGCGGCAATTGCAACTTCAACTTCGCCGCCTTCGTGCAGGACAACCCTTCGACCAGCCGCGACAGTGGTTTGCTCAAAGGCACCTTCAAGATCAATGCCGACACGACGGCCTGGGCCGAACTGGTCCTGTCCGACACCGACGTCGTCGCCCAGTTCGCGCCGCCGGCTCAGCCGCTCGGCATCGGCCCGACGCAGTACGCCAACCTGTACAACAAGTACATCCAGCCCTTCCTGACCGCGAACAATCTGGACCTGTCCAACCCCGGCGGTTCCCGTGGCCCGATCAAGATGAGCTATCGTCCGATCGCCTCCGGCGGCCGCGCGGATGACTTCGACACCTTCGCCCGTCACTTCTCGACCGGTATCGACGGCCAGTTCGGCGGTTGGAGCTACAACGCCCGCCTGACCCTGTCGCACAGCCAGCTGAAAGACATCTCGGCCGGCGGTTACCTCGATTCCGACAAGTTCAACGCGCTGGTTTCGGCCGGCACCGTCGATCCACTGGGCGGTTCGAGCGGCGACCTGCTCAAGCCGACGCTGCTCAACGGCACCACGTTCTCGACCACCGAGTCGGACATGGACACGCTGCACTTCGGCGGCCAGCATGACACCTTCACCCTGCCAGGCGGCACGTCCATCCTGTCGGTCGGTGCGGATTACTCCTACCAGCACTACAAGATCGGCTACAACGACCTGATCGCGTCGCAAAACGGCTTCCAGGGCCAGCCTGCTTCGGGCGACTTCCCTATCGGCGGCGCCTACGGTTCCGTGCCTTCCGACACCAGCCGTAAAAACGGCGGCGTGTACGGCGAGTGGCTGTTCCCTGTCATCAAGTCGCTGGAAGTGACGGCCTCCGGCCGCTACGACAGCTACGGCCGCGCGCACAGCAACGACATCTTCGCGACCGTGCCCGACGCCAGCGGCTTGATTCCTAAGCTGCCGAACGGTTCCATCGGCGAAAGTTCGCATGGCACCACGTACAAAGTGAGCTTCCGCTGGAATCCGCATGAAGACCTGCTGTTCCGCGGCGCCTACGGCACCGGCTTCAAAGCGCCAGCTCTGACCGACCTGGCTGGTCCTCTGGCCTACGCCGGCAGCTCCGGCAGCTTCGCTTGCCCGTTCCCTGGCCTGGCCACGTGCGGCGCCGGCAGTTCGCAGTATGATCTGGTCGCCGGCGGTAACGGCACCACCGGCGCCACCGCGCTGAAACCCGAGAAATCGAAGCAGTGGACGGTCGGCTTCGTGGTCGATCCAGTCAAGGGCCTGACGCTGGGCGCCGACCTGTGGTCCGTCACCATCCGCAACCAGGTGCTCTCGAGTGGTATCGCCCAGGCCGAGGCCTTCGATCATCCACAGAAGTATTCCTTCCTGTTCTTGACCAACTACCCCGACCCGGCTGGTTTCAACACCATCGCGCTGGAGCAAACGCCTTTGAACGGCGGCGTTGCGCACTACAAGGGCGTGGACTGGGATAACAGCTATCGCACCAACTTGCCTATCGGTAAGCTGAACGTGGCATGGACCGGTACCTGGATATGGAAGCAGGACTACACCACCTCGCCAGGCGGCGATGTCTTCACCGACTTGGCCAAGTTCGGCGAAGACCAGGCTGTCGTGTTCCGTACCCAGATGCGCCTGAGCACCACGCTGCAAACCGGTAAGTTCACCAACACCATCGCTGCCAACTACAAGTCCGGCTACAAGGATCAATCGTTCTCCGCTGGCGAAGGCATCTATCCGGTGCTGGCCAATGGCACGGTTGCCGCGTCGGACGTCGACTTCGCCGGCCTCGATGTTCCTTCGTACACCACGTGGGATTGGCAAGGCAAGTATGACTACAGCAAGGCTCTGAGCTTTACTGCAGGCATCCACAACTTCACCGACAAAAAACCACCTCTGACCCTGCAAGCTCAGGTCGCTGGTAACTCGGCTGGTTACGATCCACGTTATGCCGACGTGATCGGCCGTGCGTTCTACGTGCGCGGTAGCTACAACTTCTAAGCAGTGCCGATGGCGGCGCCGGTCTGACCAGCGCCGCCACAGCACCTAGTGAAAGCCGTCCAGATTCGTCTGGGCGGCTTTTTTTATGGGCGCGGCGTGGCGAAAACGCGGGGCGAAAACGCGGAGCGAAAAAACGGGCAAAAAAATCCGCCCGGATGCGACCGGACGGATGGCGCGGCGCGCTGCGGGCTTATTCGGCCATGGACAGCGCCACCGCCTCGGCCACTTTGATGCCGTCCACGCCGGCCGACAAAATGCCGCCGGCGTATCCGGCGCCTTCGCCGGCCGGGAACAGGCCGCGCGTGTTCAGGCTTTGCAGCGTATCGTCGCGGCGCTTGATGCGGATGGGTGACGAGGTGCGCGTTTCGATACCGGTCAGCACGGCGTCGGCCTTGAAATAGCCTTTGATCTGCTTGTCGAAGGCGGGGAAGGCTTCGCGCAAGGCCGTCACGGCGTAGTCCGGCAAGGCTTGCGCCAAATCGGTCAGGTGTACGCCCGGCTTGTAGGACGGCACGACGGCGCCGAACTCGGTCGAGGCGCGGCCGGCGACGAAATCGCCCATCAGCTGGCCCGGCGCGCTGTAGTTGGCGCCGCCCAGTTCGTAGGCGCGCTCCTCGAGCCGGCGCTGGAAGTCGATGCCGGCCAGAGGATGGCCCGGATAATCGGCCGGCGTGATGCCGACGACGATGGCGCTGTTGGCGTTGCGTTCATTGCGGGAATACTGGCTCATGCCGTTGGTGACGACACGGCCGGGCTCGGACGCGGCCGCCACCACGGTGCCGCCCGGGCACATGCAGAAGCTGTAGACGTCGCGGCCGTTCGAGGCGTGGTGCACCAGCTTGTAGTCGGCCGCGCCCAGGATCGGGTGGCCGGCGCTCGGGCCGAAGCGGCAATTGTCGATCAGCGATTGCGGATGTTCGATCCGGAAACCGAGCGAGAACGGCTTGGCTTCAAGATAAACGCCGCGTGCATGCAGCATTTCGAAGGTATCGCGCGCGCTGTGACCGATGGCGAGGACCACGTGATCGCTGGCGAGGCGCCTGCCATCCTGCAACACCACGCCACGAATCTTGCCGGCATCAATGTCGAAATCCTCGACCCTGGTTTCGAAACGAAATTCGCCACCCAATTCTTCGATCGATGCCCGCATCTTTTCCACCATCTGTACCAGGCGGAAGGTACCGATATGCGGCTTGCTCACATACATAATCTCTTCCGGCGCATTCGCCTTGACGAATTCCATCAACACCTTGCGGCCGTAATGCTTGGGGTCCTTAATCTGGCTCCATAGTTTGCCGTCGGAAAACGTACCGGCACCGCCCTCGCCAAATTGCACGTTCGACTCGGGATGCAACTCGCGCTTGCGCCACAGCCCGAAAGTATCCTTGGTCCGTTCCCGTACCGACTTGCCGCGCTCCAGGATAATCGGCCGAAATCCCATCTGCGCCAGAATCAGTCCCGCGAATATGCCGCAGGGACCGGTGCCAATCACGATTGGTCGCGTCGTCAGGCCGGCCGGTGCGTGCGCCACGAACT
>NZ_JANXMI010000307.1 GCF_025354735.1 Rugamonas sp.
GCCGCCGCGCATTCGGGCACCGCCAGAAAATTTTCAGCCCATTTTCAGCACGACCTGGCATCTCCGGCCCCGCGCCGGGCTAGTACAATGGCCGCCACCGACGCCACGTAAGCCCCCATGACCGCCATCCCCACCGATACCGCCGCGCTGTTGCAGCAAGCGGTCGCCCTGCATCAACAGGGCCAGCTCGACGCCGCGCTGGCCCTCTACCAGCAAGTGCTGGCGCGCGATACGCGGCAGTTCGACGCGCTGCATCTGAGCGGCGTGATCGCGCGCCAGCACGGCCAGCCGCAGCGGGCCGCCGACCTGATCGCCCGCGCCATCGCCGTCGATCCACGGCAGGCGGCGGCGCACTGCAACCTCGGCGCCGCCCTGCAGGATCTGGGCCGCACGCCGCAGGCGCTGGCCAGCTACGAGCGCGCGGTCGAACTCCATCCCGGCTATGCGCTGGCCTACTGCAATCGCGGCAACGCGCTGCGCCAGCTGGACCGGCGCGACGAGGCGCTGCGCAGCTACGACCGCGCGCTGCTGCTGCGGCCCCGCTATCCCGAGGCGGCCTGCCACCGCGCCATGCTGCTCAACGACAGCGGCCTGGCCGCCGAAGCGCTGGCCAGCGCCGACCTGGCGCTGGCCGACCAGCCCAACTACGTGGCGGCGCTGTGCGCGCGCGCCAACGCGCTGCAAGGCCTGCAGCGTTTTCGCGAGGCCGTCGAAAGCTACGACCGCGCCCTCGCGCTCGACGGCGACAACGCCGAAGCCCACTGCTGGCGCGGCACCGCGATGGGGCGGCTGCACTATTACGACGACGCGCTGCACAGCTACGAGCGCGCCATCGCGCTGCGGCCGCACTATCCGCTGGCGCATCAATATCGCGGCAACACGCTGCGCGACCTGGCGCGCGCCGACGACGCCATCGCCGCCTATCGACTGGCGCTGGCGCAGGGCGCCGACGCGGCGCAAATCGCCTACGCGCTGGCGGCGCTGGGCGCGGCCGACGCGCCGGCGGCCGCGCCCAGCGCCTATGTGGCGTCGCTGTTCGACCGCTACGCCGACCACTTCGACCAGCATCTGGTGCAGGATCTCGACTACCGCATGCCGGCGCTGCTGGACGCCGCGATCCGCCGCCACCTCGGCGGCGACGCGCTCGACGTCCTCGACCTGGGCTGCGGCACCGGCCTGTTCGCGCCCTATCTGCGGCGCTACGCGCGCACGCTGACCGGCGTCGACCTGTCGCGGAAAATGCTGGACAAGGCCGGCCAGCGCGGCCTGTACGATGAGCTCCATTGCGCGGAACTGGGCCAGTTCCTGGCCGGCCGCGTCGAGCGCCACGACCTGATCGTGGCGGCCGACGTCTTCGTCTACATCGGCGACCTGGCGCCGGTGTTCGCGCAAGTGGCGCCGGCCTTGCGGCCGCGGGGCGGCTTCTGTTTTTCGGTCGAGGCGAGCGATGGCGATGGTGGCAAGGGCAGCGCCGCCGCCGCCGACATCGTGCTCGGCCCCTCGCGCCGCTACGCCCATTCGCTGCCGTATCTGCGCCGGCTGGCCGCCGCCCACGGCTTCGAGCTGCTCGAAGCGCAGCCGCAGACCGGGCGCCGCGAGGACGGCGCCGCCGTGCCGTCGTACGCGGTCTACCTGCGCAGCCTGAAAACGGCCGGCCACGCAGGGCGGCCCGCATAAGCGCGGGCGGCGCCGCCTTGCTATACTGCTTCGAGCGAACCAGTCCCCAGAAAGATCGATCCATGAAGCCTGCCCACCTCCTCCCCGCCCCCGCCACGCTGGCCGCCCTGACGCTGAGCGTCTGCGCCGCATGGCTGACGCTTCCGGCCGCCCAGGCCGCGCCGGAGCCGGCGCTGCCGGTGGCGGCGAGCCTGGCCAATTTCGCCGACCTGGCCGACCTGACCGTGCCGGCCGTGGTCAATATCCGCACCACCGGCAAGCCGGCCGCCGACAAGGGCGATGCCGACAAAGACGGCAAGGCGGAAAAAGGAGGGACGGACGGCAAGGGCAAACAGGCCGACCAGGATGAGCGCATGCGCGAATTCCTGCGCCGCTTTTTCGGCGCGCCGCAGCAGCAACAGCAGCAGAAACCGCAACAGCCCGATGATGGCGACGACGGCGACGACGACGGCGACGAGCAAAGCGTGGGCGCCGGTTTCATCATCGCGGCCGACGGCTATGTGCTCAGCAACGCGCACGTGATCGAAGGCGCCGACACCATCACCGTCACCCTCAGCGACCAGCGCGAATTCGAGGCCAGGGTGATCGGCGTCGACGCCCGCACCGACATCGCGCTGCTCAAGATCGACGGCAAGGACCTGCCGCAGGCCACCATCGGTTCCTCGGCCAGGGCCCGCGTCGGCGAATGGGTGATCGCCATCGGCTCGCCGTTCGACCTCGATCACACGGTGACGGCCGGGATCATCTCGGCCAAGGCGCGCGAGACCGGCGACTTCCTGCCGCTGATCCAGACCGACGTCGCCGTCAACCCCGGCAACTCGGGCGGACCGCTGATTAATATGCGCGGCGAAGTGGTCGGCATCAATTCGCAGATCTACAGCCAGTCCGGCGGCTACATGGGCATCTCGTTCGCGATCCCCATCGACGACGCGATGCGCGTGGCCGAGCAGCTCAAAACCAGCGGCCACGTGACGCGCGGGCGCATGGGCGTCTACCTCGGCGACGTCGACAAGCAGGTGGCGACGACGCTGGGCCTGCCCGACGCGCACGGCGGCCTGGTGGGACGCATCGAAAAAGGCGGGCCGGCGGAAAAGGCCGGCCTGCACGGCGGCGACATCATCCTCAGCTTCAACGGCGTGGCCGTGCAAAAGAGCGCCGACCTGCGCCGCCTGGCCGCCGCCCTGCGGCCGGGCACCGAAGTCAAACTCGAATACTGGCGCAAGGGCTTGCGCCGCGACGCCGCGCTGACGCTGGCCGAACTGGCGCCCGACCACGCGCCGGAGTCCGCCCCGCGCCCGCCGGCGCTGCGCCCCGAACAGGAATAAGCGGCGCGCGCTTACAACATGGCCGACGGCGGGCGGCGCATGCGACCCGGCTTTATTGACAGTGGATTTGAATCGATGAGGTTACTGACGCTTTGCTTTTCATATAAGTCACCGAGCACTCGTGAAAGTGGCTGTCGATTTTCTTCGATAATGTGATGGCACCGGTGGCGCCATAAAGGCAAACCAGCCAGAGACCGTCATGATCGGAAAATTCATTCTCATCAAATTTCCATGTTTCAACCGTATGCGCCGCATGCTCAAGCACCGAATAAGGTTTCAGATCAGCCGTCAATTCTGGCGGCCCGGCCATGAAGCCGGCTGACGTCAACGGCAACCGCGATGGAATAAACGCCCTCCAATCACCAGCGGCGACAAGTGGCTGCAGGCCTGCCGGAGCGATGGCGGAGGGACATGACAATGGCGATGCCGGTTCTGCCGCCGCCGCCGTTGTCAGCAATGTGGCGGTGCCAAGTCGCACGCAGACAAGGAAGATTTGTCGTAACATTTTCAGCGCTCGATAACGGAAAATGCATCGGCGTTGTTGCTCGGATCTTTAAACGTCCCATCCGCATTCATGCCTTTTGATTTAATGAAATGCTCCGATATCGATTTCTTATTTTTACTTCGCCATTGGTCCATGATGTATATCCCCCCGAGGCCTTGCCGAACAAAAAAAGCCGCATGATTTCCGTGCGAAAGGCTCAGATACCGACCATTCACGAAGGTGGCAATGGCAGTTCCCTTGCTTACGGCAAGATTGCCTGCGACATCTGGGCCCCGGCGCCACAGCGCGGTGGGGCCGGCATTTGTGTAGCGCCTGATTAGAGCGACACATTCCTGCGTCCCTACTTTAGGCTTGCCTTTCAAATCATCAACACCGCTGTAAACATAATTCATACATCCTCCTTTTTTGAAAGTGAGGATGTACTATGCTGGTAAATCATCTTCAGATATTTGAGGGGCGACAGGAGCAGGCTATCTGAATATTGAAGCAATATTTCTACGTCGCTGCACAAAAGCACAGCGCCTGCGCCCATCCGAACCTCTGCTGAAAGGTGTTGACGCAAACGCGCCGCTGTCCATTAAAATGGCGGTACACCGTAGCTTTCTGATATCGACCGCCATGCCGACCGACGCTACCGAAGCCACCCATCGTCTCAAGAAACGCGGGCGCCCCGCCAAGGGTGAAGGTGGCGGCCTGCGCGCGGAGCTGATAGAAAAATCGGCCCGGCTGTTCCGCGAAAAAGGCTACGACAACACCACCGTGCGCGATATCGCGGCCGCCGCCGGCATCCAGGCCGGCAGCTGGTTCTACCACTTCAAGACCAAGCAGGACATCCTGGCCGCGATCATGGAACAGGGCATGGCGCGCTCGCTGGCCGAGATCGAGGCCATCGCCAGCGAAGCGCTGGCGCCGCGCCAGGCGCTGCACCGGCTGGTCGAAGTCCACCTGCATACGCTGCTGGCGCCCGACCACCATTTCATCGCCGTGCTGCTGTACGAATGGCGCGCGCTGGACCGCCCCGCGCGGGCCCGCATCATCGACCTGAAGGACCGCTACGAGGCCGTGTGGGACCAGGTGATCGCGGCACTGCACCAGTCCGGCGACTGGGCCATGCCGACCCAATTCGACCGCCTTCTGATCTTCGGCGCGCTCAACTGGACCGTCCAATGGTACAAGCCGGCGCGGGGAACGGGCGTGCCGGAACTGGCGCGCCAGGCGGTGCTGTTCATCCTGCGCACGCCGGAACGGGCGGCCGCGCCGGCGCCGTGCGGCCGCCATGCTTAGCGCCACGCGACGGCGCGGCATCATTATCACCACCAGCCGGTATCGATATAAACGGTTTATACCGATACGCGCTATGCTGTCACATCCCTACCACCACGAGGACCGACCATGATTTATGAAATCGCCGAGCTGACGATCAAGCCAGACACCCACGCCGCCTTCGAAGCCGCCGTGACGCAGGCGGTGCCGCTATTCCAGCGCGCCGCGGGCTGCGTGTCGATGCGCATGGAGCGCGGCATCGAGGCGCCCGATACCTATCTGCTGGTGGTGGGCTGGCAGACGGTCGAGCATCACATGGTCGACTTCCGCGACAGCGCCGACTTCCAGGAATGGCGCCGGCTGGTGGGCGACTACTTCGCGCAGGCGCCCAAAGTCCACCACTACGCGGGCGTGGTCGCCGGTTTCGGCGGCTGATCGCCACTGACGGCCGGGTGATACGGCGCGCTCGGGTGCGACGTTAATCGTTGTAAAAGCGCACAATGGGCCTCGAACAAGGAGACCCATCATGACTACCACCGTGCACCGTAACTTCAAACAAGTGGCCGACGCCGAAAGCGCCCGCAGCGCCCTGCTGGCCGGCGGCTTCAGCGCCTCCAGCGTCACGCTCAACGCGCACACCATAGGCGACAGCCCGGACCTCGTGGCCGGCGCTGTCGAAAGCATCATCGACCAGCTCACGCCGGGCGGTGAAGGCGCGGCCGTGCGCGCCCGTCATCAGGAAGGCGCGCTGCTCAGCGTCGACACCGACGATGACGACCAGCGCCAGCAAGCCGACGCCATCATGCAGCGCTTCGGGGCGGTCGAGGCCTGACCGCCAATCGGAGGCTGCCCCGGGAAGGCGCGGACGGCGAGCAATCGGAGTCAACACCAGGGACCACCGGGTGCGCAGCAGCCGAGGCGACAGTTCGCCGCCTACATCTCGGGATGGTGAAACACCTTGCGCAGGTAGGCGAGGAAAGTCTCGTCCTTGCACAACGTTTTGCCGGGCGAGTCGGACAGCTTGGCGACCGGCTGGCCGTTGCAGCACACCAGCTTCATGACGATGTTCAGCGGCGTCAGGCCGACGTCGTTGGTGAGGTTGGTGCCGATGCCGAAACCGACCATGATGCGGTCGGCGAAGTGGCGATACAAGTCGAACGCCGTCTCCAGATCCAGGCCATCCGAAAACACCAGGCGCTTGGTATTGGCGTCGATGCGCAGCGCCATGTAGTGGGCCAGCGCCTTTTCGCCCCACACCACCGGATCGCCCGAATCGTGCCGCAGGCCGTCGAAAAGCTTGGCGAAATACAGGTCGAAGTCTTCGAGGAAGGCGTCCATGCCGACGACGTCGGTCAGCGCCACCCCCAGGTCGCCGCGATACTCCTGCACCCAGTCTTCCAGCGCCGCCTTCTGGAAATCGCGCAACCGCACGCCGAAGGCCTGGAACGATTGCATGTATTCGTGCGCCATGGTGCCGATGGGCGGCAGGCCGAGCATCCTGGCCAGATAGACGTTGGACGTGCCCTTGAAATACTGCGGCACCTCGCGCGCCAGCGAGCGCACCACCTCCTCGTGCCAGGCGCCGGAATAGCGGCGCCGCACGCCGAAATCGGAAAATTCAAACGGATGCCGGCGCGCCGGCTGCGCGCCGAAGGCCTTCAGCGCGGCGATTTTTCCGGCCAGCCGCGCGCGGCCCTCGGCCAGCGCGGCGGCCGCGTCGAAGCGGCGGAAATACAGTTCGTTGACGATGTAGAGCACGAAGATTTCAAACGCCATCACATGCACCTGCGGGCCGCCGGCGCGGATCAGCAGCGTGTCGCCGTCGGTGTCGACGTGGATGAATTTGCGCTGGAAGCGGAACACCGTGAGGAAGTCGACGAAGTCGCTTTTCATGTAGCGCAGCGAGCGCAGATAATCGAGTTCCTCCTCGGCGAAGGCCATGCCGCACAGGTGGTCGAGCTGCTGTTCGACTTCGGCCTTCAATTCGGCCAGCGGAAACTGCGGCGTGTTGCGGCACACGAATTCATATTCGGTCAGCGAATTGGGATGGCCGTGCAACAGCGCCTGCCACATCGTGAATTTGTATAAATCGGTTTCCAGCAGGCTGCGCACGACGGGCGTCATGGTGGACGTCATTGCATCACTCCAGATGTCATCAAGCCTACATCTTACTCTTGAGCGCCGTCGTCGTTAGCGGCCGGCGTTCAGCAGCAGCTCTTGCAGCACCTGGTCCGATTGCGCCAGCCGCACGCCGCGCGCCCGCATCGCCAGCAGGAAGGCTTGATACTGCGGGTCGAAGCCGTCGACGGGGCTCATGCAGTCGGTCACCAGCACCAGCTTGGCCGCCTGCGGGCCGAAAGCGTCGGCGATATGCTCGGTGGTGGACTTGACGCAGTGGCTGCCCGCCTCGCCGACGATGTAGATGGCGTCGACCCGCGCCAGGTCGGCGATCAGGGCCTCGTTGCGCTGCGTGGCCGGGTCGCCGGCATCCGGCACTTCGGCCATGACGGCTGAATAGTGCTCGGTCCACGGGTTCGATCCCTTGACGATTTTGGCGGCCACGCCGAGCGCCGCCTCCTCCCAGCGGTTGTAGGCGGCGCGCACGGCGGCATGGACGTTGTGGCCCCACGTGCCGATCTCGCAATGGACCGGCCATATCATCAGCCGATAGCGGCCGGCCGCTTCCAGCGCGTCCAGATAGGCCAGCGCGCGCGGCAAGGCGTCGGGCCGGCGCGGCAGGTAGCGCGCGGCGCGCACCTCGGCGGCCGAAATCTGCGTGAACGGCGCCACCGGCGCGCCGTCGTGCGCGTACCAGAAGCCGGGATGGGCGATGTCGTAGCGGTGGTGCGAATCGAGCGTCACGCTGATGGCGCCGATGCCGGCGCGGCCGCCGTCGATCAGCTTCGCCACGCGCAGCATGTCCTGGTGCGCGCCGGGCACCGGCAGCGCCGGCGCGTACTGGCCGCCGGTGGCGGGATCGTCGGGCCGGTGGTCGGACGGCAGGTCGCAAAAATCGTTTTGCGGGTCGATGATGAGCAGGTGCAGGCGGCGTTTCATGGCGGGCTCCAAGGCGCGGGGATAGTCGCATGATAATGGATATGGGATGACGGCGCCCGGCGCGGAAAAAATCCGCGCCAAAGCGGGCCATGTAGAATAAGGCGCTGTTTCAGATGCTCCCGCCCCCCACCCTTTTACCGAGACCGATACCATGACCCTGCGATACGCTACCCTGCTGGCCGTCACCGCGCTGGCCGCGCCCTTCGCCGTCTGCGCCGCGGACATCGCCGTGCCGGACCCGTTGCAGGTGGCGCCTGGACAGAAGCTGGTGCTCGATGTGCGCGGCGTCGGCGTGCAGATTTATGTGTGCAGCGCGCTGGCGGCCGACGCCAGCCGATTCGAGTGGCATTTCAAGGCGCCGGAGGCGGAGCTGTACGAAGGGGACGGCCGTAAGGTCGGCAAGCATTACGCGGGGCCGACGTGGGAGTCGAACGACGGCAGCAAGGTGGTCGGCGCGGTCAAGGCGCATCAGGACGATGCGCGCGGCGCGGCGATTCCGTGGCTGCTGCTGAACGCGAAATCGACGCAGGGCGCCGGCATGTTCGGCAAGGTCGATGCGATCCAGCGGCTGGCGACCGAGGGTGGCCTGGCACCGAAGGATGGCTGC
Source organism: Rugamonas sp. (assembly GCF_025354735.1). Taxonomy (GTDB): domain Bacteria; phylum Pseudomonadota; class Gammaproteobacteria; order Burkholderiales; family Burkholderiaceae_D; genus Rugamonas. The sequence continues at coordinate 8,435 of NZ_JANXMI010000307.1, forward strand.
GGGGCGGCGCAGCTGGGGCAGGAGTTGCGGGTGCCGTATCAGGCGGTGTACCGGTTCTTTAGCGCGGATTGATGCGGGCGCGCTTGCTCGCGCGTTCACTGAAATGGGCCCGGCGCGTGTTCCTCGGGGTCAGACCACGGTTTCGGCGCCGGCGGCCTTCCGGTTTCGGCGCCCGCATCCATCTTCCGCGCATAAAAAAACCGGAGCAAGCTCCGGTTTTTTGTCACCGCTCGCGGTGCGTATTACGCTGCGATGAGGGCGGCGATTTTGCTGTTGCTCTTGGCGATGGTGTTGGCGACGGCTTCTTCACCCATGGCCACGCCTTCGGCGCGCACGTAGGTGACGTCGGTCATGCCCAGGAAGCCCAGCACGGTGCTCAGGTAGGTGGTCAGGAAGTCGTAGGCGGCGGCTGGGCCTTCGCTGTAGACGCCGCCGCTGGCGGTGAACACGTAGACTTTTTTGCCGGCCAGCTGGCCTTCAGGGCCGTTGGCGCCGTACTTGAAGGTGCGGCCGACGCGCGCGACGTGGTCGATCCACGCTTTGAGCGTCGATGGCACGGAGAAGTTGTACATCGGCGCGGCGATGACGACGACGTCGGCGGCGATCAGCTCGTCGACCAGCGTGTCCGAGGTCTTGATCGTGTGCGCCTGGTCGGCGTTGCGCGCTTCGGCCGGGGTGAAGAAGGCGCCCATCATCTGCTCGGTCAGGTGCGGCACCGGGCTGGTGGTCAGGTCGCGGGTGACGACGGTGTCAGCCGGGTGGGCGGCTTGCCACTGGGCGATGAAGGCGGCCGACTGCTGGCGCGACAGGGAACCGGAATTACGCACGCTGCTGTTGATATAAAGTACGTTTGCCATGATGCAGATCCTCTAGGGTGGGAGACTACGGTTGATAAATGGCCGGTTCCAGACTGCGGGACACGCCAAAATGTTCGTTGCATGCATCTTAGTTTGGATTTAATATCGATGAAACACCCTAAATTTGAATCGATAATATCGATTTTATAGATATGCGAGATCCCGGCCTTCCCTCCCTCGACCAGTTGCGCGTCTTTATCGCCGTCATCGACCACGGCGGTTTCGCCCACGCCGCGCGCGCGCTGCACCGCACGCAGTCGGTCATCAGCTACACCATCGCCAATCTGGAGGAGCAGCTCAACGTCGAGCTGCTCGACCGCAGCAAGCGCAAGCCGGCGCTGACCGAGGCCGGCAAGGCGCTGCTGGCCGACGCCCGCGCCGTCTCGCTCAAGGTCGACAGCATGCGCTCACGCGCCAAGGCGCTGTCGGCCGGGCTGGAGGCGGAGGTGTCGCTGGTGGTCGACGTGATGTTTTCGACCTGCACGCTGGTGCGCATCCTGCACGCCTTCCAGCGCGAGTTTCCGACGGTGTCGATGCGGCTGCGCATGGAGGGCCTGGGCGCGGTGACGGAGCTGGTGCTCAACCGCGTGTGCCGCATCGGCGTCAGCGGCTGGATGCCGGGTACGCCCGACACCATCGAACGCCAGAGCTGCGGCTTCGTGACGATGGTGCCGGTGGCCTCGCCGCTGCACGCGCTGGCGCAGATCGAGGGCAAGGTGCCGAGCGCCATCTTGCGCGAGCACACGCAGCTGGTGGTCACCGACCGCAGCACGCTGACGGCGGGCCAGGATTTCGGCGTGCTGGCGCTGCGCGACTGGCGCCTCGGCGACCTGGGGTCCAAGCACGCGCTGCTGCGCAGCGGCATCGGCTGGGGCAATATGCCGCTGGAGCTGGTCAAGGACGATCTGGACGCCGGACGTTTGGTGCGGCTGGACCTCAACGAGGGTAGTTCGATCAATTTTCCGCTGTACGTGATCCATCGCGGCGACGACGAGCCGGGGCCGGCCGGCCAGTGGCTGATGCAGCAGTTTTTGCAGCCGCCGGAGGGCCTGCCGCCGCTGCCGCCGGGGCCGCAGCAGCCGATGCTGACCGCTTGAGCGCGGCAGCGCCGACGATGCTGGGCGGAATCCTACACGCCCTCGTCTAGTGCGCCTACGCGCCACGGCGAGCGGCCGGCCTAGCATGATGCATCGTCGGTGACGTCGCCGCTGCCGGCGCAGGCGCTGCCCGCAGGGCGGGCGGCCTGTCCATCATCGAGGAGCCATCATGAGCAAAGACAGTAAAACCCATCGACCGCCCAAGCAAGGCGCCAGCACCGCCGGCGGCAAACAGCAGGCCGACCAGTCCCCAAAGGATCTGAAGGCCGGGAACCAGAGCCGCAGCGACCAGCGCAACGCGCAAAGCGGCGCGGATTCCTCGGCCGCAGCTACCGAACGTAACCGCGCGGCCGGCGCGCGCGGCGACGCCAACCAGCACCATACCGACAATCTCCAGGGGAATGTGAAGGCGCACGCCGCGCCGAAGGGCGATGGCGCGTCGCACGGCGGCAAGTCGCGCTGAGTCGGCCACCGGCGACGACAAGCGGGGGG
>NZ_JANXMI010000314.1 GCF_025354735.1 Rugamonas sp.
CGCGCCGGCGGCGGGGACATCGGGCCGATGGCGGTGCGCGCCCGCCCGCAGGTTGCGCTGGCGGCGGCGCGCGCGGCGCCGCTCGCCCCATGCTTGCAAGACGGTGGTGAGAAATCGTGGCATCTGCCCCTCGCGCTGGTGTGTGGTTCTGTCGCCGCTTAGCGGAGGGAACGAAAAAGCGTGGCCGGAAAATCATCGTCCGGTCGCCATTTTTTACCGTTCGCGCCGTCCAGCATGCGGCTCGTCGCAATCGCATGGCGCCGCGCCGGGCCGGTGGCTAAAGTGACCACATCGAAACGCACACACAGACTGAAAGGAAGCAAAATGAACGTCCTGAAAAACTTCGAAGCTGTCTTCATCATCACTCTCGGTCTGGCTTGCGGCAGCAACTACCTCGCCCAGCGCGGCAGCGAAGCACCGACCGAAATGAGCGCCACGGCCCGCGCCGCAAGCCTCGCCACGCCGGACATGCCGGTGGTGGTGGTCGCCGCGAAACGCATGAGCACCGCCGAAAAACGGCAGTCGCTGATCGACGAACAAAGCGCCCAGATGGCTTCCCGCAGCACCGACCCAACCATCTGAGCGCGCCACCGAATTCGCCTGCACGCCGCGCGCTCACCGCGACGTTGCGTGTCAGGCGAACCCGTTTCAGCGCGCCCGGGTCTGTGCGCTGGCAGACACAAGACCCGGCCGGCTTGTGTCAGTTGTAAGCAGTTGAATCTTTCATGCCGCACCCGCGCGGCGCTTGATATATTCGCTCCAAGCGTGAAGCACACGCAGACTACCTGGAGAAATATGATGATTAAGCCCACCACCATTTACGCGGCAGCCGTCCTGGCCTTGAGCGCGGCCGCATTCATGCCGGCGACGTCGATGGCGCAAGTCGGCGTCAGCGTCGTCATCGGAAATGAACCGCCGCCGCCGCGCTTTGAAAGCGTGCCGGCCGCGCGCCGCGGCTACGTCTGGGCGCCCGGATACTGGAATTGGGAAGGCCGCCGCCACGTCTGGCTGAACGGCCACTGGGAACCGGAACATCGCGGCCAGCAGTGGCGCCGCGCCGAATGGGTGCGTGAAGGCGGCGGCTGGCGCCTGAGCCCCGGCGGCTGGGTCGAAGTCGGCGCCGCGCCGGTCGCCGTCGAGTACATCAGCGCGGCGCCGCCGGCACCGCGTTTCGAGCGCATTCCCGAACCGCGTCCCGGCTACGTCTGGGGTCCGGGCTACTGGGAATGGCGCGGCAACCGGCATGAATGGGTGGGCGGCGGCTGGATCGCCGAACGGCCGGGCTACATCTACAGCGCGCCGCACTGGACCCAGCGCGACGGCCACTGGTTCCGCGAGGAGGCGCACTGGGATCACCACGAGGGCTATGAGCACGGCGGCCATCACGACCGCGATCACGACGGCGTGCCTGACCGCTACGACCACCACCCGGACAATCCGCACCGCGATTAATTTTTCACCCGCGCCAGCCGGTTTATAGGTTAAGCGCGGGGCAAGCGCCGGCATATCGGTTATGCTGGCGCCCTCCCACAGATCATGGGGGTCGCTTCCAACGGAGCGGCCCTTTTTTTATGCCGACATCCGACTACGACGCGCTGACCGCCGCAGCTTTTCACAAGGAACGCGTGCTGGCGCGCCGGCTGGCCACGCGGTCCGGCCTGACGCCGGCCGAGGCGTTGCGGCAGGTGATGACGCAGGCGGCCGGCGCGCCGGGACTGGCGTCGCTGCTGGCGCAACGCGCGCAGGCGCAGGCGGCGGAGGCGGCGCGGCGCGCCGCCAGAGCGCAGGAAAAAATCGATACACTGGCGCTGAGGCGGGCCCGCGATCAGCCGCCGCCGGGCGCGTGGCTGGCGTGGTTCGACGGCTCGGCCCACCCGAATCCGGGACGGCTGGGCATCGGCGCCTTGCTGCGCGGCCCGGCCGGAGAATGCGTGGAGATCAGCCGGCGCGCCGGCCATGGCAACAGCGGCGAGGCGGAATATCTGGCCTTGATCGCGCTGCTGGAAACAGCGCTGCGCCACCGGCCGCCGCAACTGGCGATCTACGGCGACAGCCAGGTGGTGGTCAACGATGTGAACCGGCCGCCGGCGACGGCCGGCGCGGCCGGTTTGCAGGCGCATCATGCGCGCGCCATCGGCTTGATGGCGCAACTGCCCGAGGTCGCGCTGCGCTGGATACCGCGCCACCGCAACGCCGACGCGGACCGGCTGTCGCAGCAGGCGATCGCCTCGTGGCCGCAGGCCGACCATGAAGACGCGGACGACACCGACGACAACGACAACGACCACGCCGATCCGGCGCTGTAAGAAGCGCCGTAAAACTCAGGCGGCGACGCTGTCGATCAAGCCCATTTCCTCGCTCGTCATCAGGCGGTCGATATCGATCAGGATCAGCATGCGATCGTCGAGCGTGCCCAGGCCGACGATATGGTCGGTGTTGAGCGCCGTGCCCAATTCCGGCGCCGGCTTGATTTGCTCGGGCAGCAGCGTGGTCACGTCGGACACGCGGTCGACCACCATGCCGACCACGCGCTGGCCGATGTTGAGGATGATGACGACGGTGAACTGGTCATAGCTGGGCGTGCCCAGGCTGAACTTGATGCGCATGTCGACGATCGGCACGATAATGCCGCGCAGGTTGACCACGCCCTTGACGAAGGCCGGCGCATTGGCGATGCGGGTCGGCGTTTCGTAGCTGCGGATTTCGCTCACTTTTTGTATGTCGATGCCGTATTCTTCCTGGCCCAGGGTGAAGGCCAGATATTCGGCGGCGGGGACGGCGTGAGCGTCGCTGGTGACGAGAGACATGCGGTTTCCTTGTGCGCGGGTGATTATTTTAACTGGGCATAATGTTACCGCAAGCCAAGATCAAACGCATCAAATATATGTCTACGGCAACTGTTTGGGTGCCGCCGCCAGCGCGGCGGGCGGCGACGTCGCGCCGTGCGCCCGGACTTTGGCCCGCGTTCCGGCCCGGATTTTGGCCCCGACGCGGATTGCGTGCGGGTGCGCGGCGGCCGGCGGCGCCGACAGGGGCTCCGGCCTGACGCGCGGCGCCATCCTGCCGGCCGCACTGGCCAACACATAAGCGGACGGGATAGGGGTGTCGTCGAGCGCCAGCGCGTCGGCGGCGATCAGCACCAGACTTGCGGCAACGCACAGCATCAGTCGCATTTTCTCTCCGAACATTGTCATCTTGTATTTCATTTTGCACAATGCGCCGGGAATTGGCAAGCAAACAATATTTGATCGCAGCCAATATCCACGGCACAATAGCGCAGACGAGCAAAACGGTGCGCACCGCACTTCAGCCGCACCCCGCGCCACCGTGCGCACGACGACGGAGAATCATGAATACATTGCTGAGCAGCTGGCACCCGCGCCTGGTCGCGCTGGCGAGCGACCAGGCCGGCGCCGACGGTGCGCACGACACCAACCATCTGCACCGCGTGTGGCGCAACGCCACGCTGCTGCTGGACGATTATCCCGAAGCCGACGCGCTGACCGTGCTGGCCGGCTGCTATCTGCACGACCTGGTCAACCTGGCCAAGAACGATCCCGAGCGCCACCTCGCGTCGCGCAAGGCGGCGCAACTGGCCGGCCTGCGGCTGGCGGCGCTGGACTTCCCGGCCGACAAACTGGCGGCCGTGGCCCACACCATCGAGAGCCACAGCTTTTCGGCCGGCATCGCGCCCCTCACCATCGAGGCCAAAATCGTGCAGGACGCCGACCGCCTCGACGCCCTCGGCGCGGTCGGCCTGGCGCGCCTGTTCTACACGGCCGGCCGCATGGGCACCGCGCTGGCCCACGCCAACGACCCGATGGCGCTGCAACGCGAACTCGATGAAAAAGCCTACGCGCTCGATCACATCGACACCAAGCTCGCCACCCTGCCCGGCAAGATGCAGACCGCCGCCGGCCGCCGCCTGGCCGACGGCCGCCTCCAGGCGCTGATGGCGTTCCGCGACAACTTCATCGCCGAATGGGCCGCCAGCCCGGACGCGCCCTGAGCGCGACGCCCGCCACCACCGACACCCCCACCCCATACCGGCTTCCGACATGACCACTCCCCTGCCCTCCGCCCCGGCGCCCGCGCGCGCCGGCAATCTCAATTTCGTGCTGGTGTGCGTGTTCATCGACATGCTCGGCATCGGCCTGATCGTGCCGGTGCTGCCGATACTGCTCGGCGAATTCGTCAGCGGCCACGAAGCGCAGGCGCACTGGAACGGCTACATGGGCGCCACCTTCGGACTGCTGCAATTCATCTTCATGCCGATGCTGGGCATGGTCAGCGACCGCGTCGGCCGCCGCCCGGTGCTGCTCTATTCGATGGCCGGCATGTGCCTCAATTTCCTGACGACGGCGTGGGCGCCCAACCTGGCCTGCCTGTTCATCGGCCGCGTCATCGGCGGCGCCTCGTCGGCCAGCATGTCGGTGGCGTCGGCCTACGCGTCGGACGTGTCGACGCCGGAAAACCGCGCCAAAAGCTTCGGCAAGATCGGCGCCGCCTTCGGCCTCGGTTTCATCTGCGGCCCGATGCTGGGCGGCCTGCTGGGCAGCGTCAGCCTGCACCTGCCGTTCTACGTGGCGGCGGCGCTGTCGGCGGCCAATTTCCTCTACGGTTATTTCGTCGTGCCCGAATCGCTGCCGCAGGCGCTGCGCGCGCCATTCGCGCTGGCCAAGGCCAATCCGCTGGCGGCCGTGTCCAAGCTAGCGCGGCGCGCCGACATCCGCGGCCTGATTATCGTCTTCGCGCTGTCGACCTGCGCGCAGATGATGCTGCAATCGACGTGGGTGCTGTACACCCACTTCCGCTTCGGCTGGAGCACCGGACAAAATGGCCTGGCGCTGTTCTGCGTCGGCCTGTCGGCGGCGGTGGTGCAGGCCGGCCTGCTGGGCGTGTTCATCAAGCGCTTCGGCGAAGTGCGGCTGGCGCTGATCGGCCTCGCTTCCGGCTGCATCACCTATCTGCTGTACGGCCTGGCCACGCAGGGCTGGATGATGTACGTTTTCATCCTGTGCAATCTGCTGGCCTTCGCCGCCGGCCCCGCGCTGCAAGGCATCATCTCGAAATCGACGCCGGCCAATGAACAGGGACAGCTGATGGGATCACTGCAATCGATCAGCAGCATCGGCATCATCTTCATGCCGCTGCTGGGCAACGCCATCCTGGCCTCGGTCAGCACGCTGCCGGCCAACGACTGGCGCATCGGCACCACCTTCTTCGTCTGCGCGGCGATGCAGGCGGTGGCGATCATGGTGGCGCGGCGCTATTTCAAACAGCACCACCTGCGCACCGCCGCGGCGGCGCCGTAAAGCGCGTCCCCATGCGAGCGACCATCACACCGCGCCCCGCCCCGCCGCTGCGGGCGGCGGCCATGCCCCTGCTGCGGACGGCCGCCCTGGCCCTGCTGCTGGCGTGCGGCGCCGGCGCGCGGGCCGACTGCACGCGCGACATCGCCGTGCCGGTGTCGGCCAACGGCGCCAGCATCGTCGTCGACGACAGCGGCATCCACGGCATCTATCCCGACGTGCTGCGCAGCGCCGGCCCCAAAGCCGGCTGCCGCTTCGTGCTGACCGTGGTGCCGCGCGCGCGCCAGGTGGCGATGTTCGAAGCCGGCAGCGCCGACCTGCTGGTCCCGGCCACGCGCACGCCGGAACGCGACCGCCAGGGCGTGTTCGTGCCGATGATGGGCCACCGCTCCATGCTCATCTCCCTGGACCGGCGGCGCCCGCCTATCGTCAGCGCGAAACAGCTGCTGGAGCGGCGCGAGATCCGGGTGGCGGTGGTGCGCGGCTTTGACTACGGCGCCCAGTATCGGGCGCTGGTGGCGGCGTTGACGCGGCAGGGACGCTTGTTCGAGGAAGTCGACGTCAGCGCCGTGGTGCGGCTGATGCACGACGGCGCGGTCGACATGACCATCATGACGCCGACCATCTTCGCCGGCGCCGCCAACCACGAGCCGCGTGTCAGCGGGCTGCTGGAACGGCTGCGCATGGAACCGATACCGGAACTCCCTTGGGGCATGAGCGGCGCCTACATTTCGCGCGCGTCGCTGCTGCGGCAAGACCAGGACACGCTGCGCGAGCTGCTCGAACGGGTGGCCAAATCGAACGCGGTGCTCGAAGCGTTCCAGCGCTACCACCGCGCCGACGTGCTGACCGAAAGCGTGCGGCCGCGCTGACGGATCGCTGGCATCGGCGGCCGCGCAACCGGGGTCAGACCACCGGCAGCCTTACCGTGCTGGCCCAGGATGACGGCCAAAAACACACAGCCCGCTGACGGATCAGCGGGCTGGCGGCCAACTACCCAACACTGGTCGATAAAGCAAGGCAGTGGCGGATCAGGCTCAGGCGCGTGGCTGGCCCAGATAGAAGCTGCGCTCCATGCCGATGCCGGCCTTGACCTGGCGCGACGTTTCGTCGGTCAGCACTTCGTCCTGGTTCGCTTCGAGCGCGGTCAGGATTTCCTTGGCGATCAGGTCCGGATGGGTCTTGTCCATGTCGACGCCCTTGGCCATGTCGGTGTCCATCAGACCCATGTGGGCGCCCAGCACCTGCGTGCCCTGCGCGTACAGATCGCCGCGCAAGCCGTTGGTCATGGCCCAGGCCGCCGCTTTCGAGGCGCTGTAGGTGGCGCTGCCCGGCAGGCTCAACCAGCTCAGCACGGACAGCACGTTGACGATCGCGCCGCCGCCGTTACTTTTCAGCACAGGCGCGAAGGCCGAACTGAGCGCCATCGGCGCGAAGAAATTGGCGTCCATTTCGGCGCGGGCCTTGGTCGCGGCGTCGGCGTCGACGGTGCTGGAGTTGAGCATGATGCCGGCGTTGTTAATCAGGATGGTCAGGTCCGGCGCCGCTTGCACGGCGGCGGCGATGTCGGCCGCGTTGGTCACGTCGAGCTTGATGGCGAGCACGCCCGGCAGCGTGATGGTCGATGGATCGCGCGCGGCGGCGTAGATCTTGCGGGCGCCGGCCAGCTTCAGCGCCTTAATCAGCGCCAGGCCGAGACCACGGTTAGCGCCAGTGACGAGGACGACGGAATCTTTGATGTTCATGGTGAAGCTCCTTGAGTGAGTAATGGGAAAAAACACAATATGACCAGTCAACTTAAAAACTGGCGAAAAAAAATGATACGTGAAACGAGCAATACATCCACTCGGTTCAACTCAGTTCAACTTAAGACCTTGCGCAAGGTGACGTTCATGAAACCGTCCAGCGGGCTGCGTTCGAGCGATGCTTTCGAGCGCAAGGCCGCCCCTTCCCAGGCGTTGACGATAAATGCCGCCAACTCGTACGCCGGCACGTCCGACGCCACACTGCCCTGCTGCTGCGCTTCGGCGATCACGGCGGCGAGCACCTCGGACCATTCCTGAAACGCCAGGTCGACTTGCTGGCGGATGACCGTACTCTGCCCCGACAATTCGGTGCCGAAGTTACCCAGCAGGCAGCCGCAGCTGAAATTGCTGTCGACGCCGATATTCACCAGCCACTCGAAATAGCGGCGCAGGCGCTCCAAGGGCGGCACGGCTACATCGGCCAGCACGGCGCGCGAGTCCACGCCAAGCTGGGCGTAGCGCTCCAGCACTTCCAGCCCCAGCGCTTCCTTGCTGGCGAAGTGGTTGTAGAACGAGCCCTTCGGCACGCCCGCCGCCTCGGTGATGTCCTGCACGCTGGTCGCGTTGAAACCCCGGCTATGCAGCAAGGCAAGGCTGGTGGAGACTATTTGTTCGCGGACGTTAGGTTTGGGCATGTCGACAATATGACTGGTCGTCTTAAATAAGTCAACGAAAGATTTTGATGTAGGGCAATAGTCAAACTTAATGAAGGAACTTGAGCATCACCGCGATGACGCCGGTTTGCACCACCACCAAGCCCACGCCCCACATGATCAATTCAGATTTCAACGTAACGATACTGAGCTCGACCTCATAGATTCTTTCGATCAGCTCCGTCCGGGTATCGCTTATTTTCGCCAATAACTCATTCCTGGCGTCGGCGGCTTCCCTCCTCAGCAAGCTGGCCGAGCTATCGATCGCCGCCGTTATTGCAGCCATCAACCGTGCCTCCATGGCCGCCAAATCCTCCTTGGTCGCCAAATGGTTTTCGACCAATTCCCATAGCCCTCCAGCCAGCGTTTTGGCTTGCATATCAGAAAACCCTCCCTCCTCCAACCGTTCGGCAAAGGCCACGGCATTGAAATTATTCGACATCGCGTTCTCCATTGTTGTTTAATACTTGGAGTCCCGCCATGGAACTTGGTTCCATCCGCATCGCTAATATTTTTCGAGTCCGCCCGACACCTTGACAGCGCGGCGCCGAACTGCAACCATACGCGCATGAAATTTACCCCATCCCATCGCTACAGCCTCAATTGGTGGCGCCGCTAAGAACACGCGGCCGCTAGCTCTAGCACATGATATTTTTATCAACGCCGCCTCCGCTGGGCGGCGTTTTTGTTCGCGCAGCCGTCGCAGGCAACGTAAAGGAACTTTGATGACACTGCCCTCCACGCCCAAAACCCCGACCGTCATCCTGACCGGCGACCGCCCCACCGGCCCGCTGCACCTCGGCCACTACGTCGGCAGCCTGCGCAACCGCATCGCCTACCAGCACGACTACCAGCAATTCATCATGCTGGCCGACGCCCAGGCGCTGACCGACAATATGGACGACACGGGCAAGGTCCACCGCAACGTCGTCGAAGTGGCGCTCGACTATCTGGCCGTCGGCATCGACCCGGCCAAGTCCACCATCCTGATCCAGTCGCAGATTCCGGAACTGGCCGAGCTGACCTTCTACTACCTGAACATGGTCACGGTGGCGCGCCTCGAACGCAATCCGACGGTGAAGCAGGAAATCATCCTGCGCGGTTTCGAGCGCGACATCCCGGCCGGCTTCCTGACCTACCCCGCCAGCCAGGCCGCCGACATCACCGCCTTCAAGGCCGCGCTGGTGCCGGTGGGCGAAGACCAGATCCCGATGATCGAGCAGACCAACGAAATCACCCGCCGCTTCAACCGCATCGTCAACCAGGACATCCTGGTCGAGTGCAAGGCGCTGGTGCCGGAAATCGGTCGCCTGCCCGGCACCGACGGCAAGGCCAAAATGAGCAAATCGCTGGCCAACACCATCAACCTCGGCGCCAGCGCCGCCGAGATCACGGCCGCCGTGAAAAAAGTCTACACCGATCCGCTGCACCTGCGCGTCGAAGATCCGGGCCACCTCGAAGGCAACGTCGCCTTCACCTACCTGGACGCCTTCGATCCCGAACAGGCGGCGCTGGCCGACATGAAGGCGCACTATGTGCGCGGCGGCCTGGGCGACAGCATCGTCAAGAAGCGCCTGGAGCTGGTGCTGCAAGAGATGCTCGCGCCGATACGCGCGCGCCGCGAGGAACTGGCCAAGGACCGCGGCTACATCATGCAGATGCTCAAGGACGGCACCTACAAGGCGCGCGACGTGGCGGCGAAAACGGCCGATGAAGTCAAAGCCGCCCTCGGCCTGCGCTACTTCTGAGCCGACGCCGCACACCGCGCGCGGCCACGGCTGCGGCCACGGTCGTAGCGCCCGATGGCGCCGGCAGCTACCTGGCCTTGCTGGCCTTCGCGCTGATTTACCTGATCGCGACGGTGCTGTGGGGTTTGAGCGCCTGGGTCGCGGCGGCCTACGGCGTCGCCAGTGTGGCCTGCTTCATCGTCTACGCGCTCGACAAGTCGGCCGCCGTCCGGCAGCGCCAGCGCACCCCGGAACGCGCGCTGCTGCTGCTCGGCCTCGCGGGCGGCTGGCCCGGCGCGATTCTGGCGCAGCAGTGGCTGCGCCACAAATCGGCCAAGCGCTCGTTCCGGCGCTGGTTCTGGTGCAGCGTCGCGCTCAACGTCGTCCTGTTGCTGTGCCTCGCGCAGCTGTCCGCCCGATACTTTTGAAAGTCCCGACCATGTGGAATGGCGTCTTATGCGGCCTGCTGGCCGGCGCGATGTGGGGCATGGTCTTCATCGTGCCCGAACTGCTGGCCGCGTTCACGCCGCTGGAAATGGCCGTCGGCCGCTACATCGCCTATGGCCTGATCGCCTGCGCGCTGACGGCGCGCAAGCTGCCCGCGCTGTTGCGCCGCCTGGGCCCTGGCGACTACGCGGCGCTGCTGCGCCACGCGCTGACCGGGAACATCATCTACTACATGCTGCTGGCACTGGGCGTGAAACTGGCCGGCGTGGCGCCGACGTCGCTGATTATCGGCGTGCTGCCGATTTCGATCACCCTGCTCGGCCACAAGGACCACGGCGCCGTGCCGCTGCGGCGCCTGGCGCTGCCGCTGCTGGTGGTCGCGGCGGGCATCGCCTGCATCAATGTCGACGTCTTCAGCCACCACGCCGGCGCCAGTTTCGAAACGGCCGAACAAACGGCGCGCAAGCTGCTCGGCGTGGTGTGCGCGGCCGGCGCGCTGCTGTGCTGGACCTGGTACGCCATCGACAACGCGCGCTACCTGAAACGCAATCCGCATTTCAGCAGCGGCGCATGGTCGGCGCTGTACGGCATGAGCAGCGGCTTGATCGCGCTGCTCATCGCCGCCGCCGCGCTGGCGCTGTTCCATGCCGACGTCACCGGCGCGGCGGGCGCCGCATCGGGCCGCGACTGGGGCTTGTTCTGGACCGTCAACGCCTTGCTGGCGTTGGGCGCGTCGGTGATCGGCAACCACCTGTGGAACGTGGCCAGCCAGCGCGTGCCGGTGACCTTGTCGGGCCAACTGATTTTATTCGAGACCCTGTTCGCGCTGCTGTACGGCTTTATCTACAAGCAGCAGCTGCCGCGCCCCTTGGAGGTGGCGGCCATCGTGCTGCTGATCGTGGGCGTGCTGTGGTCGGTGCGGGTGCACGCGGTGGAGGAAGTGACGCAACATCAGGAGTGAACCGCGGTGTAGCGCTCGCGCGGCGCGCCTAGACGAGCAAGCCGTTCTCGTTGAGCACATCCTGCACCAGCTCCAGGCGCAGCACCGGATTGTCCTGCGCCAGCAGCAGCTGTTTTTCGTGCAGGTTGAGGCGCAGCAGTTCGCACCAGCGATTGGCGACCCAGCCGGCGTCGTCGAGCCGGTACGGCGGCGCCAACGGCATCTGCGCCGGCGCCTGGCGCTTCTTTTGCAGCGACGCGATCAGCGCGCCGAGCGCCGTCGCCACATCTTCCTGGTCGGCCGGCACCGGTACCACGCGGTCGGCGGCCAGCGTCTCGACCTCGGCCAGCCACAAGCCGTGCTTCAATTGCTCGCTGCTGCTGATGCGGAAGCGCGTGGTGCCGACGCAGGTGATCTGCATCAGCCCCGCCATCGGCACCGACCAGTAGACGATGCGGGCCATCGTGCCGACCGTCGACAGCGACTCGGTGCTGCGGCCCGGCTTGCGTACCTCGCTGCCTTGCAGCAGCGAGACCACGCCGAATTCGCTGCCGCTGTCGATACACTTCTGCACCATGTCGAGATAGCGCACCTCGAACACCTGCAACGGCAGCTGCCCATCGGGGAACAGCACGGTATTGAGCGGGAAAAGCGGAATCGAGGCCATGCGGCATAATCTCATGAAAAAGCAAGGGGCGCCATATTACACAAGGCGGCGTTCAAAGGCTGCGCGGAAGGCGGGGCGCCAAGTCGGGGCGCTCAGGGTCGACGATACATCACGCCACCCTTCATCACCAGGCCGACGTGCCGCAGCGCCGCGATATCTTGCGTCGGATCGCCGTCGACCGCCACCAGGTCGGCCACGAAGCCGGGCCGCACCTGGCCCAGCGACTCGCTCCGGCCCAGCACCGCCGCATCGACCACGGTGGCCGCACGCAGCGCTTCGACCGGCGTCATGCCGAGTTTGACCAGCCATTCGATCTCGCGCGCGTTGTCGCCGTGCGCGAAGACGCCGACGTCGCTGCCATTGCCGATGGTGACGCCGAGCCGGCGCGCCAGCGCGAACGCGTGGGCGGCGGCCTGCATCTGCGGCGTCGGCGGGTCGCCCCGTTGATGCTGCTGAAAATATTCGCCGACCGCTTCCGGCGCCGTCAGCGTCGGGAAGAACACGACGTGGCGCTCGGCCATCAACCTGAACGTGGCCTCGCTGCCGCCGTAGCCATGTTCGATGGTGTCGACGCCGGCCAGCACGGCGCGCCGCATGCCTTCGTCGGTGCTGGCGTGGGCCGCCACCTTGCGCCCCGACTCATGCGCGGCCCGCACCAGCGCGTCCATCTCGGCCTGCGAAAACGTGGCGTGCGGGCCGCCATCGGGACCGGTGCGATAGTCGGCGTAGACCTTGATCCAGTCGGCGCCGCGCGCGGCCTGCTCGCGCACCGCCTTGACCACTTCATCGACCCCGGTCGCTTCCTGCGCGCCGCCGGGCAAGTCCATGTCGCCGCGGTAGGCGCGCGGCGACGGGCCGTAGCTGGCCGTGGCGACGATGGCGCGGGCGGCGACGAACAAGCGCGGGCCGGCGATCACACCCTCGTCGATGGCGCGCTTGACGGCGACGTCGGCGTACAGCGCGCCTTCGCTGCCGAGGTCGCGCAAGGTGGTGAAGCCGGCCTGCAAGGTATCGGCCGCATGGCGCGCGGCCAGCAGCGTGCGGTATTCGACCGGCTCCTTCAACACCTGGTCGTCCCACGAGGTTTCGTTATACGGGTGCAGCAGCAGATGCGAATGCAAATCCATTAAGCCGGGCAGCAGCGTCTTGCCGGGCAAGGCGATGCGCTCGGCGCCGGCCGGCGCGTGGATGGCGGCGGCCGGCCCCACCGCCTCGATCTTGCCGTAGACGACCAGCACCGCCCAACCGGCATGCGCCTGGCCGTCGCCGGTCCAGACCCGGTCGGGCGCCAGCAGCACCGGCGCCGGATCAGGGGTGGCGAGGGCGGCGGCGGCGGCGGTGGCGGCGGCGGCGAAAAGAGCGGGCATCATCGCCAGCAGACAAGTCCGGAAACGCATTATCTGATCCTTAAGTTTTCTATAATCAAAAAGCATAATACGAAGCAAAGCGGCGCCGCTGCAAGTCTATTCTTGATAAGGTGGCGATCCGGCGTTTTTTTGCGACGGCAGCGGATCGCAGGAGAGCGGCGACAATCAACAGGACGGTCACAAGGAGATCGAAATGGGGAATAACATGCTGAACAAGCTGGCTGAGAAAAGCGCGATGGCGACCGTGGCGGTCCGCGATATCAATATGGCCAAATCATTTTATGGCGGCACGCTGGGTTTGAAAGAAAGCGGTGCCGAAGGCGAAGACTTAATCCGTTATCGCTGCGGCGACTCGACCTTGCTGGTGTACCGCTCGGAATATGCGGCGACCAATCAGGCCACCGCCGTCACCTGGGGCGTCGGCGAGGATCTGGAAGACATCGTGCACGCACTGCAAGGCCAGGGCGTGGCGTTTGAACATTACGAATTGCCGGGATTGACGCGCAAAGGCGATATCCATGTCGGCGCCGGCATCCGGATTGCGTGGTTGCGCGATCCGGACGGGAATATCCTCAGTATAAACAGTCAGTAACCGCTCTGACCGGATAATCCCGTCCGTTTGAACGCGCTATTCCACGACTACCATTATTTAATCAGGAATTGCGATTTTTCCTTACCTTCGAGCCATTTAGGCGCGCGGCCGCGGCCGGTCCAGGTCTGGCCGGTGGCTTCGTCGCGGTACTTGGTCGGCACCGGAGCGCGGGTCTTGACCGTTTTGGCCTTGGCGCCGGCGCCCAGGTCGGCGGGGCTCAGGTTGTAGTCGCGCATAATGCTGGCGATTTGTTCCTTGGCCGCCGTCAGTTCATTTTTGCGGGCGGTTTCGGCCAGCGTTTCCAATTCAGCGATTTTGGTTTTGTATTCTTGATAGGTCGTCATATTTATTCCTTCTTATGGGGGGGTAGAGTTAAGCCGGCTGCGTTGTATCTGAAGCTGAAATCTGAAGCTGAAATCTGGCGCTGCAATCTGAAGTCGAAGTAAGCGGTGTGACAATGTGTGAGAATTCAGAAGCGCAAATTTACCATAAGAACCGGGGTATTCTCCACTTATATCTGCAACAAATATCAATATAGCTATAAAAATGAATAATTTCCACAACTATACGCAAAAGTGTGAGCTTCATCGTCGTCTTTTATTCAGCGGCGCGCACGATATTCAATAAGCGGCGCGGCGACGCGGGCGCGATGACACGGGAGGCGGGATTTTAAGAAGGCGGCAATATATATTCAGGCGCAGAGCGGCGGGCGCGGCTTAATACCTTCGGCCGACACTTTACGGATCAGATTGGCCAGTCGGCAGGTCGCCGGTCCGGCCGATTCGGGATTGGCGACGATCAGCGACAGCGACAGCTTGCGCCGCTGCCCCACCCGCAGCGGCAACGGTTTGAGCGTGCCGTCGGCCAGCTGGCTCTCCATCTTGTGTTCGGCCAGCCAGCCGAAACCGAGGCCATTGCAGATCAGCTCCATGCGCGTGGCCGGATTGTTCACGCTCCAGCGCTGGCCGCCGGACACCCAGCTGTGGTCGCGCGGCGTCAGCGAAGCCGAATCGCGCACGACGATGTGCAGCGCGCGCGCCAGGTCGTCGATTTCCAGCGCGCGCCCCAGCGCATGCAGGGGATGGCAGGGGTGGGCCACGGCGACGAAGTCGATGTCCATCAGCACGTCACCGAGAAAGCCGGGCGGCACGTGGCTGGTGATGGCCAGGTCGACGCGCCGCTCGATGAGCGCATCGGCCGATCCGGTCAGCATGGTCTCCTCCAGGTTGACGCGGGTGTTTTTCGACACCGGCTCGAAGTCGCGCAGCACCTGCACCAGCAGCTCGACGGGGAACAGGCTGTCGACGGCGATGCCGATCTCCGCCTCCCAGCCGCTGATGAGGCTTTGCGCCAGCTCCTCGAGCTGGAAGGACGCGCCCAGCACCTCGCGCGCCTTGCGCAGCAAGGCCTCGCCGTTCTTCGTCAGGCGCGCGCGGCGGCCGTCGATTTCCAGCAGCTCGACGCCGAGCTGCTCCTGCAATTTGGCGACCATATAACTGATCGACGACTGGCTGCGGTGCAGCGCCTCGGCCGCCTGCGCATAACCGCCGCATTCGACGATGGCCTGCAAGACCTGCCATTGTTCCAGTGTGCTCTTGGGGATCTTCATTTACTTTCCATGACATGGCTGCCGTCCCAATCGTCGGCCGGCGGGTGCTCGGCCAGATGGGCGCAGCGTTCAAAATACAGCATCGCCGCCTGGTCGCGCGGGTTCAGCGCCAGCACCTCGGCGAAGGCCTTGCGCGCGGCGCTCCATTGGCGGCGCCGGTAGTGCGATACGCCGTTGCGGAACAGGCCGACGGCGTCGACCAGATGCGGGTAGCTGTCGTCGGTGTGGAAGTCGAGCACCTCGTAGATCGCCACCGGCTGCGTCTTGCCCTTGACGACGACGATATCGAGTTCGCGCGTGCGGTAGGTGCCGCGCAGGGCGCGGTAGGTGAACTGGCTGATTAAAATGCGCGCCCCATACTGCTTGCAGGCCGACTCCAGCCGCGCCGCCAGGTTGACGCCGTCGCCGATGATGGTGTAATCCATGCGCTTGCGCGAGCCGATGTTACCCGACATCACCTGGTCGGTATTGAGGCCGATGCCGATTTCCACGGCCGGCTTGCCGTCGGCGGCGCGCGCCTGGTTCCACACGCGCAGCGCGCCCACCATGGCGATGGCGGCGCGCACGGCGCGGTCGGCGTCGTCCTCGTGGCCGACCGGGATGCCGAAAGCGGCCATGATGGCGTCGCCGATGAATTTATCGAGCATGCCCTCCTCGCGCTGGATGCAGTCGACCATCAGCGTGAAGTATTTATTGAGCAGCGCCACCGTGCCCTGCGCGCCCAGGGTCTCGGTGATGCTGGTGAAGCTGCGGATGTCGGAGAACAGCACCGTCGCCAGCACGTTCTTCCCGCCCAGCAGCTCGGCGCCGCTGGCCACCATCCGGTCGGCGATGCCGGGGTCCATATAGCGCGACATGGTCGAGCGCAGCCGCTTCTCGTTGGAGATATCCTCTATCATCAGCATCCAGCCGATGCGCTTCTTTTCCATCGACAGCAAGGGCTGCACGCTGAAGTTGACGGAGCGCGTGTCGCCGCCGCAGACCAGCTCCGCGTCCATCAGCAGCGCGGCCGCCCGGCCGGGCTCCACCTGTTCCACCTGCTGCAGGCGCTCCAGCACCCACGCGTTGGGGCCGCGGAAAAAATCGGCCGCCGGCTTGCCCAGCAGGGTGGCGCCGTCGACCCGCAGGATGCGCAGGCCGGCCGCGTTGCAGGTGACGATGCTGGCCTGGTCGTCGAGCGTGATGACGCCGTTCGACATCGATTCGAGCATCGCCTCGTTATAGTTCTTCATCTGCTGCACGTCGGCGAATAGCTTGGCGTTTTCCAGCGCGATCGAAATCTGCGCCGTGAAGGCGCGCAGGCGCGACTCGTCCTCGTTGCTGAACGGGCCGCCGCGCTTGTTGAGCACCTGGGTCACGCCGATGGTCTTGCCGTGCTTGTTGACGATGGGGACGCACAGGATGGAGCGCGTGAAAAAGCCGGTGCGCTTGTCGACGGCCGGATTGAAGCGCAGGTCGGCGTAGGCGTAGGGGATGTTGATGTTTTTCCCGGACGTGAACACGGCGCCGGCGATGCCGGCGTTGTTGGGCAGCCGGATTTGCAGCGAGTCCAGGCCCTGCCCCACTTCCGACCACAGCTCGCCGGTTTTTTCATCGTTGAGGAACAGCGTCGAGCGCTCGGCGTTGAGCAGGCGCGTGGCCTCGCCCATCACCTTTTGCAGCAGGGAGCCGAGTTTGATATCGGCCGTCACTTCGGAGACGACGTCGATGAACTCCATTTCCTGCCGCCGCACCTTGTGCATGCTCTCCAAGAAGCGCGCGCTTTGCAGCGCCAGCGTGCCCTGGGTGGTGAGCGCCTCGAGCAGCCGCAAATCGCCGCGCGTGAATTTGCCGCGCTTTTTATTGAGGGTCTGCGACACGCCGATGATCTCGCCCTTGACCGTCTTGATCGGCACGCACAGGATGGTGCGCGTGACGAAACCAGTCTGCTCGTCGATGGCGCGGTTGAAGCGCGGGTCGGCGTAGGCGTCGGCGATCAGCAGCGCCTCGCCGGTGGTGAAGACGTGGCCGGCCACGCCGGCGTGGTTCATGAAGCGGATCTCGCGCTGGATATCGCCCTGCGCCACGCGCGAGAACAGCTCGTTGGTTTCGGGATCGTTGAGGAACAGCGTGCCGCGTTCGGCGCCCAGCTCCTCGGTCGTCACCTCGACCAGGGCGGTGAGGATTTCGTCGAGCGTATCGTAGGCCGCCATCCGGCGCGACACTTCCAGCAGCAGCTCGACCTGACGCAGGCGGCGCCGTTGCGCGCCGGCGGCGCCCTCGGACGCGGCGGCGGCCGGGTTCAAGCCGGTGCTCAAGCCGGTGCTCAAGCCTGTTACCGCGCCCCGGTCAGCGCGCGGCGGCATGTCGCGCCTCCAGAGAGGAACGCAGCGCGCGTATCGTATCGTGCAGCTGGGCGATTTCGGCGCGGTGGCCGGTGGCCGCATGTTGCAGTGCGTCGGACTGTTCCAGCGTCCGACGTTCGAGCTGTTCGCGCAGCGCCGCGACGCCATCGCGCAGATGCATGATCTCGGCCTGGCCGGCGGCGATGGCGGTTTTGACGGCGGCCTCCCTGTCGATTTGCGCCAGCTCCAGCGTGGCGCGCAGCGACGTGACGGTGGCCCTGATCTGCCGCGCCTCGTTGTGGGTGGCGGTCAGCGCGTCCTGCACCTGCCGCTGGCGTTCCTGGTGGGCCGCTTCCAGCTCGGCGCGCAGCACGATCACGGTGCGCTGCAAATCGCGCACTTCGGCCAGCGCCTGCGGCAAAGCTAAGGTGGATGACTTTTTCAGGATGGCCCCGCGAACAGTGACGAGCGATGAAACGGGCGGCGCCGACATGGCGCGCGACCCACCATCATACCATCGGCCATTTTATCGCTGCGGTGGCACATAACAACAGCGGCCGCAAACGCAGCACGGAATTCGTCCCGCGCGCCATGGGCACCGTTATAATTCGCAGTCTTCTTAATCATGGATTCCCCTATCGTGTCCGATCGCCTCGCCGTGCTGCCGCATTACCTGCTTCCAAAAAAGGCATTGACCATGTTCGCCGGACGCGTCGCCGGCGCCAAGGGCGGCATCTACACGACGCAGCTGATACGCTGGTTCGTCGGCCAGTACAACGTGAACATGGGCGAGGCGCTCAATCCCGACATCGGCAGCTACGCCAGCTTCAACGATTTCTTCACGCGCGCGCTGCGGCCCGACGCCCGGCCGCTGGCCGCCGCCGATTTCATCTGCCCTATCGATGGCCGCATCAGCCAGTTCGGCGCGATTGAGGACGACCAGATTTTCCAGGCCAAGGGCCACCGCTTCACGACGACGGCGCTGATCGGCGGCGCCAGCGCGCTGGCGGCCCGGTTCCAGCATGGCAGCTTCGCCAACCTGTATCTGAGCCCGCGCGACTACCACCGCATCCACATGCCGTGCGACGGCAAACTGACGCGCATGATCTACATACCGGGCGAGCTGTTCTCGGTCAGCCCGACCGCCGCGCGCGGCATTCCCGGCCTGTTCGCGCGCAACGAGCGCGTGGTGTGCGTGTTCGACACGGCCAACGGGCCGTTCGTGATGGTGCTGGTGGGCGCCACCATCGTCGGCAGCATGGCGACGGTGTGGCATGGCGTGGTCAATCCGCCGCGCACGCCGGCGGTGCGCGAGTGGACTTATGAGGATCAGGATATCGTGCTGAAAAAAGGCGAGGAGCTGGGACGCTTCCTGCTCGGGTCCACCGTCGTGATGCTGTTCCCGCAAGGGGTGATGGAATTCAACGCGCAGTGGCAGCCGGCCGCGCCGGTGCAACTGGGCCAAGCGATGGCGAATCTGACGCCGCGCGACCGCTAATCAGAAACCCAGATCCTGGCCGGCGTCGTACAGCGACTCCAGCATATCCAAAAACACCCGCGTCTTGGCCGGCATCAGGCGGCGTCCGGGGAACACGGCCCATCCCGTCGTCGGCGGGAAGCGCCACTCGGGCAGCACGCGCACCAGCTCTCCCGTCTCCAGAAACCGTCCCGCGAATTGATCGCTGCTGGCGCCTATGCCCACGCCGGTGGCGGCCAGGCGCACCAGCAGCTCGGGCGAATTGGCCATCAGCCGCACCGGCAGTTCGCGCTCCCAGCGCGTTTTGCCGCGCGTCAGCGTCCAGTGGATCATGCCGTGCACGCGCGGCGGAAGGCTGAGCAAATCGTGCTGGAACAAGTCGTCGGGATGCTCGGGCAGTCCGCGCAGCGAGGTGTACGACGGCGCCGCGTACAGACCCAGATTGCTGAAGGCGATGCGGCGCGCCGCCAGCGAGGCGTCGTCCGGCAAATCGCCCATGCGGATCGCCAGGTCGAAATTCTCGGCCAGCAGGTCGACCCGGCGCGGCGACAAATCCAGTTCCAGCGTGATGGCCGGATAGCGGTTCATGAACTCGGCCATCACCTTGCCCATGGTGTAGTTGGCGAAGTCGCCCGGCATCGACACCCGCAGCAAGCCGCTGGGCGCGCCCTGCCGGTGCTGCGCCAGCGCGGCGGCGGCCTCGGTTTCGTCGGCCACCTTGCGCGCGTGCTCGAGCAGGCTGGCGCCGAATTCGGTCAGCACCAGCCTGCGCGTGGTGCGCAGCAGCAGGCGCTCGCCGAGTTGCGCCTCCAGCAGCGAAATGCGGCGCGACACCGTCGATTTGGGCAATTGCACCTTGTCCGCCGCGAGGCTGAAACTGCCGCATTCGACGATGCGGGCGAACAGCAGCAGGTCGGCCGGGTTGATGTCCATATGATTGTTCCATTAGTGGATTAATGTTATCCATTCTAAGGGATTCTCCGCCAGATATGGAACTGCTAAAGTCACTCCATCGCAGCAACAACACAACAGACGGAGCTTCCACATGAATATCTTGCAAATCAATTCCAGCGCCCGCAGCAGCGGTTCCGAATCGAGCCGTTTGGCCGACGCCATCGTCGCCAAGCTGGCCGCCGCCAACGCCGGCGCCACCGTCGTGCGCCGCGACCTGGCCGCCGATCCGCACCCCGTCATCGATGAACCTGCGCTGCAAGCGCTGTTCACGCCGGCCGACCAGCGCAGCGCCGACCAGGCCGCCCGCGTGGCGCTGGACGACGCGCTGATCGCCCAGGTGCAGGCGGCCGACGCCATCGTCATCGGTTCGCCGATGTACAACTTCGGCATCACCGTGCAGCTCAAAAGCTGGTTCGACGCCATCGCCCGCGCCGGCGTCACCTTCAAGTACGGCGCCACCGGCCCGATCGGCCTGTTGACCGGCAAAAAAGTCTACGTTGCGCTGGCTCGCGGCGGCATGCACCGCGATGGCCCCAGCGACACCCAGCTGCCGCACCTGAAGATGTTCCTGAGCTTCCTCGGCTTGACCGACGTGCAGTTCATCTACGCCGAAGGCATGGGCATGGGTCCGGAAGCGGTCGCCAAGGCGCAGGCCCACGCCGAAGAACAGATCAACGCCGTCCTGGTATAAAACAGCAGCGATGCGCCGGCCGCCGCGCTGGCGCCACCCACCCCACGAGGAGCATTCATGACATCAGCAACGACGAACAAGGTAGCATCGGACAGCGTACATCAGGGCCGCGGAGTCGAACGCATCATCCACGGCCAGGCCGTGATGGATGGCGCGGGTGTCAAGATCAACCGCGTGCTGACGCAGGCCTTGCAGCGCCGCCTCGATCCCTTCCTGATGCTCGACGCCTTCGGCAGCGACAAGGCCAACGACTACATCGCCGGTTTTCCCAGCCATCCGCATCGCGGCTTTGAAACCGTGTCCTATATGCTCGAAGGCCGCATGCGCCACAAGGACAGCGCCGGCAACGAAGGCTTGCTGACCAGCGGCGGCGTGCAGTGGATGACGGCCGGCCGCGGCGTGATCCACTCCGAAATGCCGGAGCAGGAAGCGGGCGTGATGGAAGGCTTCCAGCTGTGGCTCAATCTGCCGGCGCGCGACAAGATGCGGGCGCCGTGGTATCGCGATTTCAACGGCGCGGACGTGCCGGTGTTCACCACCGACGCCGGCGTCGGCGTGCGCGTGATCGCCGGCGCCAGCCACGGCGTCGTCGGCGCGGTGCAGCGCGAAGTGACGGAGCCGATCTACATCGACATCGACCTGCCGGCCGGCGCCACGTTCAAGCAGCAGCTGCCGCCCGGTCACAATGCCTTCATCTACACCTATCGCGGCGCGGTCAGTGTCGGCGACAAGTCGGTGCCGGAGAAAAGCATGGCGATCCTGGCCAATGCGGCCGATGCCGATGGCGTCACCCTGCACGCGGCGCAGGCCAGCCGCGTGATCCTGATCGCCGGCGCGCCGCTGAACGAGCCTATCGTCCAATACGGCCCGTTCGTGATGAACACCCAGGCCGAGATCGTGCAAGCGGTCGAGGACTTCCGCGCCGGGAAGCTGGGCGAGGAAGCGCACCGGTAATCGAGCAGCGGCAATCGATTTTCATGTATCCCTTTTGGGCCGGCTTCAACGCCGGCCTTTTTTTGGTTCTTCACGGATTGGCGGGAACCTCGGCTTTGATTTTCAAGAAGAATTCGGCGTCGCGATATTGCTAGACCATGGGTTTCATGACTTTGATGCGGAGGTCTCAGTCAAAAGCGACGTCTTCAAGCCGGTAGCGGAATTGCCGGCGCTCGGGCATATCCAGAATGCGATGGCGGCCGTAATCCCTTCCGATATATCCTGCGTGCCGCCGAGACGGCGCAGTTGCTCAATCAGCTGGAGGAGGGTAAGCCTCCAGCGGCCCCATCTGGCAATTGGCTTTAAGGCTGGGTAGAGTTCGTGAACGGCAGCAGGGTATCGATCTAGCTGTTAGGGCAGGTAGGCAGCTTCTCAAGCGTCTCGGTCAACCAACGCAGCGGCTCAAGGCCGTTCAGCTTGGCGGTGGCCAACAGGGTCTGGATCGCGGCGGCGCGCCGCCCCGCCCGTTCCGAGCCGGCGAACAGCC
>NZ_JANXMI010000322.1 GCF_025354735.1 Rugamonas sp.
GAATCCGCATGGCGAAATAGCACGCTCCGGCGAAGGAGGCGCGCCGGCCTCCCCCACCCCGTGTCCTAAGCCAGGCCCAGCGCCTGCTTTTGCAGCTTGATCAGGTCGGCGATGCCGCCCTGCGCCAGGTCCAGCAAGCGGTTCATGCCGGCGCGGTCGAAGGCCGCGCCTTCGGCCGTGCCCTGCACCTCGATGAAGTGGCCGGCGTCGTTCATCACCACGTTCATGTCGGTGTCGCAGCCGGAATCCTCGACATAGTCCAGGTCCAGCACCGGCATGCCCTGGTAGACCCCGACCGAGATCGCCGCCACGAAGCTTTTCAGCGGCATCGCCGGCACCGCGCCGCGCGCCACCAGCTTGGAGAAGGCGTCATGCGCCGCCACCATGGCGCCGGTGATGGACGCGGTGCGGGTGCCGCCGTCGGCCTGGATCACGTCGCAATCGAGGTGCAGCGTGCGCTCGCCGAAAGCCTCCAGGTCGACCGCGGCGCGCAGCGAGCGGCCGATCAGGCGCTGGATTTCCTGGGTGCGGCCGGACTGCTTGCCGCGCGCCGCCTCGCGGTCCATGCGGGTGTGGGTCGAGCGCGGCAGCATGCCGTATTCGGCCGTCAGCCAGCCCTGGCCCTTACCCTTCAAAAAGCCCGGCACCTTGTCTTCGATGCTGGCGGTGCAAATGACCTTGGTGTCGCCACATTCGATCAGCACCGAACCTTCGGCGTGTTTGGTGTAGTCGCGCGTGAGTCGGATGGCGCGCAGCGCGTCGACGGCGCGGCCGCTGGGGCGGGATACAAAAGTCATGGGATTCCTATTTCAAGATCTGGGAGGATTTTTCTATCGCATCGCGGATTTCCGCGATGGCTTTTTCGATGTCGTCTTCATTGAAGGCGTCGGCGTCGGCGCCGGCCTCGCCGGGGACCGAGGCCGGTCCCATGCGGCCGGCGCCGTGCATGGTGCTGCTGACCAGTCCTTCGGGCAGGCTTTCGGTCGAGATTTCCGTCGACAGCACCGTCGACAATTCGCCGGCGACGGTGTTTTCGCCGTCGACCACCAGGCTGCCCTGCCACATGATGGCCAGCGCCGTCGAATTGTCGCTGCCGGCGCCGCCGATGGCCAGCGCCGCCTTGAGCATGTCCGGCACGGCGCGCACGATGGTTTGCGTGCGCAGGCGGCGCGCGATGTCGGCGTCGTCGAGCATGGCCCACAGGCCGTCCGAGCATAATAACACCACGTCGCCGGGCAGCAGGCTGGCGCGGCGCGACACTTCCACCTTCGGCACGTTGAATGCGCCGAGGCAGTTATAGAGTTTGTTGCGGTCCGGGTGCGTGGCCCGCGCCGACGCCGGCACCAGCCCTTTGGCGATCAGGTTTTCCACGTGCGAGTGGTCGCGCGTGCGGCTGAGGATTTCGCCGTCGCGCAGCCAGTACAGGCGCGAGTCGCCGCAGTGGGCCCAGGTGGCCGTGTTGTGCTGGATCAGGCAGGCCACCACCGTGGTGCGCGGCGTGTCGGGCAGGTTGTTGGCGGCCTTGTAGCGGTGGATTTCGTGGTGGGCGGCGAGGAAGGCGTCCTCCAGAAAGCGCTCCGGCTTTTTCACGTAGGGCGCGGCCTGTTCCTGGAACAGCGCCGACAGCGTCTGCATCGTCAGCGTGGCGGCGATCTCGCCGTGCAGGTGGCCGCCCATGCCGTCGGCCAGCACCAGCAGCAGCGCGTCGCGCGTGAAGCTGTAGCCCATGCGGTCCTGGTTGACCTTGCGGCCGCCGAGATGGCTTTCCTGATATACGGAGAATTGCATGCGGGTCTTTCAGACTAGGTGACGGGGTGGCATGGTGACGGGTGGCGTGGCGGCGGGCAGCGCGCTACGGTTGCAGCGTGCTGGGAGCGGTCGCGGTTTTCCTGCGCACCAGGCCCAGTTTGGCCGCCAGACCGCGCCAGCCGCCCGGCTCCGGCGGCGGCTGCGGCGCGACCGCCGGCACCGCCATTTGCAGCTCGCGCTGGAGCGCGAACACGCTTTGCGGCCGCGCCAGCGGATCGAGTTCCAGACACCAGCGCACCAGCGCGATCAGCTGCGCCGAGTAGGCGCCGTCGAGCTTCTGGTAGTGGCCCGCCATCTTGTCTTCGGTCTTGCGCTGGTCGGCCGGCTGCGGCGGCGAACCGACCATGCAGGAAAACAGCGCCGCGCCGATGCTGTAGATGTCGGACCACGGACCGAGGCCGCCGCTGCGCGTGTACAGTTCCGGCGGCGCGAAGCCGGGCGTGTACATCGGCGTCAACTTGGGGATGTCGGTGTCGGCGGTCTGGCGCGCGGCGCCGAAGTCGAGCAGCATCGGCGAACCGTCGGTGCGCAGATAGATGTTGGCCGGCTTCAGGTCCAGGTGCAGCAGCTGGTTGGCGTGCACTTCGCGCAGCCCCATCAGCACCTGCGTGAAAATCTGTCGGATAAAAGCCTCACCGAGGCGGCGGCCCTTGCCGCGCTGGCGCTGGATATACTCTTGCAGCGAGTGGCCGGATTCATAGCCCATCACCATGTACACGGTCTCGTGCGCGCGGAAGAAGTTCACCACCCGCACCACGTTCGGATGGGCGATGCGCGCCAGTGCCCGCCCCTCTTCGAAGAAGCATTTGAGGCCGATGCGGAACACCGCCAGATTGGCCTTGGAAATAGTCGGCACCAGCTCGCCGTCCTGCCGCAGCGCCAGCGCGCTCGGCAAATATTCTTTGATCGCTACCGCGCTACCGTCGGCGTCATACGCCAAGTAAACAATACTGAACCCACCGGACGCAATTTTCTTTACAATGCGGTATCCAGCAAGTTCCAGTCCATCGGGTAGAGGAGCGTTGTTTTGTGCAGCCATAATGGTTCCTCGCCTTAACAAACGGATTGTGTGGATAAATCACTGTTTTGTAAAGATTAAATCGGGGACATCCATTGAGCATTTCCAGCATGACGGGCTACGCGGTGGCCACCAGTGAAAGCGCGGCGGGGACTTTGACGATCGAGATCAAGAGCGTCAATTCGCGCTTTCTCGATTTGCAGTTCCGAATAAACGACGATTTGCGCGCGCTCGAACCCGATTTGCGGGCCGCCATCATGGCCGCCATCACGCGCGGCAAAGTCGAACTGAGGCTCAGTTTCGGGCGCAAGGCCGCCACCGCCGGCAGCCAGGCGCTGAACCTGCCGCTGCTGACGGAACTGGCGCGGCTGCAGCAGGAAGTGACGCAGCACTTTGCCGGCGCGCCGGCGATGACGGTGGCCGAGCTGCTGCGCTGGCCCGGCGTCGTCGAGGAAGCCCAGATCGGCCAGGAGTCGCTGCAGGCCGACGTCGCCACGCTGACCGCGCGCACCATCGCCGCCTTCATCGTCAGCCGCCAGCGCGAGGGCGCGGCGCTGGAAACCATGCTGACCTCGCGCATCGAGGCGATGGAAGTGATCGTCAAGCGCATCACGCCGCTGATCCCGCAAGTGGTGGCGGCGTTCCAGCAAAAGGCCGTCGAGCGCATGCAGGACGCGCTGGGCCTGGCCTGCCAGGGCTCGAATTCGGCGCTGTCGCGCCAGGACGCGCTCGAGCGCATCCGCCAGGAAGTGATTTTGTACGGCATCCGCATCGACGTGGCCGAGGAGCTGGGCCGGCTGTCGGCGCACCTGTCCGAGACGCGCCACATCCTGAAAAAGGGCGGCCAGGTCGGCAAGCGGCTCGACTTCATGATGCAGGAACTGAACCGCGAAGCGAACACCCTCGGCGCCAAGGCATCGGTGAAGGAACTGGCCGACGCTTCGATGGAACTGAAGCTGCTCATCGAGCAGATGCGCGAACAAGTACAGAACCTGG
>NZ_JANXMI010000332.1 GCF_025354735.1 Rugamonas sp.
TGCACCGGCAAGTCTAGCGCCTGGAACGCTTTCCACAGTTTGCGCACGCCGACCTGGTCGCCGTCCCGCCGTGCCAGCAAATAGCCGCGCACGAAGGCGATGGCGCCGGCCTGCTGCGGCTGCTCCTGTTCCAGCTGCTCGAGCAAGGTGTCGGCGACGATCAGGTCGTTGTGCCGGCCCAGCTCATCCTGCAATCCCGTCAACGCTTCCAGATAGGCTTGCACGCGCTTGGGCCGGTATAGCGACTGAAAGAATTCCAGCGCATAGCGGCTCTGCTTGCCCGCGATGCGCAGGCGGTGCAGGGCGCGGGCGTCGGCGTCGCGCAGCCGGGCGCCGCGCTTGAGCAGCTTGTGGTGCTTGCGCTTGGTGCTGGCGCGCGCGTAGCCCTGCACCGGCTGCTGCAATTGCTCGCCGGCCCCGGCCGCGCTCATGGCCCAGGCGCTGAACGACAGCATCAGCCGCGTGTAGCGCGCCGAGGGCGTCGCCCAGCCACGCGATGTCGGCCAGCAGCTCGGGCGGGCAGGGCGCGCTGGCCTCGAACAGTTTCAGCGCCGAGCGCAGGCGGCGCACGCCGACCCGCATCTGGTGCACGCTCTCGGCGTTGTCGCTGTGGATCACGCCGGCCTCGTTGCCCTGGATCTGGGCCAGGCAGTTGTGGAAGATGGCCAGCATGGCGTCGGCCACGCTGCCGTCGCGGTCCAGCGTCAGCTCGGCGGCCTTGTGGATGCGGGTGCCGGACTGGCTGCACAGCGCGTAGCCGCGCTCGGCCTTGTTGCTGTTTTCCAGCCGCAGCGGCAAGTCGTCGAGCAAGCGCAGCGCGAAGTCGTACAGCGCCCGGGGCTGGCCCGATTTCAGTTCCAGTTCGATTTCGTTGATGGGATCGGCCGCGCCGTTGTGCTCGACCGCGCCGACGTCGAGCACCATTTCGATGTCGGCGTCGTCGACGTGCAACTGCCAGGTGCGGCGCTCGACGCGCACCGCGAACTGCGCTTGCAGCCGCTCGGCCAGGCCGGGCGCGTCGAGCAGCGCGGCCCAGTCGCCGTCGCCGTCGATCAGCTTTTTCAGCTTGCCCAGCTGCGGCCACGCGCGCGCGACCGGGCCTTCCCATTCATGGCGCGAGTGCAGCCCGGCCTGCACGCTGCCGCCGGCCTTCATGGTTTGTACCCAGACGCCGTCGATCTTGCGCACGCGCAGGCCGGCGCCGTGGCGGCGCAGATAAAAATCGGCGGTGTCGAAATAACGCGCCAGCAATTGCGCGTCGTGCGCGTCACCGTCGGCGTGGGCCGCCAGCAGCGGATGCTGGCGCAGCGTGTCGTTGGCGGACGGATCGAGCGCCAGCTTGAGTTCGATTTCCATGATGGTGTGGTGGCCGATAAAAAATCAGTGTAGCGATATTCGGGGACGGGCGCGCACACGTTACCCCAGCGGCATGGTAACGTCGGGACGGCAATGTTGCGGCGTCAGACCAGGGGCTGGTCGCGCATCAGGCGTTGCCACGCCGGCAGCGCGACGCGCCAGAATTCGGCGATGCTGGCCGCGCTCAGTTCCATGCCGAGCAAGCGCGCCGCCGGCAGCAGCGCCGTGGCCAGCAGCTCGCCGACGCTGGCGCCGTTGTCGAAGGCCGGCGCGCCGGTTTGCTTGGACAATTTTTCGCCGCGCTCATTGACGACCAGCGGCACGTGCAGATAGCGCGGCTGCGGCAGGTTCAGCAGCTGTTGCAGATAAATCTGGCGCGGCGTCGAGTCCAGCAGGTCGGCGCCGCGCACGATGTCGGTGACGCCCTGGGCGCCGTCGTCGGCCACCACGGCCAGCTGGTAGGCCCAGTAACCGTCGGCGCGCTTGATGACGAAGTCGCCCGCTTCGTCGCTCAGGTTTTGCGTGACGATACCGTGCCAGCGGTCGACGAAGGCGATGGTGTGGTGCGGCTGCGGCACTTTCAGGCGCAGCGCGCGGGCGGCGCGGCCGGGCGCCAGGCCGTGGCGGCAGGTGCCGGGGTAGATCAGCGCCTGGGCCTGGCGGCCGCGCAGGGCCAGCTGGGCGTCGGCGATTTCCTTGCGCGAGCAGCCGCAGGGGTAGACGTGGTCGTCGAGGTGGGCCAGGGCCGCCTCGTACAGGCCGGTGCGCTGGCTTTGCCAGGTGGCTTCGCCGTCCCACAGCATGCCGCAGCGTTGCAGCGAGGCCAGGATGTGGCGGTCGGCGCCGTCAACGTTGCGGTCGCCGTCGACGTCTTCGATGCGCACCAGCCAGGTGCCGTTGTGGCTGCGGGCGTCGAGGTAGCTGGCCATGGCCGCCACCAGCGAACCCAGATGCAGCGGCCCGGTGGGCGAGGGCGCGAAGCGGCCGATGTAGGGGGGCGGTGAATACGATGCGGTCATGGCGCAATTTTAGCGCCTCGAGGCGGAGTGCGTTTCTTTTCACGGTGATTCATCGGCGCCGTGACGTCGGGGTCTGACCTCGATTCGGCGCCGTCGCCACCTGCGCAATTCCGGCTCGGCAGCGCGGCCAAGTTGTCTTACAATATGCCGCGCGCAAATCATCATTATTCGCGCACACCGCCGCTTGCCGCTCCCACCGCTTCAGGAACCCATGAAAAAAATGCCTACCTCCCTAATCGCCGGCGCGCTGGCCTCCAGCCTGACACTGGCCTTTTCGGCCCACGCCGCCGCGCTGCCGGCGGTGCAGGAAGCGCCGTTGCGCGCCAGCCTGCAATTTCTCTCCAGCGATGCGCTCGAAGGCCGCGGCACCGGCCAGCGCAGCGCCGACGTCACCGTCGCCTATCTGGAAACGGAAGCGGCCGCCATCGGCCTGAAGCCGGCCAACGGCGCCAGTTTCCGCCAGTCCGTGAAAATCGCGGGCGTGACGGCGACGCCGGAAACGAGCACCCTGCATGTACAGGCGGGCGGCCGGACGCTGCCGCTGGAATACGGCAAGGATTGGGTCTGGGCCCCCGGCGACGCGCAAGCGCAGCGCCGCTTCGACGCGCCGCTGCTGTTCGTCGGCTACGGCGTGAGCGCGCCGGAGCAGGGCGGCTGGGACGATTACAAGGGCATGGACGTGAGCGGCAAGCTGCTGGTGATGATGGTCAACGATCCGCAGCCGACGGCCGAGGAGCCCAACCGTTTCGACGGCAAGAGCCTGACCTACTACGGCCGCTGGACCTATAAATTCGAGGAAGCCAAACGGCGCGGCGCGGCCGGCGTGCTGCTGATCCACACCGACGCCTCGGCCTCCTACGGCTGGAGCGTGGTGCAGCACAGCTGGGCCGGCATCGAACGCTTCCAGCTGACCGAGGGCGAGGTCGGCAGCGGCTTGCAGGGCTGGATGACGGAGGCGGCGGCGCGCGCCCTGTTCGCGGCCGGCGGCCAGGACCTCGACGCCCTGCGCGCCGCCGCCGAGCGCCGCGACTTCAAGCCGGTGGCGCTGGCCGCCAGCATCGAGGGCGAGATGACGGCGACGGTGCGCAAGGTCGAGCAGTTCAACGTGGCCGGCATCGTGCCGGGCAGCGATCCGGCGCTGGCGGCGCAAGTGGTTATTTACAGCGCGCACTGGGACCACCTGGGCAAGCAGGCCGGCAGCGGCGACACCATCTTCAACGGCGCCGTCGACAACGCTTCCGGCTCGGCCGCCTTGCTGGCGATGGCGCGCGCGGCCGTGCAGGCGCCGGGCAAGCGCTCGCAGATGTTTTTGTGGGTGGCGGCCGAGGAGCAGGGCTTGCTGGGCAGCGCGGCCTACGCGTCGGCGCCCTTGTGGCCGCTCGACAAGACGGCCGCCAATTTGAATCTCGACAGCCTGAACTTCGTCGGCCCCACGCACGACATCGGCACGGCCGGCGCCGAGCGCACCGAGCTGGGCCAGCTGGCGGCGGCGGCGGCCAAGCGCATGGGCATGCGGATCGCGGCGGCGCGTCCCGACACCGGCGGCGGCTATTTCCGCAGCGACCATTTCAACTTCGCCAAGGCGGGCGTGCCGGCGTTTTCTATCGAGTCGGGACATGAGTATGTGCATGAGCAGGAAGCGTCGGCGGCCAAGGCGGCCGCGTACGGCAAGCGCTATCACCAGGTCAGCGACGAGTATGATCCGAGCTGGGATTTGAGCGGCATGACGCAGACCGCGCAGTACACCCTGACGCTGGGCCGCATGATCGCCGACGCGCCGCACATGCCGCAGTGGAAGGCGGGCGACGCGTTCGGCAAGGCGCGCGCGCCGGCCAAGTGAGCGGTACGCGGCGGCTTTAGCCAAAGCCGCTGTGGGCCGGTGGCAGAGCAGCGTTGCGGACCGTCGGGGGG
>NZ_JANXMI010000333.1 GCF_025354735.1 Rugamonas sp.
CGGCGCCGGGCGGCGGGCCGAAATCGTACAGGGTGGCGAGCGGCGCGTGGCTGGCGCAGCCGCCCAGCAGGGCGGCGGCCAGGGCCAGCGCGGTCAGCTTGCGGCGGGGGGGAGTGTGCATGGTGTTCCTCATTGGGTCGGGGCGACAAAGCCGGCTTCGCCGGGGCCGGGCGGCGCGTCCGGGGCGCCGAACAGGATGCTCTGCGGGCGCTCGTTGAGGCCCTCCATGGTGCGCTTCAGCACCCGCATCGAGGAGCGCGCCTCGTCGCTCAGGTCGATCACGTGCGGCAGCGCCTCCAGCTCGATGCCGGCGCCGATCGCCTCGACCGACAGGCCGACCCGCTCGACGGTGCCGCCGATCTTGTCGAGCGCGCCGCCGGGCGCCTGCAGGCGCTGGCCCAGCGCGTCGAAATTCTGCGCCACGCGGCTGACGTCGGCGCTGGCGCCGGCCACCGCCACCAGGCTGCGCCGCGCCTGCTCGCTCAGCTGCGGCAGCGTCGCCAGGGTGGGCGCCAGCTGCTGCGGGACGGAGGCGTAGGCCTTGGCGGCGGCGCTGACGTCCTGGAAGGCGCCCAGCATCACTTTCTGGTTCTCCGGGCTGAGCAGCTGGTTCATTTTCGTCGTCAGCGTCTCGGCTTGGTCGAGGATCTTCTTGCCGCGCTTTTCCAGCTGGTCGAGCAGGCCGGGGCGCAGCTCGATGCGGGCCGGATTGGCGGCGCTGGTGGCCAGCAGCTTCGAGCCGCTCTGCTCGTCGTCGAGCTGCACGTAGGCGATGCCGGTCACGCCTTGGTAGCCCAGCGTGGCGTAGGTGCTGACGGTGACCGGGGTGTCCTTGTCGACGCTGATGTGGACCAGGATGCGGCCGGCCACGCCGGGGTCGAAATCGATGGCGTCGACCTTGCCCACCTCCAGGCCGCGGTAGCGCACGGCCGCCTGCGGATTCAGGCCGGGCACCGACAGCGTCGTCGCCAGCAGATAGGGCACGCGCTCGATGCGGTCGCGGTTGAACCAGACGCCGAACAGCAGCGCCGCGATCAGCAGCAGAATGGTGAAGAAGCCTGTCATCAATGCGTGCGATCTGTTTTCCATTACACCTCCGGGTTCTGTTTTGCGCGGCGCTCGTCGAGCACCGCCAGCGCGCGTTGTCCGCGGTCGCCGAGGAAAAATTGTTTGATGAAGGGGTGCTCGACGCGGATCACCTCGCGCGTCGGGCCGACCGCGATGACGTGCTTTTCGGCCAGCACGGCGATGCGCGTGGAGAGCGCGAACAGGGTGTCCAGGTCGTGCGTCACCATCACCACCGTCAGGCCCAGTTCGCGGTGCAGCGACTGGATCAGCGCGACGAAGGTTTCCGACAGGTCCGGGTCGAGGCCGGCCGTCGGTTCGTCGAGGAAGAGCAGTTTCGGCTCCAGCGCCAGGGCGCGCGCCAGCGCGACCCGCTTGATCATGCCGCCGGACAGGTCGGAGGGCATCTTGGCGGCGTGCTCGGGGCCCAGGCCGACCATGTTCATCTTCAACAATACGGCGTCGCGTATCAAGTCCTCGGGTAGGACGCGCAACTCGCGCATCGGCTGGGCGACGTTGTCGAACACCGTCAGCGCCGAATACAGGGCGCCCTGCTGGAACAGCATGCCCCAGTGGTTGCGCAACTGCTGCAGGTGGGCCGAATCGCCCTCGCTGATGTCCTCGCCGAAGACGCGCACGCAGCCGCGCGCCGGCCGCTCCAGTCCCAGCATCTGGCGCAGCAGCACCGTCTTGCCGGTGCCGGAGCCGCCGACGATGGACATGATCTCGCCGCGCACGATGGACAGGTTCAGGTTCTGGTGCACCACGGTGCGGCCGAACTTGCTCCACAGATTGCTGATCTCGACCACCGGCGCGTCGCCGTGCAGGTCGAAGGCGGCCGGCGCGGCGCAGCTGTTGTCGGCGTCGGCCATCAGTAACCCACGCCGTTGAAGACGATGGCGAAGACGGCGTCGGCCAGGATCACCACCGTGATGGCGGCGACCACGGCGGTGGTGGTGCCGCGTCCCAGGCTTTCCGTGTTGGCCTTGATGCGCAGGCCGAAGTGGCAGGACACCAGCGCGATCAGGGTGCCGAACACGGCGCCCTTGCCCAGGCCGATCAGGTAGTTCGCCAGCGGCACCGCGTCGGGCAGCTTCTGGATGAAGTAGCGCGAGGACAGATTGAGTTCGATTTTCGCCGCCACCATGCCGCCGATGAGGGCGGCGGTGTCGGTCCAGATGACCAGCAGCGGCATCGAGATCGCCAGCGCGAGCACCTTCGGCATGATCAGGCGGAAGCCGTGCGAGATGCCCATCACCAGCATCGCGTCGAGCTCCTCGGTGACGCGCATGACGCCCAGTTGCGCGGTGATCGAGGAGCCGGAGCGGCCGGCCACCAGGATGGCCGCCAGCAGCGGCCCCAGTTCGCGGATGACGCTCATGCCGAGCAGGTTGACCAGGTAGATGTCGCCGCCGAAGGCGCGCAACTGCTGCGCCGACAGGTAGGACAGCACGACGCCGATCAGGAAGCCGACCAGGGCGGTGATGCCGAGCGCCTGGAAGCCGGCGTGGAAGATGTTGGCGGAGATTTCGCGCCACGGCCCGCGCATGGGGCGGCGGGCGAAGCGCGCCAGGTCCTGCGCGACTTGTCCGACCAGGGCGACGAAGCCCGCCAGGTGCTCGAAGAAGGAGAGCATCTTGAAGCCCAGCAGCATCACCGAGGTCAGGCGCTGGGTGCGCTGGCGCGGCATCTCCAGATCGCCGGCCTGCTCGATGCGCTTGAAGAATTCCTCCTGGGCCGGCGCCAGTTGCAGGCGCGCGGGACGGCGCTTGCCCCAGGCGTTCCAGAACAACTGGGCGCCGATGTGGTCGATGCTGTCGATGCGCGTCAGATCCCAGGCCAGTTCGGCGTCCGCCCGCAGCGGCGCCAGTTGCGCGCCGATGGTGCGCATCGCGTGTCCCTGCGCCAGCGCGTGGACTTGCCAGGTGCCGCTGGCGGTCGCGGTGGAGCCCGATTTTGCGTCGGGGCTCAGGCTCAGGGTGGGCTCTTGTGAAAGTGGCATGGGCTCAGTTTAAGGGAGAATGGCCGGCTCCGCCACCGCTGTTCCGGGGCGTCACCCGATCAGGCCGCGAGATGGCGCGCCTGGCGCTGCGGCAGCGGCGCCTCCGCGCCGGCCGTCTTGCCCTTCGGCGCGGCCGCATCGTTGCGCCCGGCGTAGTCGCTCGCCAGCAGCAGGTTCGCCTCGAGCACGCTCATGCCGCGCGTCTGCAGCCATTGCGAGACCAGGCCGGCCAGGCGGTCGAGGGCGATGCGGTGGGTGGCGTCGGTCTTCGCGTACAGCCAGTCGGAGAAGTCCATGAAATTCTCGAACGGCGCCTCGCCCATCAGGCAGATCACCGTGTTGGCGAAGCGCCCCGAGTTGGCCACCAGGTCCCAGTAGCGGGCGAAGCGCACCAGGCGCTGCATGGTCATGAAGTCGATGTGCTTGTTGGCCAGGATGGTGTAGGGCGGGTGCGGGTCGAACACCAGGCCGTAGGTTTCGGTGTGGCGGATGATGGGCGTGCCGCGCAGGCGCTTGAGGATGCCGAACTGGATCTCGTGCGGTTTCAGCGCGACGAGTTTGTTGAAGCCGAGGGCGAAGCTGGCCACGTCCTCGCCCGGCAGGCCGGCGATCAGGTCGACGTGCAGGTGGGCGTGCGACTGTTCGCACAACCAGCGGATGTTCTCGGCCGCCTTCTGGTTGTCCTGCTTGCGGCTGACCAGCGCCTGCACCTCGGGGTTGAAGCTCTGGATGCCGATTTCGAACTGCAGCGCGCCGGGCGGGAATTTGCTGATGCCCTCCTTCAGCGCGTCCGGCAGGTGGTCGGGCACCAGCTCGAAGTGGGCGTAGACCGGATCGTCCGGATTGGCCGCCAGCTTATCGAGGAAGAACTGCATGATCTTCAGGCTGGTCTTGATGTTCAGGTTGAAGGTGCGGTCGACGAATTTGAACAGGCGGGCGCCGCGCGCGTGCAGCGCCTCCATTTCGGCGAGGAAGGGCTCGAGGCCGAAGGGCCAGGCGGTCTTGTCCAGCGCCGACAGGCAGAATTCGCACTTGAACGGGCAGCCGCGCGAGGCCTCCACGTACAGCAGGCGGTGCGCCAAGTCGGCGTCGGTGTATTCGGCGTAAGGCAGCTTGATCTGGTCCAGCGGCGGCTGCTCACCCGCTATGATTTTCATGAGCGGCTGGGGTCCATGCAACAGCGCGCGGCACAGTTTGCGAAAGCTCACATCGCCCCAGCCGGTGATCACATGGTCAGCCAGTTGCACGATGTCTTGCTGCTCCACCTCATGGCTCACCTCGGGCCCGCCCAGCACGATCTTGATGCCCGGCCGCAGCGCCCTGAGCAGGCGCACCAGCGCGCAGGTTTGCGTCACGTTCCAGATGTAGACGCCGAAGCCAATCACCTGCACCGCACCCAACTCAGCCTCACCCAGCGCCGCCAGCAGTTCGTCCACCATCTCCTGCCGCTTGCGGGCGATGGTGAACTCACGCAGAACAGTCTGCGCCTTCAAATCCCCCATGTTGGCCAGCAGGTAGCGCAACCCCAGCGAAGCGTGGATGTATTTGGCGTTGAGGGTGCAGAGGATGATGGCTGGCGCGGCCCGCCGTTGCCCAAAATTTGCTGCCGGCGGGTCTTCACAGACAAGCTTGGGCGATGAGGGACGGGTAACCATTTGATATCAATGATATCGTTCTGTTTTGTATGTATAAAAGCTGCCACGCAAGGAACGCCATGCACAGCATTGCCATCCGTCAAATTGACACCTCGCTTAAAAACCGCCTGCGCTTTGAGGCGGCGCGCCAAGGCTCCTCCATGGAAGAGCAGGCCCGCCGGATATTGCGCTGCGCTTTGGGCACAGTGCCTGCGGTCAATGCACTTGCGACCCAGCACACGCGTCTGGCAAACCGCATTCACGCAAGGTTTGCAGCCGCAGGTGGGGTAGATTTGCCTGCCGTGCCACGCAGCATCGCCAGGCCACCGGCCAAGTTCGAACCACTCAAGTTCGGGCAGGCCGATCGCCATGGCAATCCTGTATGTGCTTGACACCAATGTGGTGTCCGAATTGATGCGGGAGCGGCCCGAACCCGCCGTCTTACAGGCACTCACGGCCCTTGATGACAGCGCCTGGCACATTGCCACCATGACCGAGGAGCAATTGCGGCACGGCGTCGCCTTGCTGAACACAGGACGCAAAAAAACTCGGCTTCATACCGCGCTGCTGGCTTTGCTGGCGCAGGACTTTGCGGGCCGGATACTGCCTTTTGGCAGCGCCGCCACGGCCTACTACGCCGACATCATGGCAACCCGCAGCAAGGCAGGCCGCCCGATGCAAGTGCAAGACGCGATGATTGCCGCAAGTTGCCTGGCTCATGTCGCCACCCTGGTCACCCGCAACACACGCGATTTTGAAGGCGTGGGGGTTGAGATGGTCAATCCTTGGGGCTGTCGGGCCAGCGGAACTTTGCGCTGCGCTTATGCTCCGACAGATTCAAAATGAAACTGCCCACCGCCCTGCCTCGCTGGCTGTTTGCCACTCTGTTTGCTACTTTGTTAGTAGCTAACTATGCACTATTTACGAGGGCTACAGCCCAAATTAATCCCCAAAACAGCGTAAATGGGCCAACCAGCACCGCAATTACCCCGCAGGTGCGCGCAGAACTCATGGCGCACGCACCCCAAGGCGTGGACGCGGGAACTGGAGGCCCGCCGGGCACTGCCACCGCGACAGGCTCTGTCGCCGCCAAAACCATATGGGTGGGCC